>NZ_JAPEPI010000001.1:1243396-1554245 GCF_026340305.1 Streptomyces sp. NBC_01381 | reverse complement strand
GCGCTACAGACCACGCCGACCGAGTCAAAGGCCGGCGATCGTCAGCAGGCCGCTTGACCTGACGACGGTCAGTGCTTCCCGGACAAGGCATAGTGCTTCTCCGCCTTCACCGACTGGATCTCCACGGTGAAGTCCTCGCCGGTGGGACTGCCGATGTACGCCTCCTGGTCGGCACCGGACTTGCCTGGCTCGTCGTCGTAGACGTCGGAGTCTCGCTTCTTCTGCGTGATCTCGTACTGAGCTGGGGTCTTGCTGTCCGGCGGCACTCCTTTCACGGTCACGGACGTGGAGTGCGGTTTCACGTCCTCGCCGCCACGAAGCACCTTGAACGTCACGGTGTAGTCCTTGGCGTCGTCGGAGTCGTTGTACGCCGTCACCGAAATATGGGGCGTGTAGGTGCGGTCGCCGTAGTTAGGGATGTTCGACGATGCCTTGTCGACGGACTGGTAGGCGATCTCGATGCGGCCGCCGTCGACGGGGATCGTCGTCTGCTCGGCGTAGGTGAGAGAGCGGTCCCAGGTGCTGGTGGAGTCCTTCTGGGACACGATCCACCAGCCACCCGAGGCCAGGGCGGCGGCGCACACCGCGCCGACGCTGACGATCAGCTTCTTGTTCTGCAACTTGCCCACGGTCCCCCCATGATCTTTTAGTCAAAGGGTAACGAACCGCCCACAGTTGCCGATCTTGCCGCCCTATGCGCGAGGCAGAGCTTCCGCAGTGGTGAGCTTCCGTCGGCGTAGCAGGGCGAGGACCGCGACGGCGCCCAGCGTCATCCATGCCTTCCCGAGGATCTGGCCCGGCAGGTAGTCGAAGGAGCCGAAGGCCATCCTGAGGAAGATCAGGCTGTCGGCGAGGAGACCGACCGCGTTCGAGACGAGCATCGCGACGAGGAGCCCTCGTGTGCGGAGCGGCTCGTAAACGGCGAAGTCCATCATCTCGGCGACAGCGAACGCGGCGGCCGAGGCGAAGGCCAGGGCTGGGTCGGCGAGGAAGTAGGAGAGGACGGTGCCGATGGCTATCGCCGCGAGGATTGCCTTGCGGCCTGCGGCCTCACGGGCGAGGTCACGGAGCACGAGGGCCAGGCCGACCATGTAAACGCCGGCTGGGGCGTCATAGCCGAAGCCGACGGGCAGGGCTCCGATGTGCGTGACGGCCAGGTTGGCGGCCGGGATGGTGGCGATGTAGGCGACGAGCGTGGCTATGCCAGCTGGAGCGGGGACCTTCACGATCTTCTTTCTGTCTTGGTGCGGCAGGAATCGCCCAGCCTGCGTTGAGCGGAACGAAGGCGGGCGGCGCCCAGACAGTACAGCTCACGCCACTGACAGCCACCAAGAAATTAGACAAACTGCAGGTCAGCACCCACCTCCGACTCCTGCTCGGGCTGGAGAGTCGGGATCTTCTAGATCGAGACCGTACAGAAGAGGTAGACGGACATGTCGGCCTGAAGGCGATCCAAGAGCACGTGGAGGGTTTCAGCCATCGTCACGTGCAGTCGCGATTTTCCCGCACCTTCCATCGGTCCGCTTTGAGCGAACTTATGCCGTTACATCACTCATCAAGTGGGCGGCTAGATCGGCACCTCCCAGCCACCCTCGAATGCTTATGCGAATCCATGTCCGCCATCTTTGACGTTGTTGTCAGTGGGTCCGTCTAGGCTCATGAGCACTGTCATACGAGCAGGTGGGGGCGACCAGAAGATGTCTTCGGGCTTCGCAGTCGGACACCTCGTCGAGTTCCAGGGAGGTCCTGGAATCGGACGGGTAGGCGCGATCACCGACGGCTCGCTGCGCGTGGACTTCTTCGAGTCCAGGGCCGAGCACACAGTCGGTTCACAGACCGTGCCCGCAATAGCTTGCCGACGCGTGCGCCTGGAACCGGAGACTCGCGTCTCCCACTACGACCGCAGCACCGGTGAGTGGAAGAATGGCCGCGTAGTGGGAAGGGCTCCTGCCCCGCACGACTATTCCGTGCGATACCCCAACTCCGAACTGGACGATCTAGTCTACGAGGCCGACCTCCGGGTGCGCTGGAACAAGCCAGTAGGCGACCCAATCCAGGTTCTAGTTGTCGGCGGCAACGAATCCGGGCACCTCTACAACGCACGCATCCCCCTGCTGCACAACCTGGTCGCTCAGCGCGCAGCAAGCGCCAGCACCCCGGCCTTCCTGGCAGCCGCCGCCGAAATCTACCCACATCAAGTCCGCGCCGCGCTGACCGTGCTCTCGGACCCGGTCCAGCGGTATCTCCTAGCGGACGAAGTAGGGCTCGGCAAGACAATCGAGGCTGGGTACGTGGGCCTACAGACTCTGATTGATAACCCGCAGGCACGCGTCGTCTTCCTCGTCCCCGATGCGCTGCGTCTCCAGTGGTTGGCCGAACTGCGTACGAAGTTCTTCACCGATGACTTCCGTCCGCGTGTAAAGGTCATCTCGCACGACAGCCCCGAAGTCTGGGAGCGCCACCACGATAGTGATCTCGTCGTAGTCGACGAAGCCCACCAACTGGTCCAAGACCGCGATAACACGGACCCGACCTACCGGGCACTGTGCGAACTGGCCCACTCCGCATCGAAGCTCCTGCTGCTGTCCGCCACGCCAGTCACTTCGAGCCACACCACGCACCTGGGGCTCCTGCACCTGCTTGATGCCGATATGTACAAGTGGAGTGACCTAGAACGATTCGCCCAGCGGTACAACGACCGGGCCGAGTTGGCAAACCACGTCCTTGGTCTCAACGCGGACTTCCACCCGCTTCTGCCTTCCACCATCGACATCATCAAGGCGATGCTGCCCCCGGAAGACACGCGCTTCGACGAGCTTGCGGCCCACGTGCTCGGTCTCCTCGACCCCGAGGGGGACCTCCGCGACGGAACAGAGTTGCAAGAACTCACAACACGAGTCACAGAGCTCCGGGCGCACATCAGCGAGACCTACCGACTCCACCGCCGCGTCATCAGGCACCGCAGGTCACGTGTACTGAACCGCAACGACGATTCAGCCGGCATCCCATACGAAGTACGCGGCCGCACCGAGCCGACTCGGCTGTCAGCCGAGTCGTACGGCCCAGCCGCGGACAACCTCTTGGAGTGGCAGACACAGTTGTGGGGGCACCTCCTCGATGAGGGCCTTGATCGTGAGCGCGACTCCTACGCCCTCGCACTCGCTGTGCTCGCGTCCCGACTCGGTGGCACATCCGCCGACTATCTCGACGCACTTCGATGGCGGGTCCATCGTGACGAAGACGCCGCTCAGCGTGCTGGCCTGAGCTCCCGCGAGCGGGACCACCTCGCGAACCCACCCGTCGCACCCCACGAGTCCGAGAGTCTGCAAAGCCTTGAATCACAGATCGCAGAGGGTCACTGGGCCACCGAAATCGACGACCTCATCACTACCCTCCTGCCAGCACTGAGCAGGCGCGGACGCACCATCGCCTTCTGCGGCCCAGGAACACTCGCATCGAAACTCACCGAACGCCTGCGCACACGATTCCCAAAGGTCGCCTTCTTCGAGCACACCCGTAGCGCGGGGTCTGAAGCGTCTGAAGATGCCATCACGGCATGGCGAGGGCACGCCGCCAAGGATGGGGCTGCCGTGCTCATCACGGACGATTCCGCGGAGGATGGCCTGAACCTCCAGGTTGCCCAGCGGGTGATCCACGTGCGGCTGCCGTGGTCGCCCAACCAACTCGAGCAGCGCATCGGTCGCACGGACCGCTACGTCGAATCCCGCGAGCAGCGTCAGAAGCCGAACCAGTTCGTACTCACGGACGCCGAGGCCCACACCGAGGCATGGCTGTCGTTGCTCATCCATGGGTACCGGGTCTTTGCTGAGAATGAGTCGGTGTCCACGCTGCAGGACGCCATCGCGCAGGGGCTTGCTGATGTCTGGGCGCAAGCACTTGAGCACGGGCCCGAAGGACTGGTCGATTTCACCGAGACCGTCCAGGAGCAGCTCGACAAGGCTCGCCGCGAGATCGACAAGATGGACACTCTCGAGACGGTCTTTGACGCGTCCCCCCACGACATCGACTTCGCCGAGCAACTCGCAACGTTCGAAGCCGACTGGGGCTCTACGCGTGCGGCCATGCTCGGGTTCACCGGGCGCGATGGCTCTCTGGGAATCAAACTGCGCCACACCGAGCGCAAGTTGAACGGCGTCATGTGCGAGGTGTTCGACATCAGGTCACGGACCCTCATCTCTCCGCATCTCTACGACCGCAAGAGCCTCACAGCGGAGACCGCCACGGGCACCTTCAGCCGGTCCGAAGCCCTGAAGGCGCCCGGCACTCGCCTGTTCCGCATCGGGAACCCGCTCGTCGACACGCTCGCGAACGTCGTTTGGTGCGACGACCGCGGCCAGGCGACAGCCTTCTGGCGCGCTGATGCCAGCTACCGCGGGGAGCCGGAGCCCTACTTCGGATTCGACTTTGTCGTCGAAGCCGATATCGCCTCGGCGCTCAAGCTGGCGCTGCCTCTCGTGGCCAACCCCCGTGACGCGGAGGAGGCATTGAGGCGCCAGGCTGAGCAACTCCTCCCGTCTTTCACGCTGAAGGTCTGGGTGCCGGCTGGGGCCTCCGAGGCGCTGCCCGACGGAGCCACCCGGGCCTGGCTCGATGCCCCCTACGGTGCTGGGGACCACAATTACAACCCTGGAAACATCCACGAGTTGATGGACCTGTTCGACGGGCAGCCTGGCTATGAAGCATCTGCTCGTGGCGCGGAGACCATCGCCCGAGCGGAGCTCCGACACGTAACCGATCTGGCCAAAAAGTGCGAGCAAGCCCAAAAACTGGGCCGGGAGCGCCTCACCGTAATGCGAGTGCAGGCGGAAGCCCGCCGAGCAGCAGGTCGGCTCCTGGGAGACGGAGAGAGCTACCGGGTCGACGTCGCCATCACGGAGGCGCTGGTGCAGGGCCTGAGCGATCCGAGGATTCAGCTCGTATCCGCAACATGCCTGCTGAAGACGGGGCTCAGGAGGGTCCGTCGTGGCAACTGACGCTTGGACCGGTGCTAGCACTCTCTTCAAGTTTCTGTCAGAGCACCGTGACCTTCAGCAGCTACCTGAGGACCCCGATGCGAGGGGGACGCTGCGCAGGCTTCGTGATGCCTTGGCCGGCGAACTCAGCGGGTGGCGCGACATCGCCTCACTGACTCGACAGATCCTCCTTGAAGCGCAAGCTCGAGAGAACACGACCGGCTTTACCGTGCCTCTCCTTCCGCGCTTGCCCTCTCGTGAGCAGTGGGAGGAGATGCGCTGCCAGACTGGGCTGCGCAACGGCGGCTCGCACTTGTATGTGACGGCCCTGCCATGGCATCCGCCGGTCACCGGCGACGTGTCCCACAGTGCGGCTCAAGAGGATCTTCGCCAGATCCATCTCGGTCTGGACTCGCCGCACCGTCGCAAACTGGAGTCGTATCCAGCCGATCCATTCTTCACAGCCGCCCTCGGCGGAGATCACGGTCACTATGTGTCGACTGGGCAACGGCAAGCTGCCAGGGCTGTGGCTCTTGCTGAGCCAGGGAGCACCACGATCATCTGCCTTCCAACCGGGCACGGCAAGACGGCGGTGGCAATGGCGCCCGCCCTCCTGTCGAGCACGGGTAGCGGCGTATCCGTGGTCGTAGTCCCGACTAGTGTTCTCGCTGCAGATTTGGAGCGACGCACCTTCGAGATCGTCGAGCAGCAGGGCAATCACAGTCCCACGGGCCGATACGCATATACCAGCGGGCTCCCACTCGAAACTCAACGGACGATGAGGGAGGACATCGCTGCAGGCCGTCAGAGGCTTGTCTTCACATCCCCTGAGTCGCTCATGGGGAGCTTGAAGAAGCCGTTGGAGGACGCGGCCGAGGCAGGCTTGCTCCAGTACTTCGTTATCGACGAGGCGCACCTTGTCGAGCAATGGGGCAACAGCTTCCGCACCGAATTTCAAACGATGGCAAGCCACCGTCGCATCTGGCTCAGCAAGGCCCCGCCGGGTCGCCAGCCCATCACTGTTGCGATGAGTGCAACGCTCACAGCCCAGCAGGTAGAGACCCTGGACGTGCTGTTCGCTTCTCCACAACGGGCGAGGATCGTGTGGGCGTCCCAACTTCGCCATGAGCCGAGCTATTACATCGACACCTGCCGCAGCGAGAAGGCCCGGGAAGCAGCAGTCCTCGAAGCCGTCTCGTACCTGCCGAAGCCCATGATCGTCTACACGACCAAAGTAGAACATGCTCAGGAGTGGGCAGGCCGGCTGCACGCTCACGGACTGCACCGGGTAGCTCACGTAACCGGTGACTCCACTGAACCTGAGCGCCGCCAAGCCTTGGAAGGCTGGAGCGGTAGGACAGGGGAAGGCGCCAAGAAGGCGACTCAATACGACATCGTCGTTGGCACCTCAGCATTCGGCCTGGGCGTTGACCTCGACGATGTCAAGACAATCGTGCATGCATGCCTACCTGAAACAGTGGATCGCTACTACCAAGAGGTCGGCCGAGCGGGACGTGACGGCAGCCCTTCAATCGCGTATCTAGCTACTACGCGCGGGGACGAAGAGATTGCCGATTACATGAGCGACGAGGTGGTCATCGGTGCCCCTCGCGCTTGGCAGCGGTGGGAAGCGATGTTCCATGACAGGACCATGGTTCACAACCACCACCGTGTCAGCCTCGACTCCTTCCCTCCTGACATGAATGAGGGCTTCCAACAGAACCGGCAATGGAACATTCGGATCCTCAACCTCATGGTGCGTGCCGGTCTCGTGGCCGTTCATCCACCACAGCGACCGACAAGGGCGACGGGCGAGCACGACGTTGATTGGACGGCGCGCCTAGAGCAGTACTACGTAACAGCCAATGACTACGCAGAAGTTGAGCTCCTCGATTCTCAGGCCAGAAGCAAGGGTCACTTCTATGCCCGTTTCGAGGATGAGCGGCAAAAGCTGCTACAGGGTCGAACATCAGCACTGCGCGAACTCAAGGCCGCGCTGAGAGGCAATCAATGCATCGGCGATGTCCTGGGGGCGTACTACCGCATCCCCCACAGCGGAGGGCATCGCCGTACGGGGATCACCTGTCGAGGCTGCCCTCACTGCCGGGCCACATCCCAACTGACTCCCACTGGCTTCTATCGACTCGCAGGGGAGCCACGCCCTCTGTTGCCAGCCGTTGAGAACCACAGGCGTCTGCCTCTGACCGAGTACTTCGGAGATCGCCACTGCTTGAGCCTGTGGTGGCGGGATGCCGATGATCACGCCCTTGCTGGTCGTTTGGTGGAGAGTTTGGTTCGCCGCGGAGCGGTCGTGGTCGGAGGGCCAGGCATGGATGTCCGCCTCATGGGCCAACTGCAGACAACAGCGCGGACTCGGACCGTGATCATTGACGACGACGGCGCCCTACTGGAGAACTGGCGTGGGCCAGTGGTCTGGATGGTGGCTCCTCATACAGCGAGTCTGGGACCAGAGGTTGCGACGCGCTTCGCGTGGGATGTGCCGACCTACTTGATCCATCCCCGGACCATGCATCATCCGGACCGTCCAGGTACGCCGCTCGTGGATGTCCATCCGGCAAACCTGTCGATCCGCCGCGCTTTGGAGGAACTCTGATGACGCTCCTGAACGTAGAGGCAGCCATTCCGTCACAGACGTGGGCTGTGGTGCGTCTCCTCACCTACCTCGGGAAGAGCATTGCTCTTGACGAGGCGCGGGCGTTGCTCAGTCCTCCGCCTCTGGGAGCCGACGAGGCGAAGCCAAGGCCGCCTTTCGACAGTGCACTCAGCTCCCTCCAAGACTTGGGCTTGGTGCACGTTGACAAGGAAAGCAAGGAGTTGTCCCTTGCCAGCGAAGCCAAGGGTCTAGCCAACAGTGATGACCTTCATACCTACACCTACATCCTGCGCCGAGCGGTCCTCGATGCCGAATTCAACAAGGAGTTGGGAGCTGACAACGAAATCACCGGCCCCCGTGACTTGACACGTGCGCTTGCCTGGTTCCTGATGCACGATCCTATGGAGCCCGCAATCGACTGGCTCACCGCACAGGATCTCGTGGATAAACCGGACGGAAAAGACCGAAAGCTCCTTCGGCCGGAGATCCGTAACCTCTTCACCAACGCCACGCGGTGGAACCGTTTTGGCCATTGGGCACCCGCACTGGGCTTCGCTGCTGCCCCGCTCTTTCGCACTGAGGGTGTCAGCCCACTGGTACCCGACTGCACCGTGGCTGTGAAGCACACAGTGAGCGGTCTATGGCAACCGGGACAGCGCATCAACGCCGTTGAGGCCTTGCAGGTTTTGCGCGAGAACCTGCCTGTACTGCCGGGGGGCTCGCATTCACTCTCGGTCGGGATCCCCACCCCTGGTGAGAACGTGGCAGGCACGGCTCTCTCCTTCGCCTTGCTCCGCGGCGACGATGAGAAGTGGATCCGCCTGGACCACGACGATGACGCCCGGCAGATCCTTCACGTGCACGATCCAGATCGGCCGGCCAGCCCTCGGCCCGTCAGCGATATCACCATCTTGGAGGCCGACCATGGCTGACTTCCGCGGAATGCTCTGCTGGGAGCCAGCAGTGGCCGCCGCCACCATCAACACCGAGGCGGTCAGCCCATCCAGGGAAGTCTTCCTGGCTACCCATGCCCCGCTGCGCATCAAACGAGCCCGGATCATGGATGAGAGGCAACTCCTCCTCGAAGGTGAGGCGATCAACGAGGAGGAAGTACTCCAAGACTTCATGGCGCTCCGCCCGGACAGCGGCGCCTTGCTCATGCCGATCGTTGGCGACTCAGGCTCGGGCAAGTCGCACCTGGTCCGATGGGTACGTGAGCGACTTGCGTCGATGGCCGAAGGGGCTGACGAGCGCGAGGTCATCTACCTCGAGAAGTCCAAGACCAGCCTCAAGGCGGTCATCAGCACGCTCATCGCGAAAGCAGAGAGCAGTGACCTGGCCCAGCTCAAAGAAGACATCAACAGGTTCACTGAGGACATCGACGAGGAGTCCTTGGCGAGGCGCATCCTCAATGAGCTAAGCGAGGCACTCGAAGCGACCTCACCCAATACAGAGTCGCGACCTCTGGCTCGCATGCTCGTGGGCCCCGGCAAGTTGGCTGCACTCCTCCTCGACCCTCATGTCCGCGCCGAGCTGCTCGCGCCGGGGAAGTTTGTTCCGGAACTGGCCCACCAGCTCATTCATAATCGCCAGGCCGGGCAGACGGACCGCCCCGAAGGCTTCAGTGTCAGTGACCTCCCGCTAGACATCCGCGACATCCAATCCGCATCGGGTATGGCCCAGAAGCTGCTCGGCACCATCAGCACCCGAGGCGACCTTCAATCCATCGCGGTAGACCTGCTCAATAGCCACCTTGAAGCTGCCATCAAGAGTGCTGCCAATCTGGGCGCTGGCCGGCTCCTTGACGCCATGAAGCAGGTGCGGGAGGAGTACCACCGACAGGGCAAAGAGATCGTTCTGCTGATCGAGGACTTCGCCCTCATCCAAGGTGTCCAACGGGACCTCCTTGACGCCGTGGTGGAAGCCGCCAACCGTGAGGGGAAGACGACTCTCGCCCCCATCCGCAGCCTCATGGCTGTGACCACGGGATACTTCCAGTCCTTGCCAGAGACAGCCCTGACCCGCCTGCAGGCCGCCACCGGCTACGTCTACCACCTGGATGTCCCCTTCAGCGCAGCGGAGCCGGGGCGCTCAGAGATCGCCTCGTTCGTTGGCCGCTATCTGAACGCTGGACGCGTCGGCCGCGAAGCATTGGAGCGCGCCAAGAACGACATCCCCAACAAGTGCACAAATTGCCCCCTGCGGGCAGAGTGCCATGAGGCCTTCGGAGCGACCGCAGACGGTTACGGCCTATACCCGTTCAACGAGTCTGCTCTGGTGCGGGCCGTTCACTCGACCGCACCGCAGGAAAAGCCCTGGTCCTTCAACCCGCGCACCGTGCTGGGGAGTGTCGTGCGGCCAGTCTTGACTGAACACTCAGGCGCCATTCGGCAAGGGGAATTCCCTGACCCCAGTTTCAGGCAGCGGTTCCGACCAACCAAGGTCGACAAGCCCCTCAGCCGTGATGTACGAAACTTCGTGGCCGAGAACGATCACAACCCAGACTCGATGGAGCGACGTAACCTCGTTCTCGAGTTCTGGGGAGACGCTCCCGAGCACGCCAACAGCCTCCACCCCACCATTTTGGATGCCTTCGCGCTACAGCCGCTGGACGGCGGGCACCAACCTGGTCGATCTGCCCCAGCAACTGCTCCGGGGCAGACTGGAACCAGCGCATCGAGGCCTGAAGCCACGCCGGCCAAGCGAGACGAACTCCCCACCGGAGTCCAGCGAATGCTGGAGACGGTTGACGAGTGGCTTACCCGTGATGGAGGGCTGGACACAGCAACCGCCAACAAGATCCGAAGCGCCGTTTCAACCGCTGTGGTGCAGCGATACCTGTGGAACTCACCGCTGATGCGGGAGCAGGCCGTTACCGACATCAGGAGGGCGGCCTGGCCGCCCAAGGCAACGGTCGTTTCAATCGAGGGCGCAAAGGAGAACCTACCCGGGGTCGAGAACGCGCCCATCACGTTCTCCCGCCGGCCTAAGGACAGTTGGTTCTTCGACAGCTTGCTGAGGGCAGAACGAAACCTGCCAGCGCGGGCCGAAGACATTCGCAGGTTGGCCACGCTGGCAGACAAGCATCAACCTGACCTCACCTCACGGCTGCAGCGGCACATGGAGGTCTCCGATGACCACCTGGTCATCGGATTCCGAGCGTCTTTGCTCGGGGCGGCACTGGCAGGCCGAGCACGACCAGGCATGCCCGCGGCTCAACTCATTGCAGCCGCCCTCGACGATGGCCAAGAGTGGCGCCGAGGGGACAGCCCGCTGCGTACTGTGAAGTGGGTGGACGCGCTTGGGAGCCATCTCAAGGCACGGCCAGAACTCGTGAACCAACTCCAGCATGCCGTGGGGATCGCGCAAGGTCTCGGCGGCGTGAACATGGTTGATGCCGCACGAGTACTCCCATTGCTCAACAAGGCAACTTCCTCGTGGAATTGGGGCGCCGAAGTAGCGGAGCTCCCGAAGTGGGTTCGGCGGGCGGTTACCGGATTTGCATCCTGGCCATCCCTGATCGAGGAGCAACTCGCCCGCCACGAGGAATTGCTCGCCTCGATCCGGGGACGTCACCCCCGAGGCACCACCGGCGTCCAGACCATGGCCGCGATGCGCGATGCGCTGAACGCCGCCCGCGAAGTGGGACTACCTCTGACCGCTGAGCAGACACGCCAATTTGAGACGCTACTGCAACGTGGAGGGGGCGCAACATGGCAGACCATCTCCGCCCTCGAGGACGACTTGGCCAAGGCAGCCGACGAGACACGCGACGCCACCTCGCGTCACAACGCTCGCGTGATCGCCGCCGTCGAGGAACGCGGCGACTCCTTGATGGCGATTCAGCAACTACTCGTTGCAAGCGACGAGTGGCTGGACGCTGCTCTCGCCAGCGCCGAGTCCCGGTCTAGTGGCTCAGCCGGTGACAGTGCTGCAGAAGACGTGGGGCAAATCTGTGTGGAGTGGCAGGCGCTCACGGCTGCCCCGTCCGCCGATGACGACGGGGAGGACTGGTGACCAACTTGTCGGTGTATGACAAGGCCGTACAGCTGCAAAACCGTGCCCGCCAGATCGCTGCAGGCGCTGTCGGGGAGAAGGAGGCGGCTCGGGTTCTGAGCCGCTCGAAGGAACTCCGCTCGGCGCTGACAGAGCTCAGGGCCCAAGTTGAACTGAGCCACCAACTCGCAGGGTTGGGTGCGACACACAAACCGGATCTGTCAGGCATCGACACCGCGCGCACCGCGTTCGAGCGGAAGGCCCTTAACGGGCTGCCCAGTGACACAGTCTTCAACACGGCCAGGAAGAAGGTCCAGGAACTCTCGGGCAATCTCAAGGATGAGAGCGGTGCAGCATGGATCACCTGGTCCACAGCACAGGTCGCTGAACTTCCCCTGGCCCGGATCCCCATGCTTTCGCGCGACGAACGCGAGGCAGCACGCAACCGGGAGAAGGAACTCCGGCAAGCGGTGGCTACCAAGAACCTGTCCAAGTCGGACGTCACCCTCTTCACCAGTACGTACGCCCTCCTCGCGGATTCCCTGCACGACAAGAGTGATCCCCCCAGCGAGCTATTGGAACTTCTTAGGTTGCTGGAGAAGCGACCCAGCCCCACTCTCCGCGACATCACAGACAGCGACATTGCGCTTCTGCGTCAGTTCGAGATGGACATCCACATCACCTTGCAGAGGACGGGCGCGTGACAGAGCAACTCGACGTTGGCTTCGCGAACGAACTCCTGAATGACCTGGAAGATCGCGAACTACCTTTGCTGTCCTGGGGTGTCACGGAGACTGCCCTCTCCCAGGCTGAGGTGATAGAGACCATCGACAGTCTCTTGCACAGTCACGAGGCGGCTCCGGCCAACATGTCAGCTGACGCTGTGCTGGAGGAGTTTCTGCTCCGCGCCTTGCTGTTCGAGGTGCCGGTGCCTGTGACGTCGCCGCCGCGGTATCGCACCCGCTTGGCGGAGTCGCTCAGGCTCACGACTGGGCTCCGACAGCTCTTTGCCCGGGGTGGCTGGGCGCAGGAGGAGCGGCCTGGCTGGTGGCAGCATCAGCGGCGCCTCGTCGCTGACTATCGCCTACATGTAGCGCCGCGACGCTACCCAGACCGAAACATTCCGGCGTCGGACGCTCTCCACGAACTCGCTCAGCTTTCTCACTGGGGTGAGGTGCAAGAGCATGTGGCGGCAGCCCAGGTGCAGGGCCGCAAGCTGGCTCGCTTCCAGTTGGATGCCACGCGCTCCGTGTTCGCCTCGCTCAGCTCTGAGAGGTCCAAGGGGATCATCGTCGGGGCCGGTACGGGTAGCGGCAAGACGCTGTCGTTCTACTTGCCGGCCTTCGCGGCGATGGCGGAACACGCGCATCCCGGTCAGGCAAAGCGCGTTCATACACTGGCGCTCTATCCGCGCAAGGAGCTCCTGCGCGACCAGTTGCGAGAGTCGATCCGGACTGTTGACGACGTCGAGCAGGCGCTGCACGAGAAGCGGCGACGTCCAATCCGAGTGGGTGCGCTCTACGGGGACACCCCGTGGAATGCCCAGGATCGGAGGCTGGAACCGAACTCAGGGCTCGCCACTGCCTGGAAGCGCACTCCCCAAGGCGTCGTATGCCCGTATCTGCCCTGCCCAGACTGTGGCACCGGGGAACTCCAGTGGACCGACGAGGACCGCAAGCGACGTCGTGAGCAGTTGACCTGCACCAGCACCAGGTGCGGCTACACCTTGAAGGATGGGCGTCTGGCGCTCACTAGGGAATCCCTCAAGAAGAACCCGCCCGATTTGCTGTTCACCACTACGGAGATGCTGAACCGCTGTAGCGGCGACAGCTATTTGGAGTGGCTGCTCGGCTGGTGCGGCAGCAAGTCTGCTCCCTCCCTGGTCCTGCTCGATGAGGTCCACACCTATAGCGGTCTCCACGGCGCGCAGGTGGCACTGCTCTTGCGCCGCTGGCGTGAGGCTGCCCGTCGCCCCATGACGTTCGTCGGTCTCTCTGCGACCCTTCGTGACGCGGACAAGTTCTTCGCTCAACTCGTCGGTCTTCGTCCGGCGGATGTCGACCCGATTGAACCAGCCGACGAGGACATGACGTTCGAGGGCCGGGAGTACGCAGTGGCGCTCCGCGGCGATCCGGTGTCGGGAACAAGCCTGCTGTCTACGTCGATCCAAACGGCCATGCTCCATGGCCGCATGCTCGACCTGGACAAGCGGCAATACCTGTACGGCTCCACGGGCTTCTTGTTCACGGATGACCTGGACGTCACCAACCGGTTCTACAACGACCTGCGTGATGCAGAGGGTGGGCAGAACCGGGCAGGCCGCCGTAACGGCCGCAGGCCCGTGCTCGCGGGCCTGCGTTCCTCAGAACGTAACGAGCATGCTGCGCGCTACCTGGACGGTCAGTCGTGGGACATCGCCGAGAAGATCGGGCATGACCTCGACCCCACCCTGCAACTCCACCACCTGCATGTCGGCCGTACGTCCTCTCAGGACGTTGGGGTCGATCACGATGCGAACCTGACCGTGGCGACGGCTTCCCTGGAAGTCGGTTTCAACGACCCACGCGTGGGCCTGGTGCTCCAGCACAAGGCACCCCGTGATGCAGCCGCGTTCATCCAGCGCCGCGGCCGCGCAGGCCGAGAGCGCGGTACAAGGCCGATCACTGTGGTCACGCTCTCGGACTACGGCCGGGACCGACTCGCCTATCAGGCGTACGAGACGCTGTTCGCGCCGCAGGTACCTGCACGAAGCCTGCCGATCGGCAACCGTTTCGTACTCAAGATCCAAGCTACCCAGGCCCTGTTGGACTGGACGAGCCGCAAGCTGCGCTCCAAGAAGCTGTGGGCCGACCCCCGAAAGATCCTCAAAGCCCCTACCGGTCATGCGGTGCGCAGTGAGGACCGGCAAGGTCACGACATGCTGACCTCGCTGCTGCAGGCGATCCTTGATAAGCCTGATCTGCAGGACGAGCTTGCCCAGCACCTGGGGAGGGCTCTGCAGATCAGCGCAGACGAAGTCCAGGCCCTGCTGTGGGAGCAGCCGCGATCGCTGCTGCTGTCCGTCGTGCCCACCGCGCTGCGGCGGCTTCACAGCGACTGGTCGTTCCAGCGCATTGATCCGGGAGCGAAGGAAGGCTCCCTCCTCCCCGAGTTCATTACGCGCTCACTTTTCGAGCCGCTGAACCTGCCCGAGGTCGAACTGCTCCTGCCGTTCAATACGAACGACACGTTGGAGCAGTTGCCGATCGCCAGGGCTCTACGTGAGGCCGTACCAGGGCGCGTCAGCCGGCGATTCGGGCACCGCCGTGATGAGCACCGCACATGGCTCCCAGTTCCGCCAGCCGGCAGCAACGCGCTGCCGCTGACCCAGATCGTGCAGCACGCCGATCCCGAGGGAACCTGGCACCCCGATGGTCACGCACCGGAAGGTCTTCAAGTCTTCCGGCCCACGCAGTTGAAGCTGGAGCAACCAGGCCAGGAAATCTCCGACCGCTCTCAGGGCCTACCCATCTGGGGTACTCAGATCGTTGTGTCCGAGGAGGCGCCGCCGGCCCCGGCGGACATTCCTAACCCGTCGCTCTGGCACGAGCGCGTGCAGGCCGTCCGCTTCGCCACACACGCGGCCGGCAATCCCATCGAGATGCGGCGCATGACCATCGGCGCCAATTGCCAGGTGGCGCTCGAGCGCGGGGAAGTCGAGACACGCAGGATCTCCTACGAACTGCACGGCAAACCGGCTGCGCTCGGCTTCAGGCTGGGTGTCGACGCTGCGCAGATCCTCCTCAGGCCCCTGAACACCTCGGAGCCTGCGGTCAGGAAGTACCTGTCGTCTCCCAAGTGGCGGTCACTCGCGTTCTCGTACACCTTCGCCGAGGACCCGGCGCTTGAGGATGTCGCGAACAAGTTCCAGCGTGCATGGCTTGGCCAGGTCTATCTCACCGCCTTCGCGCTCGAAGGCCTCAAGGGGTCTCGTACTCCCGCGGAAATCCGAGGATCACTCGCAAACGGCGCGTGGACTGGGGAACTGGCACGCATCCTGAGCGTCCTCTACCGCGACAACAGCGACCCCGACCACGCCATCGAGAATGCGCGGCTGATCGACGGGCTCACGGACTTGCTGCGCGACGCACGAGTACTCGCCGCCGTTGACCGTGCGGCGGAACACCTCGTCGATCCGGACATCGCTTCCCGGACTGAAGACCTGGCTCAGCGTGCCTATCGCGACACAGTGGCCGCGGCGATCCTCGTCGCCGCGCAGCGAGCCTGCCCCGACTCACAGGACGGGGACTTGATCGTCGACGTGGCGCCTGGTGCCACCAGCAACGACCCTGCTGTCGTGTGGCTCAGCGAGACCTCCGTAGGGGGCCTGGGCGTTGTAGAGAGCCTGGTGCGCTTCTACGGGGAGGACCCTCGCCGATTCTGGGCGCTTGTCACCAGTGCGTTGGCCCCGAGCGACTACGAGTACGTAGACGCCACACTCACCCAGTTGCTCCGTCACCTGGCCGAAGAGCCTGGAGGAGATGCCGCAGAATCCATGCGCGCATTGCGAGGAGCCGAAGATGCCGAAGCGGGCCAGGAGGCCCTGAACACTCTCCTGGCCGCGTGGGAGCAGTTGGACGGCCGGCCCCGTCGCACTGCGGTTTCAGCATTGTCGACCCGCCTTCTCCGGCCGGGATCCGGACCAGACACTGACGCGCAGGCTCTCGCTATGGTGGACGCGTGGGCGGAACTGGAGAAGAGGCTCGGTGTTGAGGTCGACGCGAACGTCATTGCCTTCGCCGTCGGCGACAAGCAACTGCACATCGGCGGGAACAAGCAACTAACGGCCGACCAGGCCTTCAGCATGCTCTGGCCTCGCGGACGACAAGCTCGCACACAGGATCTCCAGCACTACCAGCCCTATGCCGACGCCCCCGTACTGGACCGCCTCCTCGTGCGCAGGGCTCACAACGACCGTCTGCCCAGGGTGCGTGTCACGGCGAACGACTGGGTCGCGGCCTACGAGAAGGCCATGGCCGACAGCGGTGCCGCTGAACTCGTATGTCCCGCAGGCCAGTCGCAAGCCCTGGCAGAAGCCCTAATCCGAGTGCCAGCAATACCGGTGGACCGTGACGTAATGCGCGTCCATGGCGAGGTCCGTGGCTACTCCAGGCATCGAGATGAGCTCCGCGTACGCGTGGAGTTGCGGGAGGCAACCCAGTGAAGGATCTGACCAGAACCGTGCGCACCGGTGCTCGCACAGGGCTGCGCATCGACTCGATACTGTCCGCTGCCCTGATGGCGGAGATGCTCAACCCGAGCAGCGACTTGTGGTTGGTCTCGCCATGGATCACGGATGTTCAGGTCATCGACAACAGCTACGGCACTTACGACGCGTTCTTCGGTGACGTCCCGCCCAGCGGCTGGCGGCTGTCAGACACACTCCTGCGCATCGCTGAAGCCGGTGCCCGCGTCCACGTGGTCACGCGCCCGGACCCTCACAACGATGCGTTCCTGCGTCGGATCGAGGCCCCAGAACTGGACGGTGTGCATGTCCAGCGCGATCCCGACGTCCACGAGAAGACGTTGTGTGGCCAGGAGTGGATTCTCACCGGGTCGATGAACTACACGGTGCGCGGCATGGCGAAGAACGACGAGTTGGTCCACTACAACGTGGGCGGGCCGGATGCTGGCCAGGCGCGGCTGGACCTGGCACAGCGATGGAGGAGCGGCTCGTGACCCAGACCCAGAATCAGCAGCGAGAAGCCCTCGAAGAGTTCTTGCACCGCTTCTTCGGCCCAGGAAACGGCGTCTGGCCCAATCTTGATCCCGACTACCGCCACAAGGACCGCACGCTGCCGTTCGTCGAGGCTATTCGACGCGGCGACAACGCACCCACGGTCCTTCCGCGCGTGTATACGGACCGTGATCGCTTCGTCGTGTACGTCATTTCCCGGGAGCCTGGCGAGCGAGCCAAGACAGCCGAGTTGATCCGCGCCTTCGCTGGCCCGACGTACATCGCGTATGACGAGCAGGTCGGAATCCAGCCCGCCTGGCTGGACCCTGATGATCCCGTCGAGCAGGCCATCCGCGACTTCGCGGGTGATCGGACCACATTCCGTCTGGAGACGGGGCGCACGCTCGAGCACCGCCGGAACCTGGTCGGGGCACTGGAGTTGATGCAGAGGACCGAGGCACGCCGTCCTCCCAGGATGTGGCGAGTGTCCAAGCCGATCGGCCGGCTCCTCGCAGAGTTCGACGCTTCCCTCTCCGCGGGCGCCGAGGCCGCCTCGAACGTGGTCCTTGACCACCTGGCAGCGGCTGGCGGTGTCACCGCAGCCAACCTCACGAACTTGAGAATCAAGCGGCTTGACCGGCTGGGCCGCAGCGAGGAGATCCTCCAACTCTCTGAACTGCCCGACGCCATCCGGCAGAACCCTCCCCTCCCGGTGAAGGAAGCGATCTTGAACGCCGTGTACGCGGCGTTGGAGGAGCCCCTCGCAGAAGGTGACCTCCCATCGGCACAGGCGAGGCTCGAAGAACGGGGACGGTTCGTCCCAGCCTTGCTGGATGCCGACGCGGGCAAGCTCGGCACAGAAGCCGTCACGGTTCTTCTGATGGCGGCCACCATCCTTGAGGACCTACCTGCGCTGCATCGTCTCGTCGAAGCCATACAGAACAAAGGCCGCGTAGACGAACTGCCCTCACTGATCTGGGACGACGCTCAACGCGTCCTGGCCGAAGGCGACGGCGCGGCGACGCCGCCTGCCGCTGCGGAGCCCGTACCGCAGGTTGCTGAAGACGACGCGTCGGAATCGTTGCCAGCCATCGACTCCTGGCCGGCCTTCCTCGCTGCGGTAGCCGCGGGCAGCCGCGCAGGCAAGTCGGCTGTCGAACAGCGCAGTTGGACTGCATGGTCTCCACCAGCAGTTCATGATGCAGACCTCGCCGGATTCCTGGACGGGCTGGAGAACCAAGCTGCTGAAGAGGCCTGGCGGGCGGTTGGAGCGTTCATTGACGCCGACGGATATGTAGCTCCCGCAGGTCTGACCGCCCATGCATTTATCCGGAACGCGGTCGCGTTCGACCGGTTCGGCCCCGGCGACCTCGCCGCGCTCCAGGCCCTCACAGAGATCGCGCTCCGAACTGGCCCTTCGGCACACACCTACGCCGAACTCCTCGATGAGATCGGCGCCTACAGCAGTCGATGGGTCTCACCTGAACGGGCATCAATTGCGCTGGACTTCGTCGACCGGCTGTTCTTGGTCGCATGCCCGGACGAGGACGCTCGCACCAAGCTCGCATGCAACCTACTGGAGCCGCTCTGCCGGCACCAAGGACGGCTCAACGAAGCCGACTTGGCGTTCGCCAAGCGCCTCTCAGGGGAACTCGGCGTCGGCTTCTCCTGGCAAGAACGGGCCGGCACCGACGACGAGCGTGAACTGTCGCTCTCCGACCTGCCACCCATGAAGGTGCTGCTGTACTCCCTGGACGATGCCGTACTCACGCGCTGCGCCGAGGAGATCAAGCACCTTGCCCCCGCAGTGGACGCAGCAAAGGCTAGCGATTACGTCGGCAGTACTCAGCTTCGGCAGAAGGCACGCTCCGCTGATTTGATCGTTATCGCGACGCGCTGCGCGAAGCACGCCGCGACCGGCTACATCACACAGCACGCCCGTACCGAGCACATTCATTACGCAGACGGCAGCGGCTCGGCATCCATGCTGCGAGCAGCGGTAGCCGGTCTTCGCTCGGCTGCTGTAGGCCGCTAACGCGCTGGTGGTCTCCCCGATACGTTCGGGGAGACCACCAGATAGAACCGCAACGTTTCGGCTACTTGCTGACGAGCGCCTGAAGGTGGGTGCTGAGCTTCCGCACGTCGTTGGTCGTGTTCTGAAGGCCGTTCCAGTTGCGTTCCTCGCCATCCGAGAACTTCCACTTGCCGGACGTCCAGGCCACGTGCTTCTCGAGTCGGCGCAGGGTGGTGCGGAGCTTGTCCCAGTTGATCTGGTCGAAGCGGTCGTTCGTGGTGAGTTGGTCCATGACATAGCCCATGGCCTGGATGCCCACGCCATGGGTCAGCCTCGAGTCCTTGGGAGGCTTGTTCCACGCATCCGGGAAGAGCTTCTCCACTGCCGTCCAGAAGCCCAGAAGGTGCGCCAGCATCGCGTCCTCGTCCCCGGTGCCGTCGTCGGCGTTCCGGTACTTGTACAAGGCGCCCTCGTAGATGCTGTGCTCCAGCATCCTCAGAATGCTGTTGTCCTTGATGTTGCCGGTAGGCGATGTGGGGCTGCTGATCCTTCCGCAGAAGGGGCCGTCCCCCATGTTCAGCATGACCATGATCTTCGCAGCGAGCTGGCGGCGTGCGTACGAGCGCGGCAGCTTGGCGGTGGTTTCCGGCAGGAGTTCGTACACGAGCCCCTTGGGGAGCGGCTTGGTCGAGTTGACCAGGATGAACTGCGACCGCTGCTCTTCCTGAGACGCAATGAAGCCCACAGCCGCGACGGGGAACTCTGCAAGGTCAGCGTCCCTGATGGCCGCGCTGCGCTGCTGGCCGTCCACGAGCCAAGCCGGCTTCTCTTCGTCAGACTGCGACTCATCGACGGGGATGATCAACTCGCCAGGGATGGAGTAGCTCACGCTTCCGCCGCGGACCGCGGGTTCGAACGTGACGCGATCATCGAAGCCGAGAACCAAGGCGTTTGGGAGCATCGCCCCCTCGGACTCAAGGTAGCGGCGGATCGAGCGGATGTGGCTTTGAACCTCAGGCCGCTGGTACCCCTGCAGCTTCTTCTGGCTGTCGCGACGGATGCGCGAGACGGCGGCAAAGTCTTCCAGCTTCTTGCCGTCGACAGCGAAGCAGTAGATCTCCTTGTCGCCTTGGAGCACCTTGAGGGCGGGAACCTTTAGAACGTAGCGGTCTGCCACATCATCTCCTGTTTAAGTTACTTTGAGTGCTATGCGCGATCTGGACGATTATCTGAGCGGCAGCTTGCGCATCTTGGCTTCGAGTACCGTCATGTTATGGAACCCGCGGCGCTTATTGCGTTCAGTTCCGCGGAAGATGACCATGTCGATCTTGTGCTTCTCGCAGAGTTCACACGGGCAGTGCTCCCAAGGACGGTCAACAAGGGTCTCCTTGTAGTCTTCGACCTTCTTTAGCTTCTTTTCGTCACCGATGAGGGCGTGATAGGAGTGCAAGGCGTCGATGACCTCCTGAACTTCGAAGTCCTCATCGGCCGAAAACGCACGCAGCAGTTTGAGGCATTCGCGTTCGGCCTTAATTGCAGCCGACTGCGACACCATGCCCGCCAAGATCAGGCGCTTCAAGGTAGGATTCCCGTCGACCTGGGGAACTCTAATCGCCAGGTATGAGCCGTCGGCGGTGTGATAGTTGTTCTTCTCATCCATGAAGGCTTGTCGGAATGCTGATGTGCTGTCGAAGCTGGTTACGTGATATTTGACGAAACGTTCCATGCTGCCGATACGGGTGATTCCGAGAAGATGGAACCCAACACCGCTCTTGCGGACTTTAGAGATTTCCTCTAGACAGGCCAGGATTTCCGGCGTCTTCAGCGGGACCATGCCACCCAGAGCGATCCGCTTGTAGCCCATCTTCTGGAGTTGTTCGACACTGTCTGCATAACTGGCCGGACTCCACCCCTGCGCCGCACCAACCGGCTCCAGGTGCAGTTTCGAGTCAGCAATCAGGCTATTGTGACTCTTGGTAGCCTCGAAGAACTCATGCGCCAAGTTGAGCGAAATCTCTCGACGCTTCACCCACGTCGGATCAACATCCTTTTCAAGGGCCTTAGGCTGATAGCCAAAGATCACATGGTCGATGCTGACCCCGGAGTTGAATCGGCACTCCGTGTAGTAGTGGAGAACCTCCCCCACCTTGTACGGGGGCTCCTCTTCATTGATGTAGTTGAAGGATCCGCAGTCACCGAGGCTTTCCATCGAGTCAGGTAGCCCGAAAAACTTCTTCACGCCATCTCGGTAGAGCCGGACCCTCTGAGGGGCACTGTACTTCCCTGCCCCCTTAACAGACCCGTCCACAATGGCCTTGCTGACCAGTATCCCGTCGTAGGGCGCCGGCTTCACCGCCTGATGGGCATACAGATCGTCCCTCTGCCGGACTCGCTCATCCGGGTACTCATCATTGATGAAGTCATACCTGGGGTAGATCTGATCTTGGCTATCAGGGAAGTAGAACTTCACGACGCGCTTGTCCTCGACTGGAAGTAGATGCGGATCAGAAGGTTCGAGAGGGTGCTGATGTGACGTGGTGTGTTCTGGAGTTCGTCCCAGGGTGTGTTGAGTTCAGGCCAAGTCCCCTTGGTCCATCGGCAGTGGGGGGCGATGAGCGCCAGCTCGGCCTTGGCCCTCTCGTAGGCCTCAGGCGAGCCCGGTTCCGCGACAGCCAGCACCCGGTCCATAACGCGATCCATCAGGCGCCCCATCGACCGAATACCCACACCGTGCATGAGGCGGCTCTTGGTCGGTGACACACCCCAGGCATCGGGGAAGGTGTCGCGCACCGCGCTCCAGTAGGTGATGAGGATGCTACGGATCGTGGCGGTGTCGACTGTGCTGTTCGAAAGATTCTTGTACGGGAAGAGTGCACCCGACGGCTTCAGAGATTCCTCAATAGCCGAGATCAGGCTGTTGTCCTTCACTACAGCGTTGGACCGCTTGTCCGTGGTGGTTGATGCCTGCTTGATCAGTCCCTTGAAGGGAGAATCAGCGTCCTGGTTCAGCGCGTTCGCCAAGACGGAAGGCAGCTTCTTCGCGGACAGCTTCGTCGGGAGTTTGGTGTGCACCTCAGGGAGGAGCTCCGTCACCAGGTTGCTGGGCAGCGGCGACACTGTGTTAACGCGGAGGAACTGGTCTCGCTGCACCTCAATGTCCTCAGCCACGAAGCCGGCCACCGTGATAGGCAGTTTGGACCTCCGAGTGCGCGCGAGCGCAAGACTGCGCTGCTGTCCATCCACGATGAAGGCGGGCCTGGGTGCAGTTGGCGAATCCGGCAGGGGAATCTCCAACGTCCCGATCGTTGACAGACCGTCCGTGCTGTTCGGCCCGCGGCTCCCCCTGAACCGCACCGAGGTGGGAAGGGCGAGGATGAGCCCGTTGGGAAACAGCACATTCTCGCTGTCGAGGTACTCCAGGATCTGCTTTACGTGCTGCTTCTTCTCCGGCCTCTGATACCCGAACAGCCTGCCCGCCTCGTCCCGAGAGATCCGCGCCACATCGGCCACGCGGTCGATCTCTCCCGCTTCGAGAGCAAACACGTACAGCGGGATGCCCGGATTTTGCTCGATCCGCAGTGCCCTGCGTCTGATGACGTCTTCTGTCACCGCTCCCCCATGGTCTTCTTGTATAGATTCGCAAACCTGCTCTGCTCGCAGGCTTTGCCGTCATCACGCAAGGCCCGCAGTAGCCGCGTGCGTGAGACGCCTGGCAGCTTCGCTGTCTCCCGCTTGATGAAGACGATCACGTCTTCATCCGACATGGGCTCTCGGTTGTACTTCACCGGCTTCGTGGTTGCTGCCGCCCACTCGCTCCACGCCTTCTGCGTGGCTGGTGAGGTGAGCATGCCGTCCTTGGAGTGCTCGAGCCACGACGCAGCCATACGCACGTTCAGGCTCGTCAACGTGCCCCCCAGCGCGCGACTCAGCCCAGCGTCGGACCGGACTCGGTGAACTCCGGGGATCTCACGCAAGCCACCGATGAGCAGCGCCTCACCTCCGAGACCCCCAAGGGTCACAAGTTCTTCTTCCATGGCGCTCGCGTAGACCTCGGACAGAACCATGAGTACCGGGCCTTGCTGACCGAGTTCATGGAGCGTGGATCGGCCGGTTCCCGCTTGGAGGTGCCCCCACCACTGAGTGTTCTCCGTCGCAGAGGTGGCGACGGAGTCGGCGTGCCGTGTGCTGAACGTTGCCGCATAAGCGGGTGCAGTCTGCGTCTTCGGCTCTACCGGCTGCAGGCCCAGCCCTGCCGATGCCACCCACAGCTGAGTCTTGTAACCCGCAGACGCGGCCGCCGCCACGAGTCGGCGAGATCGGGTCCAGTGATCACCGCGGTAGAGCTCCGCGAGCGAGGGCAGGGAGGATCCGCCGCGTGCGGTCGCAGTCTGGATGCGCTTCTGCCAGTTACTGGAGCGTTGCTTCACGCTGCCCTGAGGCAGGTTTCTGGCACTCAGAGCTGGGTCCGGCTGATCGACCTTGCGGTCGGTGCACGTAACCACCAGCGATAGTTGCCTCACGCAGCTCGACTCCCGACAGCGATAACTAGTACTTGGCTGTGGTTACTCTACCTGCCAGTTATCACGCTAGGCTGCACGCGTACACAAGGGCTAACTAGGGAGTACGGCATGGAACGTCCGGCGATCGTTTTGCTGAGCGGCGGTCTGGACTCGACCACGGTTCTGGCCATCGCGAAGGATCAGGGCTACACGCCGTATGCCCTCAGCTTCCGGTACGGGCAGCGCCACAGCGTGGAGCTTGAGGCCGCGAAGCGCGTCGTCGAGGCGCAGGGCGCTGCACGGCACGTCATTGCTGACATTGACCTGCGAGTGTTCGGTGGCTCCGCGCTGACCTCCGACATTGACGTGCCCAAGCACGACTCCCTGGACCACACCGGGGAGGGCGGCGTGCCGATCACTTACGTACCTGCACGCAACACGATCTTCCTCTCGTTCGCTCTGGCGTTCGCCGAAACTGTCAACGCCAGTGACATCTTCACCGGTGTAACTGCCGTCGATTACAGCGGTTACCCCGACTGCCGTCCCGAGTACATGGACGCCTACGCGAAGATGGCCAACCTGGCGACCCGCGCCGGCGTCGAAGGCACGCAGAAGCTCACGATCCACTCGCCGCTCATGGAGATGTCGAAGGCGGACATCGTGCGCGAGGGCCTGCGCCTGGGTGTGGACTACTCCATCACCTCTAGCTGCTACGACCCCGACGAGCAGGGGCGCGCTTGCGGTCACTGCGAGACCTGCCTGCTGCGCCTCAAGGGCTTCGCCGAGGCTGGCTCCACCGACCCCGTGCAGTACCAGGACGCCTGAGAATGACCTATCTGGTCAAGGAAATCTTCTACACCCTCCAAGGCGAGGGCAGCCACGCAGGCCGCCCGGCAGTCTTCTGCCGCTTCTCACGCTGCAACCTGTGGACGGGGCTGGAGAAGGACCGCCACCGCGCCATCTGCCAGTTCTGCGACACCGACTTCGTGGGCACCGACGGCGAAGGCGGCGGCAGGTTCGCCACGCCCGAAGACCTCGCTGACGCCGTTGAGAAGGCCTGGCCTTACGAGTCCGATGAGTACCGCTTCGTCGTGGCCACGGGAGGCGAGCCGCTCCTCCAGCTTGATGAAGCAGCCATCGAGGCCCTGCACGCCCGAGGCTTCGAAGTCGCAGTCGAGTCGAACGGCACGCGCGTGCCGCCGAAGGGCATCGACTGGCTGTGCGTGAGCCCGAAGATCGGCTCCGAACTCGTAGTCACCAAGGGCGACGAGTTGAAGCTGGTCTACCCCCAACTGGGTGGTGACCCTGCCCAGTTTGAGGATCTGGACTTCAGCTTCTTCCGCCTTCAAGCGATGGATGGCCCCGACTTGGAGGCCAACACCCGTGCAGTGGTCGACTACTGCATGAAGAACCCGCGCTGGATTCTCTCTCTCCAGACGCACAAGTATCTGGGAATTCAGTAAATGGAAATCTTTCGCGAGTTCAACTTCGAGGCTGCCCACCGGCTGCCGAACGTCCCGGAGGGCCACAAGTGCTCTCGGCTGCACGGTCACTCCTACAAGGTCATCGTTCATGTCGAGGCCCCGGTCGACCCCGAGGCCGGATGGGTCATGGACTTCGGTGACCTCAAGCGGGCGTTCAAGCCGATCGACGCGCAACTCGATCACTACTACCTGAACGACATCGAGGGCTTGGAGAACCCGACCAGCGAGGTCCTGGCCCGCTGGATCTGGGAGCGCCTGCAGCCCAACCTGCCGGAACTCTCGGCTCTGACGGTTCGGGAAACGTGCACGTCGGGCTGCACGTACCGAGGCGAGTGAGCATGCACGACATCCAGAACGAGACCGACTCGCGGGGTATCGAACTCGACAAGGTCGGTATCGACGGTGTCCGTTACCCCGTGAGCTTCGAGGACGGCTACCTCCGCCAGGAGGGCATCGCCGACTTCGAGGTGACGGTGCGGCTCCAGCACGACCGGCGCGGGACGCACATGAGCCGCATGGTTGCTCTCGTGCACGAGCACCTGCAGAGGTTCGATCCTCGGCAGTTGCCGACCGTTCTCAAGACCGGTGCGGATCTCCTGGATGCGCCCGCCATCACTGTGGCGATGGCGATGCCTGTCAGCACGACCGTGGTCGCCCCAGCAAGTGGACGTGAATCGAAGCAGGTTCACGACATCCGTATCGAGGGGCATTGGGACAACGGCGACGTGACGGTGAAGACGGCCGTCACCACGGAGGTGACCAGCCTCTGCCCGTGCTCGAAGGCCATCTCCGACTATGGCGCGCACAATCAGCGCAGCCAGGTCACGCTCACCGTGACCGGCCAGGGTGACAGCCCATACCCTCTGCCGGTTCAGAGTGCCGTGCGGTTGCTGTCCTCCTCTGCTTCGGCGCCGGTAGTGCCGTTGGTGAAGCGCGCCGATGAGCGCGTCTTGACTATGCAGGCGTTCGACAACCCGGTGTTCGTCGAGGACATGGCCCGCACGGTCAGCGCCGCCTGCCGCGATCGGGGCCTTCGGCACGCTGTGAGTATCCGCAACCTGGAGAGCATCCACAGCCACGACGCCATCGCCTACATCGCTGGCTAGCTACCAAGCCGCGGAATCTAACCCGCTGGCTCTCTGGCCCGGCCCCCCGTGAACAGCACGGGGGGCCGGGCCAGTTTCGTGCGCCCGGACTGGGGAGCGTCGGCTTGCGTTCCGTAGACTCGATCTTGGCGCGGGGCCGTTTGGGGAGCAGCACTCTTGAGGACCCGTAGTCTGCCCGCACCGTCAACTGTGCTCGGCTACCGCCGAGATGGCCGCCCGATCTATCCCATGCTCGGCGCTTCCGCAGATGACTCGTCGAACGACGAGACCTCGGTCAGCCTCAGCCAGAAGCACCTGAGCACGCTTATGGCCCGGGAGAAGGACCAGGGTGGCCGGGCTGCGGTCCGCACTCTGGTCGACAAGTTGGGCTTCGCCAGTGCCTCTGCGTTGGAGGAGTTCGTCACCGGCGCTCGCCAGACGGAGCAGGAGCGACTCACGGAGGCGCAGCGGCGTGAGCAGGCGCTCGCGGAGCGGGAAGAGGCTGCCGCCGCCCGGGAGGCTACGGCGCTGGCCCGTGAGCGGGAGGCATCCCGGCGGGCAGTTCTGGCAGGCGCCGGTGTTGGCGGACACGACCTCGATGATGCTGTGGCTCTACTGCGCGTGGCAGAAGACGCCGACGAGGCGGTCGTCAGCGATGCGGTCCAGGAACTGAAGGACCGCCGCCCCGAACTGTTCGCGCGCCCGGCACCCCACACGAGGGCCGCTGCGGCCGCACCTGGTGGGGCCCCCGCGTCGGTCCCTCCCCGTCGTCCCGGAACCGTTGAACGCAAGGCGGGTGCGGCAGGACTGGAGATGGCCCGCCGGCGCGGTCTGCTCCCCGCACCCGAATGATCTAACTGGCCTTCCAGGCCACCCTGTTGGGGACCACGCCCCTACTGCTCCTCGTGGACCGCGCCACCGCTCTGGTGAGTGTGCGACCGCACCACACCACCAGGAGATAGCGGCTTGAGTATTCAGCCGTACACCACCTCTGTCACGCTCACCGCTGACCGGGACTGGCTCGCGTCCCGGCACGGCACCGACTCCACCGAGACCATCACCCTCGATCTGGGCAAGCTCACCAAGAACGCCCACTACGTCGAGCCAACTGCCGCTCAGCCTCACGGCTACGTACGATCCGGTGTTCCCGTGGGCCGCGTCACGGCGTCCGGTCTGTATGGGGCGTACGACCCGGCAGCGAAGGACGGGCGAGAAGTCTTCGCCGGCCTCGTCTATGCCGAGGCCCCGTTCACACCGGGCGTCACCAAGATTCCCGCAGCACTGTTCTGGCACGGCACCGTTAACGCGGCCAAGGTCCCCGGCGGTATCGACCCCGCCAAGATCGTGCCTAGCCCGGCCGGGGCACAGATCCGGTTCCTCGGGGCGGTGAGCGCATGAGCGTCGCCGACCTCCTCAAGAACGTCTCGGTCGCAGACCTGACCGTGTACGCCCGCACGATCCCCAGCCCCGACGACTTCCTGCTCACCAAGTCGGTGTTCGCCGAGACGAAGGTGAACGACGTCAAGTGGCGCATCCGCCGCAACAAGCGGCGCGTGAACGCTGCCTCGTACCGGGCCTACGACACGAGCGTGCCGTTCGCGAAGCGGCAGGCCGAATCCACACAGACCGAAGGCACCCTTCCCGCCCTCGGCCAGAAGTTGCTCGTCGGAGAGATGGAGCAGCTCCTCCTGGACGCCTCGCGCGGCGCCGACGACGACCGGCTCGTGGAGCTGCTGTACGACGACGTGGAGCGGCACACCGAGGCAATCCGATCCCGCCTGGAACTCGCTGCCGGCGATGTCCTCCTCGATGGCAAGTTCAGCCTCCTCGGGGAGAACGGCCTCACCGTCGAGGTCGACTACGGGGTGCCGGCCGCGAACATGCCCACAGCTCCGAAGCCCTGGTCCGACCCTGCCGCCGATCCGATCGCGGATGAGCTGCGGTGGATCGACCACCTCGACTCCATTGGCGCCCCAGCCCCGGAGATGGTGATCACCTCCCGCAAGGCCTGGTCGCACCTGGCATCCAATGGCGCGTACCGGGCCGCCTACTACGGCACCCCGGCCGGTGGTCAGACTCCGACCTCGACGCTGAACCCCGAGCAGATCAACTCTGTGCGCGGAAACTACGGCCTGCCCCCGGTCACGTTCTACAAGGCGCAGGTGTGGCAGGACGACGTGTCCAAGCGGGTGCTGCCGGAGGACCGGTGGATCATGCTGCCGCCGGACCGAGCGAAGTGGGGGCAGACCCAGTACGGCACCACCACTGAGTCCCTGGCCCTGCCACGCGGTACGAATCCGTACATCGAGCGGGAGGATGCTCCGGGCATCGTCATCACCCGGGATGTCGAGGATGATCCGGTGCAGATTTGGACCAAGGGTGCCGCAGCGGCGATGCCTGTCCTGTACTCGCCGGACTGCCACATCACGGCGACGGTTCTGTGAGTGCGGACAACGAGGCCCTCGGGGTCCTTGCAGCCGCCGTCCATGTGATGGACCCGGTCGACCGGATTCCCCTTGTGCTGCTCGCCGGCACGGAGGTGACCGACTCGGCTGTCGCTGCTCAGATCACCAACCCGCGGTGCTGGCAGGACCCGCCTCCGGCCACTGAGACGGAGTCCAAGGCACCCCGCAGATCGAAGCCCGCCCAGAAGTAGAACGCATGGTGGGGAGGAGCCCGTGCTCCTCCCCACCTTTGAATGATCGGGAGCACCGTGAACGACGAGATACTCCACTGGCTGCAGGCCCACCTCGGTTCCGAGGTTGATCTTCCAGACCTCGCTGGCCGCTACGAGCGGCTTCAGTCAGCGCGGGCTGTCGCTGCCGAGGTTCTCCGGGAGCGGATCGCAGGGCTTGTAGCCGAGCCGTTGAAGGTCACCGTCAACGGGGTCGCCACCATCGACAACTCACCCAATGTGGCAGCCCTCGAACGCCAGTTGGCGCACCTGGATGACGAGGTCGCACCGGACACTCACCTTGATGGCGCGAGGCTGCTGGCCAGCGTTCAGCTCGTTGCCCGGCCGCGCCGCTAGGGCGGTCAAGAGCCCCGTCCTCATGCGCCCCACAAGGCACCGAGGGTAGCGGCCCAATTTCTACCCAGCGCACGTCTCGGACGCCCCGGTGATGGAGCCGCATCCATCCCGCTAGACGGCAGGGCAGTGATTCGATGCGCATACACTCGCTCCGTGGGCGAAATAGAAGGTACTGCGGCTTTTGAGGAACTGGCTGCGCGGACGACAGCGGAATTGCTGGCCCGCAGCCTGGGAGCCGAGCCATCAGATGTGAAGAGAGTGATCGCTCACTCGGTGAAGACCATCGCTGCCCAGCTGCTCATCTCCCCCGTGCACACGCTTCGCTGCATCGAGCCTTCCGTCATGGCTGACGTCATCGCTGAAGCCGCGGGCATGCAGCACGCCAGCCCCGGCGCCCTGCAGCCTTCAGGGGATGCCGGAGCTAGCGTTTCGATCCCTCGATGGGTCACCGGTCATCAGGTCATGGCACTGGCACAAGCCGCCAAATACTCCAGCGGCAACCAGGACGTCCACATCGTCCAGGTCGCCGTGGACCTGCTCACCGAGATCGGCGCAGCTTGCATCGACGACCCTGACAGTGCTCACGTCATCGTTCCGGCGCATGTCCTCACCGAGACCGCCAGGGTCCTCGACTACGCCGCTTCACAGGTCGAGACAGGGGCCTGGACCGGATGTTCCTGCGGTGACGACCATGGCCAGGCAGCACTCGACGCGGAAGGTGCTTTGTCCCTGCGGAGCGACGCAAGCCTCGCCCGGCAACTCGCCAGCCAGGCCCCCGTCTAGATCAGCTGATCTCCGCCCAAGAGCGAACTACCAGCGTCGCTGCAGGAACTCGGGGTGCTCCATCCGCCAGACGACATCGAGACCGGTATCTGACGGCGCACGAGGAACGGTCGCCGGCCGGGTCTCAACGTGTGTGAACCCAAGCCTCTTCGGAACGGCCCCACTCGCAGGGTTCGCCTCATCGTGGATGATCTCTATGCGGTCGACGCCTGAGAGTTCGAAGCCCTGCACAGTCAGAGCTGCTGCAGCCGAGGTAGCCAGTCCGCGGCCGGTGTAGCCGGGGTGCAGCCAGTAGCCGATCTCCAGACCTCCAACACCGATTCGCCGAACTAGTCCGCAGCTTCCAACCGGTGTCGCATCGAAGGTGATCGCGTAGGTGTAGGCGCTTCCGGATGCCCACTTCTCTTCACATCGAGCGGCAAACTCCGCGCTTCGCTCTCTGCTGTGCTCGGCCACCCACGGCATCCAGGGCCGGAGGTGCTCCAGGGACTCGTCCACCATCCGGTAGACCACGTCAGCTTCGGTAGAGCGCCATCGTCGCAACACGACGGCGTTGCACTCGAGGGTCTCCGCAGGCTCGTCCATCACCTCAGCATGGCGGGCGTGGGCTGGCGGTGACACTGAGTTTTAGGGACCCGAGGCGGTGGAGATCCAGTCTCTCGTCACCTCAGTGGCTAATTCCGTGGACGGCCGCCATTCGGGCCGAATAGCTTCTCCGGATGGCGAATCTGGAAGAGATGCTCCATCAGCGACTTGCTCCGGCGTTCCAATCTGTGGCGGGCATCCCCGTCGATCCGGCCATCCGCCGATCCCAGCGAGCACACTTCCAGTCCGATGCTGCTCTGTCCCTCGGTCGCACGATCGGTGGCAATCCCCGGGAGATCGCCAACCAGGTAGTGGCGGGCGCCCAACTCGATGACCTCTGCTCGTCAGTCGAGGTCTCCGGCCCCGGATTCATCAACCTGACGGTCTCGGACTCGGTCCTGGGCCGGCTGCTCGCTGTGGCGAGCGGCGATGAGCGTCTCGGGATCCCACGGGCTGAGGTGCCGGAAAGGATCGTGGTCGACTACTCCGCTCCGAACGCTGCCAAGGAGATGCACGTCGGGCATCTCCGGTCGACGATCATCGGGGATGCGGCGGTGCGGCTGCTGGAGTGGCAGGGGCACACCGTCATTCGGCAGAACCACATCGGCGAGTGGGGTACGCCCTTCGGCATGCTCGTCGAGCACCTTCTGGACATCGGCGAAGCCGAGGCCGCGCACGAACTGTCCGTTGGCGACCTCAACGGCTTCTATCAGGCGGCCCGGCGCAAGTTCGATGCCGACGCCGAGTTCAAGGATCGCGCCCGCAAGCGGGTCGTGCTGCTCCAGAGCGGCGATGAGACGACGCTACGTCTGTGGCGGACCTTGGTGGACGAGTCCAAGAAGTACTTCATGGCCGTCTACGGGCTCCTGGGTGTACGGCTGACCGAGACGGACTATGCCGGGGAGAGTTCCTACAACGATCAACTCCAGGAGGTTACAGACGAACTCGACGGCTGCGGCCTGTTGCAGGAGAGCGAGGGGGCGCTGTGTGTCTTCCCCGAGGGATACACCAACCGTCAGGGTGATCCGCTGCCCATCATCGTCCGTAAAGGCGACGGCGGCTTCGGGTACGGCGCCACCGACCTGGCCACCATCCGGCACCGCCTGCACCAACTGCACGCGACGCGGCTGCTGTACGTGGTGGGGCTTCCTCAGAGTCAGCATCTCGAAATGATCTACGCCGTGGCGCGGGACGCGGGCTGGCTTGTGCCGCCTGCGCGGGCTGAGCACGTCGGGCACGGGTCGATCCTCGGCGACGACGGCAAGATGCTCCGTACGCGGGCCGGCGCCTCGGTGAAGCTGGTTGATCTGCTCGAGGAGGCGGTGAGCAGGGCGGCCGCGGTCATCGTCGTCAAGAACCCGCAGCTCGATGACGCGACGCGTTCCGCTGTCGCGAACGCCGTGGGCATCGGGGCGGTTAAGTACGCCGACCTGTCGACCGACCGGCTCAAGGACTATGTCTTCGACTACGACCGGATGCTGTCGTTCGACGGCAACACTGCGCCGTATCTGCAGTACGCGCGGGCCCGTATCTGCTCCATCTTCAGGCGGTTGGGGGCTGAACCGTCACGGGACATCTCGGTGCTGGTTGTCACCGAGCCCGCGGAGCGGGCACTGGCATTGGAGTTGCTCGCCTTCGGCAGCGTGGTGACCTCGGTCGCCGAGACGCTTGAGTTCCACAAGCTCGCGACCTATCTGTACTCCTTGGCCAGCGCGTTCACCACCTTCTACGAGAAGTGCCCTGTCCTTCGCTCGGAGGGCGAGACCCGGCAGAGCCGCCTGGTCCTGTGTGATCTGACGGCACGGACTCTCGAACTCGGGCTGGGCCTGCTCGGTATCGAGTCTCCCGACCAGATGTAACTGGGCGCTGAACGAGCAATGCCGGCAGGGCTACTCGTGTGTGCTGGCAGGATCGTCCACCATGCCGACGCATCCGCTGCTGGACGTTGACTTCGTCGAACTGCTGGAGCCGTACCTGGAAGACGTGGGCCACGTCTTCCAGGTCTTCCGGGAGCAGGACTCGGGCTGCGTGTCGTACGGCGTCGCGCTCGGGAGCGAGCGGTGGTTCGTGAAGAGTGCGGCTACTTCGGCTGGAGTCGTTTCACTGCGTCGCGCAATGGACGTGCACGGCGCGGTACGGCATCCGGCGATCGTGCCATTGCGCCACCACTTTCCGATCAAGGACGGCTTGGCGCTGATCTATCCGTGGGTTGAGGGGAATGTCCTGTACCACCCGACGGTCGCCCACCACGGCGGTCGCTCTGCTCCGGACAGTCCGATGGCTCGGTTCCGCAGTCTTCCTGTCGCGGAGATCCTGCAGTCCCTGGACGCGGTCCTCGACGCGCACTTGGCCGTGGAGAAGGCCGGGTTCGTCGCAGTCGACCTGTACGACGGATGCCTCCTCTACGACTTTGAGGCGCAGCGCATGACCCTGTGCGACTTGGACGAGTACCGGCCGGGGCCATTCGTCCTGGAGGCCGATCGGCTGCCGGGCTCGCGACGGTTCATGGCGCCGGAGGAGTTCTCTAAAGGCTCGATCATCGGCATCCGAACGACGGTGTTCGTCCTCGGCCGGGTCCTGCGTCTGCTGCTGGATGCAGGCGATGACGAGCGGAAGTGGCGCGGTTCGTTGTCTCAGCTGAAGGTCATCGAGCGTGCCACTGCCAGCGACGCTGCTGACCGGTTCGCGTCGGTTGAGGCTCTCTTTCAGGCATGGCGTGGCGCGTGCAATGGGTGCTGTTGATCTCTCTACTGTCGTGGCGAGACGGAACAGCGCCTGTCTGCCATTCGCGCTGTGTAAGAGCTCGAACGCGATCAACGGTCACAGAAGGCAACGGGCAACAGCCTGCCCGCGCAGGATGCGGTCGGCTGCGGGCAGGCTAGTGGCTATCCACAGCCTGTGGATGGTCCCGGTGGCCGACCTGTGCGCACATCGGACATGGCACACGTCGCTCACCGAGCGATGGAACAAACCACATGCGTAACGCGCCCTGGATACCGATAGTGGCTGCATGGATCCGGTTGTCGTTGCCCGCGCCGTTGTAGAGGAACGTCATCCAGCCGCTCGTGCGGCGCTTCTCGGGGGCAGCGTTCTGACGGAACGCCGCACGGCCTTGTCCGACTTGGACATCGTGGTGCTGTTGCACGGTCCGCCGGCTCCGTACAGAGAGAGCCTTCAGTACGGTGACTGGCCCGTGGAGCTCTTCGTGCACACCGAAGAGTCTTGGCACACATTCGTGGACCGGGAAATTCGCAAGCGTCGATGCCCACTGCTGTGGATGTGTGCGGACGGCGAACTGCTCTTTGACGTGGATGGTCTCGGTGCGAGTGTGGCTGCCGAAGCCAGGAAGCTGGCCCTCGCGGGTCCGCCTTCGGCGACTGTGGAGGAGATTGAGGACTTCCGTTATGGGATCACGGATCTCCTGGACGATCTCGTTGGATGTACCGATCAGGGTGAGCGGCTGTTCATCGCCTCAGAGCTGGCGAGACGGACAGGTGAACTGGCGCTGGCGCTCGGCGGGTCGTGGGGCGGCGGCGGGAAGTGGCTGGCGCGTCGCCTCGAGGAGACGGCACCTGGCCTCAATGCGCGCCTGCACCACGCTGTCCGTGGGGCGTTGAATGGGCAGACCGATGCCCTTGTTGGCGTCGTCGACGAGGTACTGGCCCCAACTGGCGGGCGGCTGTGGGTCGGATATCGGCGCAGTGGGACTCCGTGACTGGCGGGGGCGGCCTGCGGTGACCCCGATCGACGCCGTGAGCGGCTCGTCGGCTCTACCGTGGAGCGGTGGCTGAAGCTGTGCAAGGTCGCGCTCCATTCCAGGTGTTGGTACTGCCGCACCAGCGGTCTGAGATGCACGACGGACTCCTGACGATCGTGCGCTCACACGCTCGCGGTCGTGGAGAACCTGGTCGTGATGCGGGGGCATCTTGGCCGGCGAGGCAAGTCGAGCCCGAAAGGGGAGAACACTCCATGAGGTTGCTTCGATTCCTGTTCATCGTTACTACCCTCGGCGTGATCATCGGCTCGTGCACAAAGGGCGGGTAGCCGTCGCCTGGCTGTCCGGCGGGGTCGTCGCAGCATCGGCGCCGAAAATTCCACTAGGAGCCCGTGCGCAGCGTCTGGGAGTGTCTCCGCATGGACTGCGTGTTCTGCACCCTCATCCGCGAGAACTCCGCCCGCTGGATCGCTCGCAGGGCGGCCGCTTGTGCGTTCGCTCCGCTGACGCCGCTCGCGCCTGGACATACCCTCGTGGTTCCGACGGACCACTACCAGGATCTATTCGACATCCCGCGTGACACAGTGGCCGCGACGATGGCCTTGGCTCAAGAGGTGGCCGAGGCGATGCGATTCACGCTGAAGGCGAGCGGGGTGAACTTGCTCCATGCCAGTGGCCCGGGATCGGAACAATCCGTGCCGCATTTCCATATCCATGTGGTCCCCCGCTGGCCTGATGACGGGTTCTCGACCTGGCCTAAGGAGCAGTCGGCCCATCGTGTGCCGGCTGATCCAGTCCTTCAACTCGCTGCCGCGATGAAGGCCCAGCACTTGACCGGTTCCTTCGCATCATCGTGCTGACTCCCCTAGGGGCACCAGATGGGGCCGGGAGTCCGGGGGAGAGCGGCAACATGCTTCTCTGCCGCGATGCGCTGCTGGTCCCGGTGCAGGGCGTCCTCTCGGGCCTCGGCGGTGACGGCCTCGCCGAGGGTGATACCCGCTGCGGTAGTGACCGGGGCGAGCGAATAGCGGACGGGAGAGCGGCTGGACCGCGTCGGCAGGTGCAGACGGGCGACACCAGCCGGGAGATCGGTACGCAGCGTTCCGTGCCAGCGGATCCAGAGTGCGGGGCGCCCACGGAGGGCCTCGTCGCGGAGTTTGTCCACGGCGGTGCTGTCGTCTCCGCGGTCGATCTCCACGGCGATCGGCGGGGCGTCGGTACGAAGCAAGCGAAGATCAAGGTAGGCGGACCAGGACGGTGACCAGATCATGCGGCAGCCCCCCTCCATCAGGCGTGGCGGGGCGATGTAGCGCATGGGCGCCTCCCCTCTACTCCGCCAGCCTGACGCCCCCGCCCACTGCGCAACCGCTCGGGTGATGCACTGGGTTGCCTCCTTGCCGGTCAGACCGATGAAGGAGAAGCGGGTCTCGGACAGGTACGCGCGTAAGGCAGCGACGAGGGTCGCAGACTCACCAACTGCTGCGGGTTCAAAGGCCATCCGCCGATTCTCTGCCCGGGGCACTGACAACGGCCGGGGCATAGCTGCCAGCCAGTGGGAACGGGCACTGCCGCGGGGTCGGGTGGCAGGGTCAGGCAAGTTCCGGAAGAGATCGTCTGGGTCGGGCTGCTTGATCGCTGAGTGAGGTGGCATCGTCTCCGGCGCGCGGTCTGTGAATTCTCGTTGCTGCTGTGGTTGGCAGCCTCCTATCCTCAACGTCAACGCGTTGACGGAGACGATTAGCCACAGGGCCGTGAGTCGAGAGAATCGCCGGAAGCTGTGAAGGCGGTCTCGCACCCTGAGGTGAAGACCCTCCCGAGCGCGGGGAGGAACGACCCCCGCCTGGTGGTCCAATGCCCCGCCGGCCAGCCCCCGTCACCGGGCCCGAACGAGGCCGCCGGTTCTCTGCGGCGAAAGTGCGGTGGTACCGCGAGTTGCCCTTCTCGCCCGCACTCCCAAGGGATCATGACGACGTCCTTCGGAGGACCGAAATGATCCACAGCCGTGTATACGTCTCCGACTTGCGAGAACACGTCGGCCGTACCGTTTCCGTCTGCGGGTGGGTGAACACCCTTCGCCTGCAGAGAAAGATGCAGTTTGTCATCGTGCGGGACAGCACCGGCATGGTGCAGTTGACGCACAGGCGCGACGGCGGACCCTTGGAAGCCGAACTCGAAGCCCTCACCCCTGAGTCCGCCGTGCGCATCACCGGCCGCGTCGTGGACGCTGCCCAGGTGAAGCTCGGTGGCCTGGAGCTCGTCCCTGAGCAGGTCGAGGTCCTGAACCCGGCCGCCACTCCGCTGCCCATCGACGAGCACACGGGCCTGGAGCAGCGTCTCGACTGGCGGTTCCTGGACGTACGCCGTCGGCCCGCCGCCCAGTTGATGTTCGCCGTGCAGACCACGCTGGAGCAGGGGATGCGCGAGTACGCCTATGCCCAGGGCGCCACGGAGATGCACACGCCCAAGCTCATGGGCACTGCCTCGGAGTCGGGTGCGGAGGTGTTCAAGCTGGGCTACTTCGACCGCAGCGCCTACCTGGCGCAGTCGCCGCAGTTCTACAAGCAGCTGGCGATCGCGGCTGGGATCGACAAGGTCTTCGAGATCGGCCCGGTCTTCCGTGCCGAGCCGTCGTTCACGTCCCGGCACGCCACCGAGTTCACGGGCGTCGACGTGGAGTTGGCCTGGGTCGCCGGCGTCGAGGATGTGATGGTCTTCGAGGAGCAGATGCTTGCGCACGCGATCGCCAAGGTCGCCGACGCGCACGGTGAGGCGATTGCCGAGCACTTCGGCGTCGAGGTCACTGTCCCCGCCATGCCCTTCCCGCGGATCACCATGGCCGAGGCGCACAAGATCCTGCGAGAGGGCGGCTGGGACCCGGAGGGGGTGAAGGAGGACCTGGACCCGGATGGTGAGCGGAGCATCTCGGCTCACATCAAGGAGGCCACCGGACACGACTTCGTGTTCATCACGCACTACCCGGTGGGCATCCGGCCCTTCTACCACATGCGGCCCGCCGACAACCCGGACGTGACCTTGAGCTTCGACCTGCTGTGGAAGGGCCTGGAGGTCACCACTGGGGCGCAGCGTGAGCACCGCTACGACGTGCTGCTGAAGCAGGCCGCGGAGAAGGGCATGAGCACCGGGCCGTTGCAGGACTACCTGAACGCGTTCCGGTACGGGTGCCCGCCGCACGGCGGTCTGGGCATGGGGCTCGGGCGAGTGCTGATGGTGATGCTCGGCCTGGACTCGATTCGTGAGGCCACGTTCTTGTTCCGCGGACCGAACCGGCTCACCCCGTAGGGAGCTTGAGACTGGCAGGGCCGGTGCCTGACTGGCTCTGCCCCTTCTCGCCGATTGGGCGGTTGCTGCTCTCCACGAGAGCACACCGTGCATGGCACCAGGCCGGTAGCTTGTGATCTTCAGACGTCAGTGACGGCTGTTTATCTTAGCGTTGGGAGCCCGAGGATGCCCACTCACCTTCGTCAGACGTGTGGCACGTGCGGCGGCAAGATGCGGGTCGAGGTCGCGACTGGCCGAATCCTTCCCCACACGCGTCCCGGAGGCGAGTGGAAATGCACTGAATCGGGCCGCCAGATCTACTTGCCGGCAGACCGTCTCAACCCCGGGCCGCCGCGCCGCGCTTGGATGGGAGGCTCTGATCGCCCAGAGAAGCCCCACACTCCCCACTCGCACCTTGATCCACCCGAGTGGTTCCCAGATTGGGAAGGTGACGTTCTCCCATCCGTGGCGCTGCCCGCGCAAGGGCGCATCGCGTTCTGGACACCGAGGCGCTCCCTGCTCGGCCACGAGCAGTTCGTCACAATCCGCCTGGGCAGCCGTGTGCGCCCAACGTGGGATGCACGGTTGGGCAGTTGGACGATCGCCCCAGCCCACTTCATCAAGCTCGCTGAGGTGCTCCTCAGCCAGTACCCCCGTATTGCAGTCGGCCGCGAGTACAACAGCAACGAACAGTGCAACCCGCGATGCAAGAGGGCTCTGGGGCATATATGCACGTGTTCTTGCAAAGCCCGTAATCACGGCGACGGACTTTGGATGGCCGACTGGGATATTCAAGAGGAACAGGAGTGCAGCGTCGGCGATCGTGACTGGGACTGGATCGCGGTGCGGAAGAAGCAACGGAATGTCCCTCAGCACGATCCCGCCCGGTAACTCCTTCACTGCCGACGAGTCGGCTTGGACTTCCCCCTCATGAACTGAGCCGTGTGGCACTCACGCGTCGCAGTCTGGGCGCGATTGATCGCCCACCCAGCCAAGGTCAGGCTGAGCCGCCTCGGGCAATGTCGAGGATGGCGCTGACCGACGCGCTCGCCTTCGAATGGTCCTCGTGCGTGGCCCACTCGTGGGCGTCATGCTCGGTGAGCATGATCCGTCTCCCACTGGTGGTGACGGAGAAGTTGAATTGCCTGGTCTGCTTGCCGCTCTTCGAGAGGTAGTCGAAGTGGCCGAGGTAGTCGTCGACAGTGGTCACCACCAGGCCAGTTTCCTCTTCCACTCCCCGGTGGAGAGCTACGGTCAGGGACTCTCCAGCTCCCACCGCACTGGAGGGGAGCTCCCACAGGCCGCCGAGGTAGTCGTCGAAGCGCCGGTGCAGGAGCAGGATCTCGTTGTCCTTGTTAGTGATGACGGCGGCGACCACGTGCTTGCAGATGTTGTCGGCTTCAGCGGAGCGGGTGAGCTGATCCAGCAGGGCGGCGTCGACGGGGATTCGCATCGCATCGGGTCCTTGTGGTGAACGGTGGTCCGACGCAGCCGCAGGGGGTGGGAGCCAGGCCACGTGGCTGCACCGGGGGTGGAAAGCGTAGCCGCGGCGCAGTGTCCTGGGCGTGTGGCACAGCCGAGGACAGGCGGAGGACCTGCTGCTATTCGCTGCGGTAGCCCCACTCCTCCCAGAGGATGCGCTTCCATTCAAGCTGCTCATGCTCGCGTTTCACGGACTGTCGCCGGCGGACTTCGATTCCTGCGGAGAGGCTGATGGCGGCCGCGGCGATGATGCTGAAGGCCACCCAGGCCCCGAACAGCAGGTTCAGGAGTATCGCGCCGCCGCCGAAGATCAGCAGCCCGATGGCGACCGCTGTGGGGTCGGCCCCTGGGGGCCGATTCACGGCGCACCGTCCTGGTCTGGGCGCGGACGAGAGTGTTGAACCACGGTGTGGTGCGAGGGCACGGGCATGGGTCGCAGTCCTCCGCTCAGGATGGTTGAGCATGGGGTGTTACGGGTGCGACAGCGTCCGTCATGTGGGGCAGGTGTACGAGACCCCGCAGGCCTTCGTCAACGCCGCGTTCTGAGCCAACCTGATCCGAGGGGTTCGTCGCCGGCCGTCGCGGGGCTGCCGAGGGTGCGGTGTCCGAGTCGCGCCGCGTGGCGCCGCCCCACTAGAGTCTTGTAGGCGCTAACAGGGATGATCAGAGATAGGAGGCCGTGTGCCAGCGGCCCAGCGGGTTTCAAGCCGGAATGCTCGTTTCCAGCAGTGGGAGTCGTTTCTCACCAACCGGAACAAGCGGACGAGGGCCAGGGAGTTCCTGGTGCAGGGCGTCCGGCCGATCTCGTTGGCGGTGGAGCACGGCTGGACGATCCACACGATCATCTACGACTCCAAGCGGTCTCTGTCCCGGTGGGCGGAGGACATCCTGCGCACCACGAAGGCCGAGCGCGTAGCGATGGCGCCGAGCCTGCTGGCCGATCTTGGTGAGAAGTCCGAGGACGCTCCCGAGGTCATTGCCGTCGTTGAAATGCCCCCGGATGATCTTTCCCGGATCAAGGTGGGTCCGGGTTTCCTCGGCGTGGCCTTCGACCGTCCGACGAGCCCGGGGAACATCGGCAGCATCATCCGGTCCGCTGATGCGTTCGGCGCGGACGGGATGATCGTGTCGGGCCACGCAGCCGACGTGTACGACTCGAAGTGTGTGCGGGCCAGTACGGGGTCGCTGTTCGCGTTGCCGTCGGTGCGGGTGCCTGCTCATCGTGACGTGGCTGACTGGGTTGAGGGTCAGCGGGCCGATGGCAATCCGATCGTGATCGTCGGCACGGATGAGCATGGTGACTGTGATGTCTTCGACTTCGACTTCACGCAGCCGACGCTGCTCGTGATCGGCAACGAGACTTCTGGTCTGAGCAATGCGTGGCGTGAGGCATGCGACCACATGGTCAGCATCCCCATGGGCGGTGCTGCGAGTTCCCTGAACGCGGCGAACGCAGCGACGGCCGTGTTGTACGAGGTGTCTCGTCAGCGCATCGCCGCCAAGAAGTAGTCCGGCTGGCATCTGCGGTCACGTCCATCGCTCGCCGCGTGCTGCCCGCTCGTAGACCGTCAGGTATTCCTGGGCGATCTTGAGGTGCCCCCACTGGTCCACTGCGGCCTTGAGTACCTCGTGGGCTGTCGGTAGAGCGTCCATGGCTGCTTTCGCCGTTGTGGCCGTGATCTTCGGTGCGGACGGCAGGATCGTGCCGACACTGGGGACGATCTCGGGGAGGCAGCCGTTGTTGCTCGCGATCACGGGTGTTCCGCTCGCGGCGGCTTCGGACACGACGGTTGCCCCGGGCTCAGCCCATCGTCCGCCGAAGGGACTGCCGGACGTCTGGGAGAGGACCAGGATGGCTTTGGCATGTGCGATGAGTTCGGTCCGGAAATGCCCCCCTACCTCTCCGATGTAGTCGACGGTGTGCGGGTAGTCGGCAAGCATTCTGTCGAGGTACTCCGGCTCCCACGCCGGGCCGGCGACCTTGAGCGGCAGGTTCGCGGCATGCGCGAAGACAGCTGCTTCGTACGCTCCTTTGTGTGCCGAGACGCGGCCCATGAACAGGAGGTAGTCATCCTTCTCCTCCTGGAACAGGCATCGTTCCGGGTTAACCGGCAGGCGGATGACAGGCGCGGTCTCAGATCCGGCCTTGAGGCGCTGTGCGGCCGAGACATAGACGCCGTTTTCAAGGGATGCTGGCACGCCATTGAGGTGGTGAGTGCTCACTACGGGCCACTGCCCGTCCAGCGGAAGCGCCGCGAGGTTCGAGTGGTCGTGGACGACAGCCGGCCCGAAGCTGTCGATGGCAGTTCGGATCTCATCGCGTTCAATGGCAGTCGACACGGTGAGGCCGCTTCGCGGTGGGCTTCCCGGGGCTCCCAGGAGCAGGACTTCGCACCCAGTCTCGAGCAGCCCGTCGATGAGCGTCGCGGCCACCCATTGGATGCCTCCGTACCCCTGGGGCGGCACAGTGATCCATTGGCTGGGGTCTGCTCCGTAGCGGAATGGGGGGATGATCATGGCAATCTTCATGGGTCGTCTCTCCCGCAGTCGGTGTCGTGGTCCAGGGCGAGGCCGGGGTAACCGTTAGGGCGTGATGTCGGCCAGGCTGTCGAGGTGCCAGCTGGCGTGCTGTGCGGGCCGTGAGCGGAGCGTCCGGAGGTCCTTGCGGATGGCTCGGTAGGTGTCCTCGATGCGTGGATCTAGGTCGGTGGGTCCCTGCCAGCAGTCGTCGGGCTGGATCAGGGCTGGCTGGCAGCCGAGTTCGTGTGCCGGGGCGGCGTCGTGGTCGGGGCGGTCTCCGATGACGAGGACGTCCTTGGCCGTCCAGCCGAGTTGGTCGAAAGCCCAGCGGAAGAACTTGGGGTCGGGTTTCGACAGGCCCACCACGGTGTCGATGGCCACAAGGTCGACGCGCTGGGCTATACCCATCTCGTGCAGGGCTGTGTGGCATTCGGGAGGCTGGTTCGCGACGACGCAGACCGGCAGATGCTGTGCGAGGGCCTGGATGGCGTCGGCAGCGCCGGGGATCGGCTGGACCAGGGATGTCCACCGCTGCCGTACATCCAGCCAGCTATCTCTCGCCGGTGGTTGGGAGAGGAAGGTTCCGGGTTCGCCGCGGTAGAAGCCCTTGAGGTGCTCGAGGAACGAGGGCACAGTCAGGCCCGGTTCGGTGCGCCGGGTGCGCTCGTAGGTTCCTTGAATCCAGGCGATGTCGAAGGGCTCGTCGTAGTAAAGGACTCCTCCGACGTCGACAGCGACTGACGTGTACCCGGTCGGCAGTCCTGTTGCCGCGAAATACGTGCGGGGCGGTGCGGGGCTGGAGCTGTTCACTGGGCACCGTCCTGGTTCGTGACTTGCCGTATCCGGCCGGGCCGGATGACGTGGCCGGGTTCGGGGCGCCAGGACGTGGCCACTCGCAGTTCTTCGGGTAGTTGGCCGACGGCGAGCATCATGATCACGTTCTCGTGGGCCGGAATTTCCGCGACGGTGCGCAGACGCCGATCGGCCCGGCTGTCTACGGACCAGTTGAGGCAGCACGTCCCGATTCCTTGGGCATGGAAGGCGTGGATGAGGGACATGGCAAACATGCCTCCGTCGACCCAGCCTTGGTTGCGTTCCCCGGGATATACGAAGGTGCGCAGGTCGGTGGTGATCAGGAGGATGTGGCTGGCTGTGTGGCCGAACCCTGTGTTCCCGTTCTGGCAGGCGAGGACAGCGCCTGCTTGAGGGCCGCGAGGGAAGACGTGTACCGACCAACTCTGGCGGTTGCACACGGACGGCGTGTGCTGTGCAGCGGCAACGGCTGCTTCGATCCGTTCCTGCGGGACGGGTTCGGGCGCGAAGTCCCGGATGCTGTAGCGCGAGGTGAAGAAGTCCATAGAGTCGAGGCGGCCGGCCTTGTGGATGGTTTCGCGGCTTACGGTCTTGGTGCCGCCCAGCAGTCCGGCAGGCTGCAGTTGCTCATGGAGGCCAGTCACGGCGCGTCTGATCTGTGCAGCCCACTCGGGTTCAGGGGCGCCTAGTTCCGAGTTCCGGTCCAGGTAGTCCTCGACCGCGTCCACAGCTGCTCGGCATACGTTCGCGTCACCATCCAGGCGGGCGTACAGCGACGCGTTGTGCAGGACCCGTCGGACGATCAGCTTCCCGAACCACGGCTTGGGGTGCGGGACAGCAAGTCCCTTCTCAACACGGTGCGTATCCATCGTCACCAGCGCACGGAGGGTTGCGAGATGCCGGGGTGAGAGGGCGCCGGAGTGAGTGACGAACCGCGTCGCGTCGTAGTAGTACTCCCGGCCGAGCAGCATGAGTTTCTTGAACCAGCCGCTGCGAGGTCCGTCCGTTCGGGCTTGGAAACGCAACTGCGTGCCGTCGGCCGTCATGCCGGCACCTCGCTGGTGGCGGCGAGGAGGGTGAAGTTCTCTCGCGCTCGTTCGAGAAGTTCAGGCACACGCTCGGTGAGGGCCTGCTGCATGGACGGGAGTTGCAGGCCCTGGAGGAGGCGCTCAGTCGAGTGTTCGTCCGCCACGAACCTGTCGACGTCGAGGTGTACGGAGTCGAGGTCGATGTCGTTGCCGTAGGTGTCGGCGAAGACGCCGAGGAACTTCTGGGAGTAGCCGATGGCGACGGTGGGGGTCCGGGTGGAGAGCGCACCAATCGCCGCGTGTAGACGCTCGGTGATGACGAGGTCTGCTGCGGCTGCGAGGCCTTTGTAATCGGATGCGGTCAGTGGACCGGTGACGGCCTTCACCAGTGGGTGGCCGATGTGCTGGGCGAGTTCGGCGACAAGTGCGCGGTCGTCGTTGTGGCTCCGTGAGTCGTGTACGTGCGGGAGGAGCAGCACCGGGATCTTCCATCGTGTGACGAGCCGGTCAATGAGCCGTCCTAGTGCGCGATCGTGCGCGACTTCATCGAGGCTGCGGAACCGGGCTATGCCACGACTGGGGGCGACGCAGATGTACGGCTCGCCGGGTCCGATGCCCGCAGTCGTGACGAGGGCTTGGACTCGCTGCTGCGGCGGCGCGGGGAGAAGGAAGGCGGGGTCGGCGGTGAGCTGGGCCTTCCCCGCCGTCAGACCGAGCTCCTCCTGGACATACCGGTACGACAGGCGCTCTCTGAGGGTGAGGACTTTGCACTGCTCTGCGACGTCGAGCCAGGCTTGTGCGTCCTCGCGGTGTGTGAACGGGCCGATCGAGTGCGCCAGCATGGCCACGGGCACACCGTGGCTCTGGGCTGCGATAGGCGCGGCCAGGTAGGGGGTGCTCACCCCGTAGTCCGAGGTGTAGATGTCCCCGCCCGTCGCAACGAGCAGATCTGCTTCTTCCATCAGTGCGTCGCGCCGGGTCCTGGACTGCTCGGAGGTCTCGGCCGGCCGGTATTGAGTCCACGACTTCGAAGTCACGAACGGGTCGGCCACGCACTCGACGCCCCAGGGCGTCAGCAGTTCTTGGTCGAGCATCGGGGTCTGTGTCAGGACCCTGATGCGTGCCTCGCCGTGGTCGTGGAGTCCTGCTGCGATCGACGCGACGAGCGCCTCGACTCCTCGGTTCTCACAGCTGGTGACGCCTGTGATGATGACGTTGCGAACCATGGTCTCTCCCGTCACTGCAGGAACTTCACGAGGTCAGCGATGACGCGCTCGTAGTTGAAGGCCGCGTACACGCGGTTCTGGATGTCGGCGAGGTACTGCCGGTACGTGCTGTGATCGCGGAGCATCCGTGCGAGGGTTTCGCTCGGTTCGGCCCCCAGGTAGAAGTGCTCGGCGCTATCGCCATACACCGGAGCCAGGTAGTCGAGGTCTTCGGTGAGGGCCGGCAGGCTCCCGGAGGCGAGCGTCTCGAACATGCGAGGTGTCAGCAGGCGCTTCTGCGCCAGGACAGGCCGTACCAGGATGGGGGTGATCGCCGAGCGGGCCATCTCGCTGACGACGTGCCCGAACGGCACGGAGACCGCGACTTCCACGCCGTGATCTGACAGCCATTTCGGCTCGGCGACAGTCGCCTGTTCGTGGCCGGGGCAGATCTCTTCGTCCCACCACCGGCCGCAGACTCGGATGCGCTGGATGCGGGGGCGTGCCGCTGCGGCGGCTCGTACGACGTCGGACAGTGTCTGCCAACGCCACCAGTTGCTGCCGATGTACTGGATCTCGTAAGGCAGTTGCCCGGGCGGGGGCGTTTCGGTGGCGGGCCTGTGGATTTCCGGCATGCCGAAGTAGGGGAAGTATTCGGCGCCTGGCGGCAGTGCATCGCCTGTTCGGGGCTGGAGGATGATGTCGCTGAGCTGCGCATACAGCTTGTGCCAACTGGCGGCGGTGTAGTTGCTGTGGGAGTCGTCCAGGCCCACAGCCATTGAGGGGCCCCAGTGGGCGTCCGGGTCGATGATCAGCCGCCGATGCCTGGGGATCTGCTGGCAGAGGTCGAGTTGGGCGTCAGAGAGGAACTGTCTTCCTTCGAAGACGAAGACGAGGTGCGTGGCCCAGTTGATGTCGTCGACGAGCGGCAGGTGCTGGGGTATCTGGGAGTCCAGGCGGGCGAGTTGGCTGGATACGGCGATCTCGCACGGGACACGGGCCGCGGCTTCGGCGTACGCGGCGATCATGTGGCTGGAGCCCGCGTTCCAGTGGAAGTTGCCGGCGAAGAGAATGCGAGGGCCGTTCATCACCGCGTCCCTCCCAGTGCCTTGACCGAGGGTGCGGGGTTCGTGGCGTCTGGCGCCGTTCTCTGGTGTGCGAGACGGCGATGCCGTTGGCGGCGCTCGACGATCTGCGGCAGGTGTCGGCACAACCAGGCGATGGCGAGAACCGTTTCGTACGTGCCGCGCAGTGGGGTCGTTTGCCCACCGACGCTCTTGCCTCGGAAGTCCTTCCTCAGCCACCTCCCGGCGAGCCGCAGTGTGTTGCGGAAGGTCCAGTCGACGTCGGTGGCCAGGTAGTAGTAGCGGTTGCGGCGCATGTGGGTTCGTCGGTACTTGCCGTTCCCTGCGCCGCCTCCGCCCTTGTGCTGAATGCCAAGGTCCAGGAGGAGGGCTACGCGCCATCCGGCCCATCTCACCCGACGGCACAGGTCTGTCTCTTCGTAGTAGGTGTGGAAGACCTCGTCGAAGAGTCCGGTCTTGCGGAGCGCGTCAGCGCGTACGAAGAGAGCGGCCCCTTGGACGTAGGCGTGTTCAAGGGTGTTGGGTGCTCTGCCTTCCTCGGGTCCTGCGGGGGAAGGTAAGCCCTGCCAGTCGGCGGCCAGGCCGTGCTGCTCTCCGCACCGCAGGGCGAGTCTGGTCCAGTCGTTGTGCTCATGGAGGTGCTCGGATGCGTCGCTGTATGTGTACTGCAGTGGACCGACGATCCCGTACTGGGGATTGGCGTCCATGAAGTCGACGAGGTCTCGAATGAGTGTGGTGGGAGTTCTGGTGTCGGGGTTGACCAGGAAGATGTAGTCCGCGCCCGCGTTCAGTGCGCGGCGCATGGCGAGATTGTTGGCGGCGGCGAAGCCGAGGTTGGTGCGGCTTTGGATCGCCTCGACCTCAGGGAAGCGGCGTACGTCGTTGAGGCTTCCGTCGGTGGAAGCGTTGTCGACGTATACGACGTCGAGGTGCAGGCCGGTGGTGTTGCTTGCGGTCAGTGAGCTGAAGCAGTTGTGGAGCCAGGGCCGCTCGTTCGTTCCGACGGTGATGGTGACCACCCTCGGCTGAGATGGCGCGTTCATGACACCCCTATGTGTTCGGGAGGTCGAAATCGACCGGGGCGAACTCGATGACGATGCTGCGACGGAATGCGTCGGTGCTGTTGGTCCGCGATGCGTGCACAGTGCGCACGTCATGAACGAGCACGTCCCCGGCCCTTGCGGGTGCAGCTTCGACCGGGCCTTGCTGCTCGACGGCCGTGACATCCGCGTCGTCCGGCAGCAGGTGTGAGTAGGGCACGTACTCGATGCAGCCGTTTTCGAAACTTGAGTCATCGAGGAACAGGCTGAGGTTGATGACCGTATGCGGCGCCACCGACGTCCTGTCTCTGTGCCACGGGACTCGCGCCGCATGGTGCGGCATCTTCACGATCATGGCGCACACCATGGGGCGGATTTCACGGCCCAGGACCTCGCCGGCCAACTCGTGCAGCGGCCCGTCTGCGAACAGTTCGTTGATCGGTGTCGAGCCTTGCTGCTCCAGGTTGTGGATCCGGTAGAGGACTTGCTCGCGGGCGTCAGCCCGTTCAAAAGACCAGTAGTCGTCGGACCTGTATCCGTGGCCGGTGAACTGCCCCACCAACTGCTCCGCCTCGCGGTGAAGTTCGGCCAGTGCGGAGCCTTGAACCAGGCCCGGAGCGGTCGCCAGGCCGTATTTGCGGACTTGTTCTGCCAGCGCGTTCATGAGTCCCCTCGCTTCAGGCCGATGTGTTGTCGCGAGAGGGGGATGTGCGGTGGCAGGCGACGATCATGTCGCAGACGGTGTCCGTCTGAACGTCATGGAGGATGTTCATGCCATCGAATCCTGCGTCTCGAATCGCCTGCAGCAGGGACTCCCTGTCGAACCAGAGAACCGTCTCGGTCAGCGCCCTCGTCCGGGGCTCGGGGTGCTCCTCGTGGACGAGCTTGACTGTGTGGCCGTCGGGTCCGGCCATCGTGCCGGTGCCACCCCAGTAGTGGGTGGAGATGAACAGACGGTCGGTGATCTTCGCGATCTCGCGTAGGTGCCTCCACGGTTCCTGGAGGTGGTACAGGAGACCGGCGCAGAGCACGGCGTCGAACGTGCCGAGTGCTTCGAAGTCGAGGGTCTCTACGTCCGCGCACATCCACTCGACGTTCGCGAGCTGGTGGAGGCCGGTGATGAACTCGCCCCGGCTAAGGTTGTCGGCTCGGCCTTCGACTGCGAGCACAGAAGTGCCGGGCCGGCAGGCGAGTCGGACCGTGTCCGCGCCTTCAAGCGCGCCTAGTTCAAGGATCTGCTTGGCGTCCGGGAACACGTCAAAGAATGCCTGTGCCCTGCCCTTACGGGGCGGTGCTGCGGATTCCTCTTCCGCAGTCTGTGCGTGGTCGAGCCGTGGGTAGGTACGGCCGTCGAACTCGAAGCGGTTGACCCACGGGCCGAGTTCGAGTGCCTCATGCTGGATCTCGTCGACGTTCATTGGGCGGTGCTCCTTGGTGATGAGGTTGCTTGCTGGATCAGTTCATGACGCTTCTGGCCTGCGGCCCGCGGAGTTGGCGGAGCCGGGCCTGCAGGTCCTCGCGGACGGCGCCTGCGGCAACAGCGCCCGTGTAGATGACGGCCAAGGTGGTGCGGCGGAGGGCTGATGCATTCCGGGTGTTCCGGTTCCTTTTCCATTCCTTCAGGAGCCCCTGCTTGGCGTCGTTGCGCCGTACCTCGCTGCGGCCTTGCCAGTAGGCACGCCTGAATAGGTAGGGGAACTGCAGCCGTTCGGCGGGAATGGTGTGGGTCACCGCGACGTCGTGGAGGACCGCCGAGTGGGCACCCTTGTGGACCATGTGGCGCACGAAGGTGGTGTCTTCGGCAGAGCCGAGGCTGGTTCCGACGCGTCCGAGGCTTTCGTCGAACTGCACTCCGAGAATGCGGGCTCGCTCTACGTCCACGGCTAGGCAGCCACCCCAAATGGAGGCGGGCATAGTCGGGTTGTGGACACCGAGATAGTGGAGCTGGCCATCGGTGAGACACCAGGGCACTCCTTGGCCGTTGAAGTCGGCCGATATCCGCGTCCCTACGATGTCCGCCCCGTCCGCGAAGGCGTCGCGGGTGGCGTCGACGGCGCTTCGGGTCAGGACGATGTCGTCGTCGATGAACACCAGGTACCGCATCGCGCACTCCTTCATCGCGCGGTTGCGGCTGTACGCCAAACCGCGGTTGAAGTCGTTGTGCAGCACCGTCAGTGCCGGGTGTGCCGGGATGCCGTCGAGGACCGGGGCGTCTGTGTCCACGACGACGATGAGCCGGTCCTGCTCACTGAGCATTTCGAGGGTGCGTTCCACTGCCGGGTAGATCTGGCTCGGTCGGTTGCTGCAGATCGCGAAGGTGATCGGGGTGCAAGTTCGCATCGGGGTGTGGCTCCTATGGATGAGTCGCAGCAAGTGGTCCCTATGCACCGGCACTTCTAGAGAAGTCGCTGCGTCCAGGTCGCCGGGGTCTGCTCGGTGACGATCTCCAGGGGCAGGTGGTAATTGAAGTCGCGGGGCCCCTGGGACTCGATCCACTCGGCCATGCTCGTCAGGCCATCCCGCAGGTTCACCTGCGTCCTGTAGCCGAGCAGCCGTCGCGCCTTATCGGAGTTGCACGTGGCGTGGTGGACTTCGAGTGGCCGGCCTGGCATGAAGATGGGGTCGCACGGCATCCCGATGATCCCGGCGATCGTCTCGGCGAGTTCCAGAATGGAGACTGTCTCTTCGTCGGGTCCGATGTTGATGATCTCGCCCCGGACTTCGGTGTCGGTTCCCAGTTTCGTCAGGCACGACACGACGTCGGAGATGAAGCTGAAGCAGCGGCGTTGAGATCCGTCGCCGTAGATCACGGGCTGCAGGCCACGCAGCATCCGGTTGATCATGATGGCCGCGACGTTCCTGTACGGATCGTCGAAACTCTGCCGCGGCCCGATGACGTTGTGCGGGACAGCGATGTTGAACTCGAAGCTGTGGGCTCGGCAGATCGTTTCGATGGTCAGTTCGGCGGCGCACTTGGCGATGCCGTACGGGTCGACCGGATTGCGGGGCATGTCCTCCGTGAAGGGTGGAGTGCCGCCGCCATAGCGGGCCATCGAGGAGCAGAACACGAACCGTCGAACTCCCGCGCTGACGGCGGCTGAAAGCACGGCGATGGTGGCGCTACAGGTGTGTTCGTGGACGAGGTGGGGCGAGAAAACGCTGACGCCTTCGTAGGGAGCAGCCGCACAGTGGTAGACGACGTCGACTCCCTTAAGGAGGTCCGCGTAGTCGGCGGTGTTCCGACAGTCCGCCAGGCGGAAGTCGGCGCCATCGGGAATGTTGTCCTTGTAGCCGCCCAGGAGGTTGTCGATTGCTCTGACCTCGTGGCCTTCGCCCAGGAGAGTCTCGGCTATGTGGCTGCCGAGCAGTCCCGCGACTCCGGTTACGAATGCTGTCTGTCCCACGTTGTCCCCTCGCTCTGTCGCCGAGCACATGTGATCGGGTCTCGCCAGGTCGGGCTCGCGTGGAGGCTTCATCTGTTCGCAGCAGGGAGCCGCCCTCGGGCCAGCGGGCCGGCCAGGGTGGCACTTGGGCTCCAGTGGAACGCTTGGGCTGCTGAGGATGCGCGTCGTGGGGTCTCGCCGGGTCCGGAACTGGTGGTCAGTCGCCTCGATCTCGCACGGGGTCTCAAGGCGGATTGGAGTGGCCACCGATGGTGCGTGTTCGGTCCTGACGGGAGCCCTCACGGCCTCCATGCAACTGAGTGCGATTACAAGATTCCACTGTGTGAACAGTGTGCACGGACAAACTGTCCGCACCTTTCGCCGCACAAGCCCTTGACACAGCACCCCAGGCACCTCACAGACAACAGGTCTCGGTGGCTCAATTGCCCCTACTTATGAGGAATTGGGGCCGTTGCCTTGGGGCTCGCGAGTCGCCATCGCCACGGGTCGGCGCCTTTCAGTCAGCCTCCGGCCCGCCTACGGCGGTCTGCCGGCTCTGTTAACACTCGGCGACCGCATTCGCAGGGCAGGGGATTGTCCGTACTCTGAACCGAGTGCTCCGTCGCGAAGGGACCGATCCACCGATGAGTGAAAACCTGACGCTGGGAGACCGTCTCCGTGTCGCCCGCAGGACACGGAAGCTGTCTGCCGCCCAACTGGCACAGAAGGTCGCGATCTCGCCGAGCTACCTCCAAAAGCTGGAGTCCGGCGCACGCAAGGCTTCACCGTCGCTGATCCTGGCCCTCGCCAAGGCACTGCACTTCGGGCCCGAGGTTCTCACCGGGCAGCCGTACTACGGCGAGCCGGAGGCCGAGGATGGCGTGCACGCCGTGATCCCCGAACTGCGGCGGCTCCTGCTCTGCTACGACACCCCAGACGAGATGGACATCAGCCCGCGGCCGCTTCCTGTTCTCGCCTCCGAAGTCGACCAGATATCGGCGCTGCGGCGCGATGCCCGCTACGTACCTATGGGCCCGCTGCTGCCCGCCATCATCACCGAGCTGACGCACGTCGCTTTGGACGGCCGTAACGGCGACCGGAGCAAAGCCTTCTGGCACCTGGCCCGCGCGTACAGGGCCGTGAACTCGCTGGCCCACAAGATGGGCCATCATGATTTGTCGAGCACTGCGCTGGAGCGCGTACGTTGGGCCGCCGACCAGTCCGGCGACCCTCTGATGCAGGTCACTTCCGGGTATCTGGTGGCCGGTGCAATGCTCCGCCAGGGCGCCTACTCATCGGCCCGCCGCAAGCTCCAGGCTCTCCGCGTCGAACTCGAACGGGTGCAGCCGGAGCGGTCCTTCACCGACGACGCGCTCGCCGTCGACGGTGCACTGGTGTTGAAGCTGGCGGTACTGGAAGCCCGCGAGAACAATCAGGATCGCTCGAGTGGCTACCTGCGGGAGGCCGAGGACGTTGCGCGAATGGCGGGCAACCGGGACTCGCTTGCCTACGAGACCTCGTTCGGGCCGACGAACATTCGTATTCACGAGTTTCACTCCATGATCGACACGGGTGACACGGAACAGGCCGTGGCGCGGCTTGCCGAGTGGGCTCCCGAGCCAGGGGGCGAGTGGGCACCGCCCGCTGCCACGGTAGGCGAGCGATCGAGTCATCACTTCATCGACGTGGCCTCGGCGAAGCTGGTGATGGGAAACAGGTCCGGCGCGTTCGATGATTTGCGCCGGGCTCGGAAGATCGCGCCGAACCACACGCGGTTCCATCCGTCAGTCCGTGAGACGACTTCTGCCTTGCTGCGGATGGACACTCACCCGTCCAACGAGCTGTCAGCGTTTGGCAGTTGGGCGGGCGTTACCAGCAACTGACTCCCTGTCAAGGGGTATGCGCAGAGACTCCCGCGCACAATCTGTCCGCGCACTGTCCTTGCAGAGTGGAATGGTCTCCTCACACCCAGTTGTGAGGAGGCCGTTTTCATGTCCGACGTCAACCGTGCAGGTCACACTCTGCCGCCACGATGGATGCCCATCGGCGAAGAGCCCGAACTGTGCTCTGCCGGCGAATGGTGGGATGCCATACGCGCAACGGAGGCAGTGGGTCGGCGAGCGATAGAGATCCTGACCGAGGCCCAGGACGCCGTCGGACCCGTCTTTCTCGAGCCCGAGGGCCCGGAACCGCGGATGTACTTCCTCGTGCCCCCGGGCACGGCGGCGCGATGGGAGGAGCCGGGCACCGTTCCTCTCGGGCGGAAGTGTCATGTGCTTGTACCTCACTCCGAGGCAGTAGAGCCTCCGGGCCTGCACTGGCATGTCTTCCCGCACGGGCCGCGAGCCCTGAACTCCTCCGAGCAGCTGCGCCGAGCACTGAGCAAGGCCCGCCGGGAACGCCAAGGCGCTGCGGAGCAACCGGACGCCTGATGGATCTCAGCATCTCGCTAGTCCTGCTTCTGGCGATTGTCCTCGTCGTGCTGATCCGCGGCGGATCAATCAAAGCAGGGCCCGCAATCGTCGCTGTGCTCTTCGGGTTCTTCCTCGCCGGCACTGGAATGGCCCCGGACATCGAGAAGTTCGTGACGAGCATTGCGGACATGATCGGCAGCATCGACTTCTAGGCCGTCCGGCGCGGCCCCCCATCGTGCGCTCTTTCGCCCCATCCAGCGCACACCCCTGTCGAGGAATCCAATGTCATCTATCCACCATGCCGTGGCATCAACTCCCCACTTAGCCCCCGGCTGGCCTGCACCAGGTTCCAACCGCCCCTCCCCCGTGGACACCGCCGTTCCCTACGGACGCAGGGCGTGGTGATGCGGCCCATCTACCACCCTGCGGGCCACGACGACGAACTACGAGATGCCCTCGTCGAGTTACAGGCGGGCCGCTGGAGAGCTGCACGCGACCTGCTGCACGACACCTCCTCGGACTGGCTGCTCAGGACATCGCGCACCCAGGTCCTTGCCGTTGCCGCCGCCCGCTCCGACGTCGTGAACGTGTGGCGTTCGGAGGAGCCAGACAGCTACGACGCCCAGGTGATGCACGCTCGGGTCCTGGTGGAGCGCACACTGCGTGCGCATCGCCAACAGCATGCGGGGGCAGCAGACTTCGAGGACCGGGCCCGGCGAATTGCATTACAGGCGGCGCACCGCAGCGCGAGCGATCCCGTTCCGTGGGTTTGTCTTCTGGCCTTGGCTCAAGTCGATGAGGAACAGAGGCGTCCCGAGCATCGCGAATGGTCTTCGGAGCCGATGCTGCCGAGCGGGCCGTGGCGGCTTCTGCACGAGGTCAACCAGCGCGACGCGTACAGCCGTGAGGCTTTCCACCGGATGCTGCAGTTCATGCTCGCCCAGGATGCTCCGCAGGGTGCATCACTGGCTGCGATCTTCGACTTCGGCCGCTGGGTGGCCTCGTGGGCACCAGTTGAGTCGCCGTTATTGTTGCTGCCGGTGTACGCGCAGGTGGAGCAGTGCCGCCAACTGCTGGCCCAGGGGCGGAGGGATCCGCTGTGGCGGCGCCAGTGGGCGGACGAGCCCGCCATCGGCTACACGCTCAAGGCGTTCCACGAATGGTTCCGGAAATCCGACCCGTCGCGGCAGTCCGTAGCCGATCTGAGTCATCTCGCCTATGCCCTGTGGGTGAGTCACAAGTTCACCGAGGCGGCCGAGGTGTTCTCGGCGATCGCTCCCTACGGAGCCCGTGAACCGTGGATCTCCGTCCTCGAGAAGCAGCCCAGCCCGCCCGAAGGAGAGGCCTTGCTCTTGCGGGCCTGCCGGGAGTCGCTCTCGTACGCCGCCAGTCACTCGCCTCGGGCTGGACCGCACCCGCACCCCCGCTTGGCATGAACTCGACACTGCTGGCCTGAATTCACCCACTCCCCTCTCTGGAGGAACTTCCGTGTTCCGCACAGGCCCTAGCGGCCGCCCTACTGGAACCACGGCCGACGATGCGTATCTGCGTGAGCTCGGCTATGAGCCAGTCCTCACCCGGCGCATGGGCAGCTTCGGAAACTTCGCCATCTCGTTCTCCGTGATCAGCGTCCTGAGCGGCTGCATGACCCTGTACGGCTTCGGGCTGATCACCGGCGGGCCCGCGGTCATGCTCTGGGGCTGGATCACCGTCGGCTTCATGGTGATGCTCGTCGGCCTTGGCCTGGCCGAGGTCACCTCCGCCTACCCCACTTCCGGCGCTCTGTATTACATGGCCGAGCAGCTCGGCGGCCGCCGCTGGGGCTGGTACACCGGCTGGCTCAACCTGCTCGGCCTGCTCGGCGCCATCGCCGGCATCGACTACGGGGCCGCACTGTTCATCTCCGCCTTCGCTGACTTGCAGTGGGGTTTCGAGGCCACGCCGGGCTCCACCATGCTGATCTTCCTGTGCGTTCTGCTCCTGCATGCTGCCTTGAATCTGCGTGGGGTACGGGTCGTCAGCGTGCTGAACTCGATCAGCGTGTGGTGGCACCTGGCTGGAGTCGCGGTGATCGTCGGCGTCCTGGTGGTCGTCCCGTCCCACCACCAGTCGCCGAGCTTCGTCTTCGGTCATTTTGCGAACGAGACCGGCTGGGACAACCCGCTGTATGTGGCGGCCATCGGCTTGCTGCTGGCGCAGTACACCTTCAGCGGATACGACGCCTCCGCGCACCTCTCGGAAGAGACGACGAACGCGCAGGTAGCAGCATCCCGTGGCATCGTCCGCGCGATCTGGGTGTCCTGGGTCGCAGGATTCGTCCTTCTCGCCGGGCTGACCTTCGCCATCAAGGACTACGCCACCGTCCAGGGCGCGGCCGTGCCCCCAGCGCAGATCTTCCTGGACGCCGTAGGGACGTCCGGCGCGAAGGCACTGCTGCTGATCGTGATCGTGGCCCAGCTGTTCTGCGGCAACGCCGAGACCGCAGCCGCGAGCAGGATGGCCTTCGCGTTCTCCCGCGACGGCGCCCTGCCGGGCTCGGCCTGGTGGCGCCACGTCGACCCCCGTACCGGAACCCCCAACCGGGCAGTGTGGCTCGCAGTTACTGCAGCCGCTGTCCTGGCGCTGCCGTCGCTGTACAGCCCGACCGCGTATGCGGCGGTCACGGCCATCAATGTCCTGGGGATCACGCCCGCCTACGCCATCCCCATCTACCTGCGGATCCGCTATCGCCGCAAGTTCCGGCCCGGCCCGTGGAACCTGGGCCGCTGGGGCGTGGCCATCGGCAGTATCGCCGTCTTGTGGGTGGTGTTCGTGACCGTCTTGTTCTGCCTGCCCCAGACGAGGCCCGACACGGGCTTGTTCTCCGTCACTACGTTCAACTACGCGCCCCTTGCTCTGGCCGTCGCCTTGGCGTTGGCCTGGCTGTGGTGGCGGATCGCTGGACGTCACGACTACAAGGTGCCCGTCCACGCCTACGATCACGGCCGCTCCATAGAGCTTGAGCAGGAGATCGTGTGATGGCGACGCCTAACGCTGGTAACGGGGCGCTGGACCACCTGCCGCCATCCCCGAAACGGACCGTGCCCCGTCAGCCCTCTGGGCTGATCACCCCTGAGCAGCTGCGCGAACTGGTGGCGGCGGGCCTGATCGACACGGTGATGTTCGCCCTTCCTGACCTTCAGGGCCGGCTGAAAGGCAAGCGGTACAGCGCCCGCCACTTCCTTGAGCGGGTCATACCCGGTGGCGCGGACATGTGCGCCTATGTGCTGGCCACCGACGTCGACATGACGCCCGTGGACAACTTCGCGCTGGCGTCGTGGGAGACCGGCTACCAGGATCTGGTTGCCGTCCCCGACCTGGCGACACTGCGCACGGTGCCCTGGGTCCGCGGAGCCGCTGTGGTGCTCGGTGACGCCGTCACCCCTGAGGACCAGCCGATCGAAGTGGCCCCGCGGCACATACTGCAGCGGCAGCTGGAGCGACTGTCCGCCCACGGCCTGCAGGTGAAGGTCGGGCTGGAGACGGAGTTCGTCGTCTACCGAGGCACAGGCACCTACGAGCAGGCCTCCGCAGGCGGCGATCAGGGGCGGATGCCGATGGCCGAGGAGAACCTCGACTACGCACTCGATCACGCACCGGAAGTCGACCGCTTCTTTCATCGCCTGCAGGCAGCCCTGACCGGCGCCGGCCTGCCGGTGGAGGCGATCAAGACGGAAGGAGCGCCGGGCCAGGTCGAGGTCACCTTCCAGTACGGCGACCCTGTCGCGGCCTGCGATGGGCATCTGCTGTTCAAGCACGCCGTACGCGCTGTCGGGAGGCGCTGCAGCCTGGCACCGACCTTCATGGCCGCACCCGAAACAGGTATTGGCAGCGGCCTGCACTTGCATATGTCGCTGTGGCGGGACGGGGCGAGCGCCATCACCGGCCCCGACGGCCGTCTGTCCGACCTCGCCGAACACGCGATCGCCGGAATGCTCGACGCCCTGCCCTCCTTCGGACCGCTGTACGCGCCGAACGTCAACTCGTACAAGCGGTTCACGCCCAAGTCGTTCGCCCCGACCGCTTTCACCTGGGGAGTCGACAACCGCAGTTGCGCGATCCGCGTAGTCGGCCACGGTGAAGGCCGCCACCTGGAGCTTCGGGTCCCGGGCGCAGATGCCAACCCCTACCTGGCTCTGGCCGCGGCGCTCGCGGGCATCAACTACGGCATCGCGCACCAGTTGAAGTCTGGCCTCGCCGAAAGCGGCAACGCTTACGCCTGCGCTAACGGCGCCATGCCTGTGGCGTCCACGTTGCAGCAGGCCCTCGTGTCATTCAGGCACAGTCCCACGGTGCTAGACGCAGTCGGCCCAGACGTCGTGGCCCACTACGCACACCTGGCTCAGTTGGAACTGAACCACCACCAGCAGCTGGTCACCGACGCCGAGCGACAGCGTTGGCTCACCCGAGCCTGACCTCATGGGCGGCGCCAACTGGTGCCGCCCACCCCTAAGCGATGCGACGAAGGGACGCCGCTTCCATGACTGCCCACAGCTCCACCGCCCTGAAGAGGCGGCTGACTCCGCACCAGTTGCGTGTTCTCCGCTTGATCGCGGCCGGAGGATCGAGACCCGCCGTGGCCGGCGCACTCGGGATCACCCTGGACACCGTCAGCACCCACCTACTTCGGACGAGTCAGCGGCTGCAGGTGACGGGACAACCAGGGCTCGTGCACCAGGCCTACATCGGTGGAGAGCTCGACCGCCCTCACCGGGCGCACTGCGCCGTGGAGTTCGACGATCTCGACCTGCGCCTGTGGCACCTGATTGCTTCCGGAGCCACGCACGGCCAGATCGGCGGCACATTCCGCGCCGCCCGAAGCACGGCAGGGGTGTGGATACGGCGTCTGCGGCGACGTGCCGGTGCCGCCACCGATGCGCACCTGGTCACTCTGGGCTGGGGCTACGGGCTGCTCGGCGTAGAAGTCCGCAGGTCAGAGCGGATTGTCAGTGCTGGTTGGCAAGCTACGCACCCGCACGACAACACCATGAGTACTCAAGTGATCACTCATGGTGCCGTGCGGTGGGTCAGCGAACGGAAGGAAGCCGCGTAGTGAGCACGATGCCGATGAACCTCCACAGCCTGATGGCAACGGTGACCGACGAGTACACCGTCATCACGGAACACTCCAGGCCAAGCGACATGCGGCCCTCTGTGTGGGAGGTTCAAGGAGCCGACGGGCACCGGTGGTTCGTCAAGCAACACGTCGGCCCGAAGCTCCATCGCCGTGAAGTCGACGCGTACGAGAAGTGGACTGCCACTCTGGGCGCGGGCCGCGCGCCCTCTCTGGCAGCGGCGGACTCGACCGAGCGGACCATCGTGGTCACCGGGGTGCCTGGTGTCAGCCTCGACACCCTTCGCCTGCCGGCCGAGCAGGAACGTGAGGCCTACCGTCAAGCCGGACAGCTCCTGGCCCGGCTGCACGCCGTGGAGAGCGAGCGGCCTCAACCAGTCGACGCTCCAGCCTGGGACAGCGTCCTGAGCAAGCGGCTGGACGGCGCTGGTGGCCTCGTCCCGTCGGACGTGCTGACACTGCTGCACGCTCTCGCCGAGCAGCCACCGGCGCCCGGGAGGCAGGTCCTGTGCCATGGCGACTTCATGCCGAAGAACTGGCTGTGGGACGCGAGCGAACAGCGGCTGCGGATCATCGACTTCGAGCGAACCGAATGGGCTCCCGCCACCGGGAAGGACCTGAGCCGGCTTCACTACCGGGTCCTGCACCACCGCCCCGATCTTGCTGCCGCCTTCTACATCGGCTACTCGCGTCCCCTCACGCCGCAGGAGTTGTATGCGCGTGCGGCGTATGCCGTCGTGGACGCCCTTGATTGCTTGCGGTGGGGCGTCGACCACCGTGACCTCGGCCTCGTCGATGAAGCCCACACCATGATCGAGAACCTGCGGACGGAGCACATCCAGCAGGTGTTGAGAGGGCGCCGAGCATGACCGTCTCCAGCCCCACAGACCCGGAATGGATGCACACCAGCCAGCCGACAGATCGCAATGCCGTGGCACAACTGCCCATGGTCAGGCGGCAGCATCGTGCATGAAGAATCGGCCCAAGAGATGCTCAGCGAGATCCTCGCCGGGCACTACGGCCTGTCCCTCAGATCCGCTGTACCAGTCCATAAGGGCACGGACACCGTCAGTTGGCGGGCCGAATCCGACGATGGCCTGCGCCTGCGCATCAAGGAGTACAGCTCCCTCACCCCAGACGACATACAACACCTGCGCACCGTATGGGACATGTCCGAGTACTGCCGGGCTGCGGACCTGCCTGTGCCTCGGGTCTGGACCATCAACAACGGCCGCCTGTTCGCAGTAGAAGGAGGCCGCGCCTGGGCCGTCACCGACGAAGCACCGGGCAGCGCCTCCACCAAGCCCATGACCGTCGATGGGGCCGAACAACTCGGACTACTCCTCGGCAAGATGCACCGTGTCCTCGCCGCCTACCCTCTGCTCAAATGGCGTCGCCCCGCCCGGTGGCATACCCGCAGCGTGGAAGAAGGCGTCGCCCGCTGTAACCGCGCCCTCAAGGGCGCAGTCCGGCAGCACGAGCCACACCTGCCGCAGGTGCGCCAAGACCTTGAGCAGCGGCGCGAGGATCTGCGGCGCTATACCCGATCGCTGCGTGCCAGCCTCCCCCACGACCTGGTCGAACAGGCCCTGCACGCCGACGTCACCCCCACGAACGTCCTCACACAGGCCGGCAAAATCACCGCGCTCGTCGGCTTTCGCGCGGAGACCGCCATCTGTGGCTGGGAGTTGGGGCGTGCCGCGTTCGATCCGCGGACCGTTGCAGACGGATCCCAGTGGGTGCAGTGCGCCGTGCGCATGATCCAGGCCTACCGGTCACAGAATCCGAGCCTCCCCCACCCCCAGATACAGGCCACCGCGCGGATCGCGCTGCTGCACATGCTCTTCAGCTTCTACGGCGCGACCACCGCCGAGTACGCACTGCCCGACGAAGAACGAACCAGGCTGCAGCAGCACTGGATGGACCAGCAGCTCGCTATCCGGCGCCTCCTGACGAATCTCGACGACCTCGAGCCCACACTCGCCGCCACCAATGGGGGGCGGTGAGGTGATGAGGAGAGCCATGTCCGGCAGCCGTCGACTGGCGGACGATCCAGCCTTCAAGGAGACCCACTTCGTGGTCATCGACTTTGAGGGCACCACACCCAAAGGTCACTCTCCGGAGCCGATCGAAGTAGCCGCGCTGGGGCTGCACTACGAGCCAGGCAAAGGTCCCGTCCACAGTGGCTTCTCATTCCAGTCCTTGATCAATCCACCAGCCCACGCTCCGGTCACCGAGCGGGATGTGGCACAGACCGGTATCACAGCCGCAGATGTTGCCGCCGCGCCGCGAGCCGCCACAGTGCTGCATGCGCTGGACGACGCATTGCCGGGACGGCCGAAACTTCTGGTCGCCCACCATGCACCAGTCGAAGCCGGATTCGTGTACCGCTACCGCGAGGCCTGCCCGCGCCTGGCATACACGCGGCTGGTGTGCACCCGGCTCCTGGGGCGGACGATCTTCCCCGGTCTCTCCTCGTACTCCCTGGACGCCCTTCTGTCTCACTGCGGGATTCCTCAACCAGCGCATCGTCACCGGGCGATGGACGACGTCATGGTCACCGCGAGCCTGTTCCGCCACTTGCTTACCGAGGCCTCCCGCTGCCACCACATCACCAGCCTCGCCGACCTCGTACGGATCGCCGGCCTGCAGCCCCGCGCGATCGCACCCACCCAACTCGAACTGTCCTGACGTCCACGTCCGAAGGAGCAGCCCGTGCACCAGGCCCACCGTCCCCACTCAGCTACGGCCCCCATGCTCGGCCCGGCGCACTACCTCGGGTATGTGTACGACGCCGAAGCAGAGGTGTACGGCGGCACGGGCCCCTACGTACGGGTACGCCTGGCTGCACCCGTCACTCGTATCGGCCCAGCCCGTCCCGCCCCTGCCAGTGGGCAGACCTTGCTCAGGCTCCTGGCCGACCCGCACCATGCCGTCGATCTCTTCGGCTGGGGTCCCGAGGCCCACCGGCAAGCGGACGCAGCCGCTCGCGCAGCCCGGGATCTCTGGGGGTACGCCGTCGCCACTAAGTCGCCCGTCGTCGAGAGCCCGCAAGACGGGATCTGCCTGTGACTTGGCGAAGCAAACGCGCCAACAAGGCGGCGGAAGAGAACGACGAAGAGCCGGTCGTATCGGACTCCGAGAAATTGCTGTTCGGCGGACCGCTGCGCTACGACCAGGGCTGGTCCCGGCACGAAGAAGCCCGGATGAACATCGACTTCACGAGCATGGTCAAGCAGCTGCCCACACAGTTGGCGACCGTGCTCCGGCTGGCCTGGGACGCAGACCGCGCCGCGACCCGACAGCTGATCGGCGCGGAACTCGGTCAGGGCATCGCCCGGATGGTCACCCTGCTCGCGGTCAACGCGGCGCTGGCGCACGTGATGACTATCGCTACTTTGCAGGAGCGGGCCCGGGCCGCTGCTCCGGCGCTCGTGGTGGTCGCGTTGTCCATGATGGTGGCGTCCCTGTGCCGGTCCCGGTCCACCTATATGACCGGCCGTCTCGAACCCAAGGTGGAGCGACGGGCAACGGAGACCTACCTGGAGCGGGCCTGCCAGGTGGAGTTGTCGGCGATCGAGGACGACAACTTCCACCGCCTCCTGGACTCCGCTCAGCACGGGGCGATGGCTGCCCGCTATTCCATCCGCATGGGCACCCAGGTCATCAACGCCCTTCTCGGTTTCGTGGCCGCACTCGGTGTACTCACCCTGCTGCACTGGGCCTTGATGCCCATGCTCGTGCTGATGGCGCTGCCCAGCGGCTGGTCTGCTCTGGTCACCGCCCGGCGCCGCTACCGCCTCTGGCAGGCCTGGGTCCAGCATTCACGTGCCTGCCAGCGGATCTCCCAGATGATCATTGATCCGAAGGCTGCGCCCGAGATCAGGGTGCATCGGGTCGGCCCGTTCCTGTTGGAGCACTTCCGCGGCATGTCGGAGGCAGCCGAGGCAGAGAAGGAGCGTGTGGCCCGGCAGGAGGGGCACACTGTGCTCATCGCCTCGGCTTGGACCGGGCTGGCCACCGCGGCCGCCTACGGCACTCTGTTCGCTTTGTTGTGGTTCGGCGTCATGGACCTGGCCGTGGCGGGCACCGCGATCATCGGCATCCGCACGGGGGCGGCGAGTCTGACGACGGTGGTCAATCAGCTCAATTCCCTGAACAGCGAAGTCCTTTACGTGGCCGACCTGCAGCGGCTCATCACCGAGGCCGACCGGCTGTCTATCCCGTCCGGTGGCGTGGATCTCCCTGAACAGGTGCGTGATATCCGCTTCGAGAACGTGTCGTTCACCTACCCCGGGCAGAACGACGAGGGTGAACTAGCCCTGAAGGACGTGTCGCTGTCCATCCCTTCCGGACGGATCGTCGCGCTCGTCGGAGTCAACGGCGCCGGCAAGACCACGCTGGTGAAGCTCCTCGCGGGCCTGTACCAGCCGACCTCCGGCCGGATCATGTGGGATGACGTGGACGGTGCGCACGCCTCACGTGAGCAACTCGCCTCCAGGGTCGCGATGGTGGCGCAAGACTTCGTGCGGTGGGTCTTTACCGCCCGGGTCAATGTCGGCATCGGCCGCCCCGATCTCCCCATGGACGATGACCGGCTTCAGGCGGCTATCGAGCAGGCTGGCGCCCAGGACGTGATCGCCAAGCTGCCGAGGGGACTCGACACGCTTCTCGGGCGAGGGTTCCGCGGCAGCGCAGAGCTCTCCGGCGGACAGTGGCAGCGGGTAGGAATCGCCAGAGCAGCCCGGAGGGACGGCGAGCTACTGATCGTGGATGAACCCACGGCCGCGCTGGACGCTCGGGCAGAACTGGAGGTCTTCGACCGTATCCGGGCCCTGGCGGATTCCGGACAGACCATCGTGCTGATCACCCACCGGCTCGCCTCCGTACGGCATGCCGACCTCGTCCACGTCCTCGACGACGGCCGTCTCGTCGAGTCCGGTAGCCCCGGCGAACTCCTCGCTCAGGACGGATCACTGTTCGCGGAGCTGTACGACCTTCAGGCGAGCCAGTTTGGAAGTGAGCGGAGTTGCAGCGGAGGGGTAGTGCCCACGCCTCGCTCATCCCGGTCCGACACCCCTTCGTCGGCCAAAGCCTCATGAACCCGCATCCTGCACCGCGCACCCGTCAGGCCTCAGCACCACTGCTCCCTCTCTCGGCGCAGGTCGGCGAATGGGCCCGGGCTCGCCTCGGGTCGATCAGGCCCTGGCCGCTGCCCGCGGAGCTCTGCGGAGCAAAGGCATGGCGGGTGTCGGTGCCCCAGGGCCTGATCGACATCCGTGTCGTACGCAATGATCTGGACTTCCGTCGGGAGGTCCAGGCCTACCGGGCAGCGATACACCGCCTTGGCCCTGCCCACGGGCCGCGCTTGATCGCCTCCGAGCCGAGGCTGCGCGCGCTGCTGACCACGCATCCCCGCGGCAGGCCTGTCGACGGCGAGGCGTCCCTGCATGTGTTGCCGCGCGTCCATGAGGATGCCGGCCGCCTGCTGGCTGTCCTGCACGACAGCGCGGAGCATGTGGGCGACGCTCGTGCACAGGCCGCCCGGCATCTCACCCACTACGTCAAGCACGTCGTCCGCCTGGTCGACCGCACCACTGCGTGGCTGAGCCTGGAGGAAGCCGAGGCCGTACGCAGCAGCGGCGACAGGCTGCTCACCCACGTCCAGGATCTGCCTGTGGCGTTCTGCCACGGCACCTTCGGCCCCGCTTCGTGGCGGTGGAACATCCAGGGCCAGACGTTGTCCTTGACCAACCTTGGCCAAGCTCAAGTCCTCCCTGCTGTAGTGGACTTCGCTCGCTGTGCACATCTTTGGGCCACGCAGCCGCATCTGGCCGACATGTTCTTCGCCGGGTACGGACGCACCCTCGATCACAACGAACTGCTCGTACTCGATGCCGCCGCAGTCCTCACCGCGGCAGAAGACCTGCACCACGCGGTGGTGCTGCGTGACGGCGACGCTCTCTCCGGGGCCACCGCTGCTCTCCGCGACGCCATCCGCGGCCGATCATCCGCACGAGACTGTGCCGCCATGCCGGACCGCGAAGGTGTCACCTCGCCTCTGGGTACGGCCAATGAGTGTCGTGAGGAGGGAACTTGATGCAGGAGGCACTGCGCATCCGTGCAACACCCTGACAACAGGTCGGCCGAACTCAGCAGAGAGACTAAAAGGGATTCCTATGCGGAAGTTCATGCACACCGGGCGCCTTTGGGCTTCGCCGGACGCCCCAGATGAGGAGTGGGCCAAACCGCACGTCCTGTGGCTGCCGCAGTCCGAGCCCCAGGTCCTCGACTACTTCGCCCGGCTAAGCGAGGTCGTAGCCCGCTACCCGGACGTGATCGCCCCGATCGCGCCGGAGGACCTACATATGACGATCCAGTCCATCAGGCCCTTGAACACGGCAGGTGTACGGGTGGACGGCACGCAGCTTGAGAAGGCTGCGGTCGCAGTCCAGAGTGAGCTGGCGGATCTGGAGCCGTTCCGTATTGAGATCGGTCCGGCGAGGGCATCGGGGTCCGCTGGGATCGTCGAGATATGGCCGGAGGAGGGTCCGGCGCTCCTCAACCGCCGGGTCCGCCGTGGGCTGTTCGCCGCTGGCATGGATCTCCCGCCCGAGGAGGAGCATTTCTGGAGTCACATGTCGTGCGGGTATGGCATCCAGGACACCGACACCCCGGAACTGGCTGCTCGTTCAGATCAGCTGGCCTCAGATCTAGGGAAAGCCATCCGGCCGGGCATCCGCACCTCCGCCCTCGTCTCTTCGGTGTGGCTGGTGTGGGAGCGGCAGGTCCCGGACCGGAACACGTACACGTTCCAGCCGGTCCACGAACTCCGCCTGGCTTGTGGCGCCACCGACTAGAGCGATGCCCGAAGCCGCTGATACGGAGACGCTGTTGGTCCGGCAACCGGAGATCGCTGCAGCGGGAGCCCGTCTCGGTTTCAACAACTCGACCCGAATGCCCGTGATCGCCCAGTGCCGCTAGTCGCCCATCACGCCTGAAAAGAGAAGGAGACTCGTGAAGAAATGGACTCCCTCGTTCCAGTCCCGTCAGTGGAGGGACGGAATGCGGGTCAGGCACGTATACGCGCTTCCGGAGAGCAACACCGACACCGAGTTGCTGGCTCTGGTCGAGGCGTGCCGTTCTTCAATGGCGTCGTACCCAATCGACCTTCAGCGCGATGACCTGCTGCATATCACGATCGCGATGGACACCTCGGTTCCTGCGGACCAGATGAGCCAGCAGGACACCGTCGTCTTCGTGGCCGCCCTCCGGAAGGAACTGGCCGGCATCCCAGCCTTCCGAGTCATGTGCGGTCCGCCCATCGCCAACAAAGCCGGTGCCGTCCTGGATGTCTTCCCCAACGACGAGTTGGATGGTCTCCAGGGCCTGGTGTGGAAGGCCCTCCTGGACGCTCGAGGTCCGTCCGCAGTCTTGTATGAGACGGGTCGTCCGCACGCGTCCATCGGGTACTCCTATGACGCCGCGGACAGCGATCCCCTTCAGAGCACCCTGCGTGCAATCACTCCCCGGCACGCTGCGTGGACGGTCTCGCGCGTGCACGTCCTCGATGTCGCCTACCACCACAACAAGTTGCCGGACGGTCGCTCCGCCTGGCAGATGTCGTGGGAAAGGGTTGCCGAGATTGGGCTGCGTTCCCGGCACCCTGAGAACAATTCGGCGGGACCGGTGGAGGACAGCGGCCGATCATCTGGCGCATCGGGCATCTGATGACGAGACCGTGGATTCGTTCGGATCGACTGCTGTCTCGATCACACCTCACTACCGTGAGGGACCGAGCCCTGCCGTGCGAATCTGCGGGCATGGGGGGTCTGCGATGAGAGGGGTGCGGTGGGTATCGGCTGGAGCACGCTGGTCGTGGCGGTGTGTGCGGTGGTGGCGTTCGTCCTCTTTGGTATCGCCAGAGGGGCCCGTCAGCAGCATCGTGAGAGCACCCGCCAGGCGTTCATGCAGCTGCAGAGCGTGCAGAAAGCAGCCACCAGTCTCGCGGAGTTGACTAGTCGGCCTGCTGTCGCGTTCGCACCGCCGTTCGCGGATGGTCGGCCGTCACCGTTCGGCTGACTGTGGTGGTCCGTCAAGATTGATGAGGAGGGTCAGGCTCAGCACTCGACGGGCTGGACGTGGACATATCGGGGTGCTCGGAAAGCTGCTGGTGTACCGATGGCCTGGCGGCGATCGGGAGTCGAGTTGACCATCGACGGCCCGTAGAGCATGGCTGCCGCAACCGCGCCGCTAGAAGTGCCTGGCCGATGACGGCCAGGTGGCTATGCGTTCCGGGCCGGTCGATGCGCGACCTTGTGCAGGCCCGAAGTGGTGATCGAGAGGAGCGAACCATTGGCCGAGGGCAGCGAGACCGCCAAGGCCGAGGTACAGGTGGTGTACCTCGGCGAACAGTCACCGGATCAGTGGCACGCCAGTGTGTTCCTGGCCGGGCCGACCCCTCGTACAGCAGAGGTGGCGTCGTGGCGACCGGAGGCGATCGCGGAGCTCACCGCGCAGTGGCAGCATCCGGGCCTGCTGGTGGTCTTCGTCCCTGAGGCGCGCACCGGGACCGCGCTGCCCGTGGTCGCGGCCCAGTCCGCCGCCTGGGAGCGCACCGTAATGGACCAGAGCGACGAAATCCTGTTCTGGGTACCGCGGACGATGAATGGCCTTCCGGGGCTTTCGACGAACGTGGAGTTCGGCCGGTACGAGTCTTCCGGACGGTGTGTTCTTGGCTATCCGCCCGAGGCCGCCCACATCGCCTATCTGCACGCGACAGCAGAGCACTGCAACGTCCCTGTCGCCCACAAGCTGCCGGAGACCGTTGACCTGGCCCTGAAGCGCGTTGGGGCCGGTTCCCTGAGATCAGCTGGTCATCGGTCCGTCCCGCTGCTGGTGTGGCGAGCCAAGTCTTTCCAGCGGTGGTTGGCTGCTCAAGCGGATGCTGGCAACCAGCTTGTCGGTGGCGAACTGCAGTGGACTTTCCGTGTGGGGCCACAGCAGCGGCTGGTGCTGTTCTGGGGCTTTCGGGCCGAAGTGCTCGTCGCTGCGGAGGGCCGGGTCAAGAGCAACGAGATGGTCATCGGCCGCCCGGACATGTTTACCGTGATCGCTTACCGGCACGGCGCAACATGGACTGAGAGCGAGGTGGTCTTGGTCCGGGAATTCCGCTCTCCGGCCAGGACTCCGGACGGCTACATCCACGAGTTGCCTGGTGGCTCCTCGTCCGACGAAGCCTCCGATGGGAGCAAGACGGCGGCGGCCGAACTGAGTGAGGAGACAGGGCTCCTGATCTCGTCGGAACGGCTGCGTCTGGTCGCTGTGCGCCAGAGCGCCGGGACGGTTTCCTCCCACACGCAGACCGTGTACGCCGTCGAGTTGGCCGAGGCGGAAATGGATCGGCTTCGTCGCGACCAGGGTCACCACGGCAACGCTGAGGAGAGTGAGCAGACGTACGTCGAGGTTGTGCGGGTCGCCGACCTCCTCGACGCGCGCAACGGACTCACGGTCGACTGGACCACGGTGGGCATCATCGCTCAGGCCCTCCACAACAGCGCGGTAGCCCTGTGAAGCGGCGCACTGCGCGAGCCCGAGGGTGGCGCAGGGCTGGAAGCGTCCAGGACGCTAGGCCAATGAACCCTCTCGCGCTTCCCGTCCTCGCCGGCGCTCTCGGTGCCGTCGTGCTCTGCTCCGTGCTCGAACCGCACTTTCCGGGGCTACGCCGCCGACGCCCGGCCGCGCAGGCAGCGAAGCCGTACAACGAAATTACGTGTCACCACCACAGCGGGCTGGAATCGCTGTGCCCACGCAAGGTGATCGTGCCGTCTGGGGCCATTACCGAGGACGTGCTGGAGGCGTACCTGCCCGAGGGTTGGGCCTGGAAGCGGCTGTCAGTCGACTTCACGCTCGTCACCTTCTGCCCGGAGCACCGGCATCAGGCGCGCTTGCTCGGCCGATGAGTGGCCTGAGGCAGGCGACGGAGCTCAGGCCGCTCGACGGAGTGCATGGCCGGCATAGCTGAAGAGGGCAGACGCCTTCGCGCGTCGCGGCTACGGGGTGTTCACGAGCCACAGCTGTGTCTCCGCCAGCAGTCCCGGCTCCGGTGGCCACGGGAGTGCCGGTTTGCGGCCGGTCAGCGCACCTGCATCCACCGTGACGGTGTTGGGAGCACATGCGGCTTCAAGCAGTCCGGTGACGAAGCCGAACCACTCGGCGTACTGGGCGTACAGCGCATCGTCGGCCGGGCGGGGTTTCTCCCCGTTCTTCAATGCGGCCTGGTCATAGTGGATCTGTGTGGACTTGACCGCTTCGGTCAATGTGGTGTCGGCGAGGAACAGCGTGTGCTTGGCCAGGTCGCGGAAGCCGTTGCCGTGCTTGCCTTCATCGGATACGAGGACGAGCTCGCCCATAGGTTTGTCTTCGGCGTAGTCGATGAATGTGAGCTGGAGAAGGTCATCGCCGCTGCCCGGGAGGATCAGCCCCATTCCGGGGACCGGCATGCGCCCCTCAAGGCCAAACGGAGCGCGGTCATCGGGGAGTTGTGGAGGCAAGTCGGCCGCAGGCAGCAGGGCGTGCCGGCCGCCGCTGAGCCACGCGCCGACCGCTGCGATGCGCGGCCCGTCCCACATGGCTTCATCTACCGTCGCCCCGTACACGTGCATGAGCAACGCGCCGAGTCGAAGGCTCGGCACCCAGCACCACGTCGGCCACTCGCCGTACTCCCGCACCCGCAGCTCCTCCAACTGCGGGAAGATCCCCGGGTATACCTGGTCGACCTCTGCCTCCAGGCGATGCCAGTGCTCGGCCGCTGCACGATACGAGTGGGCGATCTTGCGCAGCTCTGGCTGGAGTTCCCCATCTTGCGCCGGCGCGAAGACGCCGTGCGAGGCCACCCGTGGTGTCGGTGCCACGGAGTCGAGACCCCCGAACTCTCCTCCGTGGTCAGCCTGCAGCCGGGCGGCGCGTTCGGCAGCTTTTGCGGTGATTGCTTCCAGCACCGTATTCGTAGCAGCGGCGGTGGCGACCTGAACTCCGCGCCTCTTGGCCTTCTGCGCGGCAAGTGCGCGCCCAAGAGTGGGTTCGGGCCTTCGCTCTGCCACCTCCACGGCCTCAGTGGACAGGGCGTACCAGGTCGCCACGACGGTGCGCAGCGGGATCTGCGAGTACCGATGCCCGGACGGTACGTCGATCTCCCACAGGCGGCCGTCCACGATCGGGGGGAGCGGCAAGTGCAGGTCGAAGTCCGGATAGATCGGGAGTCGACGGTCCGGGTTCGACGGTTGAGTAGGCGGGATAGACCACCAGGCGAGATGCACGCCAGGGGCGAATCCGTCCATGGGCGGGCCCCAGGTGACCACAGACATCGGCCAGCCGTTGACCAAGTCCCCCATGGATGTCGTGGAGACGAACATTCCGGATGGCGCGGGCAGCAGATCCTCTGTGAACGGCAGCCGCAACTGGCGGTCCTGTCCCGCCGCTTTGGCTGCTGCCACCACTGCCACGTCCACGGCGAAGGTGGTGCCGTCTGCGATCCGACGACCTTCGGCCTTCAGCAGTTGCTGTATCTGCTGCTGCCTGGGCAGGGCACCCCACTGGGCCGGCATCGTGAACGCCTGGCCCTCATTGAGCAGCATTGACCACACCTCAACGGCCAGCGGAGAGCGGAGGAAATCAAGCGCCTTGGACCGCAGTGCGGCAGCGTGGTCGGCCAATGGGTGCGCAGTCATGATCGGACCCTAGCCCCGCCCCCAGCCGCGAGCGCAAGCAGGAGGACACATACGAAGTGAGCCGCTGGGAAAGCTCGGTTGATAGCGTCGTTCTTGGATCGCGTCAGTCCAGCACAGGGGGCAAGTGCAGTGAATTCCGAAAGCCGGGCAAGTCTCGCTTCGCTCATGCCCCCGGGCATGGCTGAGCGAATGGGACAGATGGAGTCTCTCGGCCACAAGGTCGCTTTGAGTTTCGTCGACGGTGACAGGGAGCAGATCGCCCAGACCCTCGACGAGATCGCAACCTGGGATGACGCCCCCGGTCGCCTCCCGTTTCCAGGGCCTCGTTTCGACTTCGCTGTCAAGCAGGTGCTAGGCACCGTCAACACTCTCTTCGACGCGTACGACGAAGTCGGCGGCGTCGAAAACGCGGCTGTCGTGGCCGGGGCCCGCGGTCTCATCGAGCAGTACGCTCCCGTCGAATTCCAGGAGCTCGCCCTTGAGCACTTCGCTGAGGTACCGGGCGGCACGTCGGACATGAACCTGGCCCGTGGTGGCAAGCCCTCCGACGAGGGAACCGTGTTGGCAGTCTCCGCAGCAGCGGCGTGGCTGGCCACCCAGCCCCATGTGTTCCCCGTCCGTCAGGACAGTCGCCAGATCCTCCTGAAGCGGATCCTCGAGAGTGCCGCCGACGCGTACGGCACTCCGGACCGGGAGAGGGTCACCTCGATCTCCGACGCGGAGGCCCGCGCCTTCCTGGATGTTCTGTTCCCGCCAGCAGGCTCCTATCCCTTCCCCACCGATCCACGCGAGTGGACGGTGGGCGAGCGGGAGGTGATCGGGCTGATGAAGAGTCACTTGCTGACCACCCCGGCCTCCGCCACCACTCCCACGCAGGTCCGCGCGCTGAAGGGGCAGATCATCGAGACTCTCCGAAGCGCCATCGCCCAGATGGAAGCGAACCGCTCAGGTTCGACGGTGCCGCCTGCACGCAGCGGGGTCCAGAAGAAGAAGGACAAGCCGAAGCGGGCCAAGCGTCACAAGCAGCAGCGGCGCAAGAAGTAGGGCCTGCTCGTTGGCGGGTGCGGTGTGTCCTCCAGCCCATGGCCGCCTACTGATCACCGGACCGGTTCGGTAGTCGATGCAGGGCGTCCGCCGGCCACGATTCACGCCGTGGCCGCGCTGATTGCCTACCTGTACGGGCAGCCTGATGTGGTGCCGAATCAAGCCGAAACAGTCCTCGAAATCGCCGAGATGGCCGGTAAGTTCGGCGAGTACACCTTCTCGAGCCGCAGAGCAGGACTCCACGATGGACATGCGTAAGGGCACGGACGCCGCTGGAGGCGTCTGGGGGCTGGCTGTACAGCGCGCCACGGTCCTAACGGAGCGCAGCCAGCCAGGCGGCTTGGACGAGAACTGCTGGGATGACGTCGCGATCCGCGACATCATCGCGGTCGTCCTGTACGCCCTCCATCTTCGCCACGGCCATCCGGTGGAACGCGTCAAGTGGGAGTCGGTGCTGTGGCACCTGCGCGACGACCAGACCGTGCGGACCCTCGTCGAGGACGTCCTGCCCGCCGCCGGTCACCGTCTGGCGCCTGAGCAGAGCGCCGACAGCGCCGTGGATGATCCCGTCGTGGAGCGGTGGCGGTGGCTGACCCGCACATGGGACCCGCAAGCACCCCCACTCTCGCGCACAATGGCCGCCGTCTCCCCCTGGTACGGGCCTCCGACACCCGGTCCGGTCAGTGCTGTGCCCGAGCCTCTGTGGGGCGGCATGTCGCGCGGCATCGGCAACGGGCTCCCGGATCCCGCCGTGGAGGTATGCACATCCTGGGCGGCCCACGCCGTGCAGCAGACGCTGAGCGCCGACTGCAGCGGCTACGCCATCCACCAGCGTGTCCGGATCATCGACGGGCCGTACTCGGGCCAGTGCGGCTACGTTCGCGAACTCGGGTGGGTGTTCGACGACGGGGCCCAGGAAGTCGTCGGCCCGGCCGGATACGTTGTCGATCTCGACGACGCGGCAGGCACCGAGCGGTTCGATGCCGACGAAGTGAGCTCCCGGGCAGATGGGCTGCACTGGGCGGATCGCGCCGAGGGAACCATCAAGTACGAAGATCCAAGGGCCGGCTGGCGTGGACCGGCTCTCCGCGCACTGTCCTGTGCCGAAGACTTGGCCGCCGTGTTGGAGCGCGTGTCCAACCCTGAGATCGTGCCCACGTCGCTGCGGGACATCATCGCCGCAGCGTACGGGCACCACCACCTGAACATGGGCTCGGGCGCCGCTGCCAAGCCGAACCGCGTGTCGTGGCAACTCTCCATGCACTGGTATCAGTTGACCTCGCAGTTCACCAACGGCCAGGTCGCCGAACTGTGGGAGGTCGAGTTCAAGGCTCACCTCCATGACCCTTCCCCTGTGCGGTATGCGGCGCTCAACGAACTTGAGGCGCGGGCCCTCGTCTCCCAGCGCACGGAGCCCTTGTAACACCGCCTTGCGGTCTCATCCGGGTTGATCTTCGCTGGATGGGCATGGTGTTCGGTAGGAACCGTGCCCGACCGAAAAGCAGACGGCAGAGTCAGTTGATTCCTGGGAGGGGAGATGCGAGTGCAGCCGTGGATGAGGGCCCTCTATCCGGGAGTTCAGGTACCAACAGCTCATGTGGACCCTCATTGCGTGATGGGCCCGGACGGGACCCTGCAGGTGCATCTCACGCGCTACCTCGTCGAAGGCCCGCGCTGCAGCGAGCCGGACACACTCGGTTGCGTCCACCTGATGTCGGTGGATCCTCGAGTGTGGAAGGACTTCGCGCCGGACATTCCGCAGTACAGCGTGGAGGAGCCGTATCTGCGCGCGAAGACGTCGGCCGAGCTGGAGCGTCTCGCGCAGAGTGCCAGTGTGCTGGTCACGCACGCTGTGGACCAGGATCAGCCGCCCATGCTGGTCTTGGACAGCACGATCCGCCGCTATCCCGGCGCAGCTGCGGTCGGTGTGATCGTCGACCACAACACCTGTCTTGTGGGGCTGCGTACGCAGTTCTGGGCTCCACCCGGCACTCCGGAGAGCGAGCGCGATGTCGGCTACACGGTCACCATGAGCACCGTCGGCGAACAGCCCGGCCCGCTGACCTTGTACGCCTCCGCCCTGTACGGATGGGCTCAGTGGTGGGTCAGCAACGCTCAGGACCTGTCCAGCCGCGAACGGCTCCTGAAGGATCTTCCACCGCCGCCGTTGGAACTGGAGCTGGTCGAAGCACGGGTTCCCTACCGGGTGACCTTGTCGGACACGGAGCGCAGCAGTTGGCCGGCGCCGCCTCCACAGCCTTACGTTCCCCGCGATGATCTCGACATGGAGTAGGTGTCGTCGCCCCGGCGAGGCAACCCTGTTCTTGCTGGTTGCTGTGGGCGTCGGCGCGCGACAACGGGCACAAGGGGTTATGGGCAACCTGGCCCGGCGGCGTCTCGCCGGTTGTGGCTGCCAAGTACGCGGTGTGAAAGCAGGATGAAGGCGATGGCCATGCCTGTGATCACTACGCCGAGGGCTGCCAGGATGGCCCCTCGCTCCGGTGTCGGCCAGATTCCGCGTTGCGCGACAGAGCCCAGGCGTCTGTGTTGATCTCGGCCACGCGGTGAGCTGAGGTCGCGCGGGGCCGTTACGCGAGAATGCTCTGCCCCGCTGTGGGCGGGGCAGAGCATGGTCCGAGCAGCAGCCAGCTTGCTTTGAATAGGACGTGCTTCACGCTACGGCAGGCAAGGAGACGGGCTCCCAGGTTCTCCAGGGAGCGGGTGAGCTTCGCGCACCTAGGGTCGGGATCATGAGCACGTACCTGGAGCCCCAGCGCGTTCGGATCGCTGCCCGCCCCGAGGAGTCCGCGGTCATCGAGATCGACGGCCATGATGTCGCCTCGGCTGTGGAGGCGTACCGGATCACGCAGACCGTCGACGAGGGCCCTGAGGTCACCCTGTACGTACAACAGGGCTGGAAGGGTGTGGAGTTCGAGGGTCTCGCCGAGGTGGTTGTGGAGCCTGCGGATGTTCGGCATGTGGTGATCGGGTTCCTTGATGCGGTGGACTGGCAGAAGCTCGACGAGGCCGTTCTCGACCGGGACGATCTGGATGGGCGGCCTGGTGAGCTGACTCGCGGGATGCTGGCGCAGCTGAGGGAGTGGGCTGCGGGTGCTTGATCAGTCGGGTCTCGTCCGCTTTGCGGAGCGCCATCTGATGCCGGACAAGGTGCAGGTCAGCCGGGGCAGCGGCGAGGACGTGCTGGACCCGGGAACGGGTGACCTTGTGCCAGCCCCTCCGGCGGTCGTGTACGAGGACAAGGCCGGTCTGTACGCGCACCAGGAGCGGATCCGCAGCAGGGGGTCGGGGCAGGACGGCGCGTACGTCCAGGAGGTGCGTGCCGGGTACCGGCTGCTCCTGCCTCTTGAGGCTCCGGAAGTGTGGGAGAACGACACCGTTCTGATCGTTGAGGCTCGCGACGAGCAAGCGGTCGGCCGCACGTACAGGGTGTCGGCGTTGGGCGAGGTGTCGTCGTTCCCAGTGCTGCGCACGGTGTGGCTGGAGGAACACAACCGGAAGCCGGTGGCGAAGTGAGCGGCGGAGCGTTTCGCGATCCATCCCAGCTGGCAGCAGCGTTGAACCGTGGTGGCAAGGGAGCGGTGTCCGCGGCTGAGACCGCGATGCGGCACGGTGCGAAGGCGCTGGTGGTTCAGGTGCAGCGCAATGCGTCGGGTCGGCCCGGACCTCGGGTGATCACCGGCAAGTACCGGGCGTCTTGGCAGTCCGATGTGCACAGGGCCGGGCCCGTCATCGTTGCGGAAGTCGGCACAAGTGCTCCGCAGGGAAGGCGTCTGGAGTTCGGGTTCGTGGGCGTCGACAGCCTCGGCCGCCACTACAACCAGCCTCCGTTCCCGCACCTCGGGCCAGCAGTCAATGCGTTCGGGCCGCTCCTCGTACGGGAGCTTCGCACAGCGGTCTCGGGGGCGTTGTGAGTGACTTGAGCAACAACCTCGAGGACGCTCTTGCTGGCGTGTTGGCCGAGCATGAGCGGGGTCTGCTGGCCCGGGCGGTCGTTGTCGCCGAGGTCTTCGACGAGGACGGCGAGCGCAGTCTGTCGATCCTGACCACACCTGGGGTGATGGAGTGGGACGCGCTCGGCCTATGCCGATACGGGGTGCTGAGCGTCGAAGGTCCTGCATCGGCGTACTTCGCCGGAGGCGAGCTGTGATCGACCGCACGCCAGTGTCGAAGGCGCTCATGGATCTGATCGCGAAGGCGACGGGGCGGCCGTGTGGTCTTGGGCAGTTGCCGTTGGTGAACGGGAAGCCTGCCGAGGTCCCGTACACCGTGCTGTACCCGCTGGGTGGATCGGTAGGAGGTGCTCCGCTGGCCGACTCGTCCGAGGACGCGGAACTCGTCTATCAGTTGACTTCCGTGGCCGGCCGTGGCGATCAGGCCGAGTGGATGGCTGACCGAGGGCGGCGAGCCGTCCTGGAGCGGGGAGCGTCCGGCGCGTGGCTGTTTCCGCTCGATGTACTCGGAGTTGATGTGTGGGTGCGCGAGCTTGACGCTGACGACGGAATTGACGCCTCTGCTTCGGTTGAGGGGATCGTGACCAGTTCCCAGAGGTATCGCCTCAGTGCCAGTGGAAGTGCGTAGTTCCCCTGCCATCCGGTTCGATCTTCGAGGGTCAAGGTGCGCAGGTCAGCCGCTCATCCGTCCTTGTGCCTCCGCAGCGTCTCTGCGTACTCAGCAACGACTCGCTGGAGCTCTGTCCTATCGACGAAATCCAACTCCTCTCGCTGCTGCACGTACTTGGCCACCTCCGCGCGGTGCAGTTCCCTCTCTTCCTCCGTCCTCGCGTAGAAGAAGAGCGAGCTGTAGACAGCGACCACCTGATTGACCAGCTCAAGGGCCACTTCATAGTCGATGCTCTCGCATTGTGGCCAACTGCCCAGCTCGTTCCCGTCCGCCATCCCCTGGTGCTCGGCTGGACGGTCCATGTCTCCTCCGAAAGTTGTGTGCCAGGTAGGGCGTGCTGTCTGCGGGGCCGGGAGCTCGACCAGCAGGGCGTTCGTCAGCATTAGCAGATCTGAGCGTTGGCGACAGTATCGTGATCTGTATGTAGCGATTCGAGGTCTCCGGCACCGGCTGACCTGGCTCGCTCCCTCACCGCGGAGGCCCCACGCGGACGCCCACCCGATACCGGGATGGGCCGGTTCCCCGACACGTCGTCGAGGGACGGGGCCACCCCAACTCGCATGACCTGGCTGCCGTCCCGGAATCGGACAGCAGACCTTGCAGGTAAAGAAGTTCTCCCGGCGCGGAGTGACCCGCGTCCTGTGGCTCAAGACCGTCACCGACACCGGACACGTCCCCACCCGCGCCGAGCTCACAGCCGGCACCGACCTGACCGACGCGATCGCGGCGATCGACGGCTGGACGCTCCAGAACCAGGCCATCGAAACACCCGACCTCGGCTCGACGTTCGAGTCGAAGATCCCCGGCACCGATCAGGCAGACGACTCCTCCCTCGGGTTCTACGAGGACAAGGTCTCCGACGAGATCGAGCAGTTGCTGAAGAAGGACGACACCGGCTGGGTCGTCTTCCTCCGCAAGGGCGACGTCGCGGGCTCCCGGTCCATGGACGTCTTCCCGGTACGTATCGGTTCGCGGTCGCCGAACTACTCGACGGACAACGAAGCGGCCAAGTTCACCGTGAACTTCTCGATCACAGAGAAGCCGACCCAGGACGCCGCCGTCCCGGCCGCCGCCGCTGCGGCGCCGAAGGTCGAGAAGTGATGCCGGTGTCCACGGAGACCAAGACTGCTCCTGCCCTGCCGACGAACGCTGTTGCCCGTGACGCTCATTGGGCGGCCAAGCTGGCCCGGCTCCGTGCCCGGCAGCTGCCCGAGTACACGCTGGTGATCTGCGACGACCAGGACGCCAAGCGGCACCTGGACGAGACCCTGCGCGAGCTGGCCCGTTGCCGGATGGCGGATGCGGAGAACGGCCGCGCCCACAGTGACGCGACCTCGAAGGCAGAAGAGGAGGTCGAGGATGCGCAGGAGTTCTTCGACAACCTCTCGATCGAGCTGACATTCAAGGCACTGCCCCGGCCGATCCTCGATGGGCTGATCAAGAGGTTCCCTCCGACCGAGGCGCAGGCCGAGGACGGGGATGCCTGGAACCCGGAAACGTTCCCCGCCGCGCTGATAGCCGCCGCGCACATCGAGCGCGACGACGACCACAACACCGTGGACGGCATGAGCGAGGAGGACGCCCAGGATCTCCTCGACTCGTGGCCGGTCGCCGAGTCGAATGCCCTGTTCGCGGCGGCGTGGCAGGCCCAGCAGATCGTCCGAACTAGCACGGTGGAGCTGGGAAAAGGCTGATCACGGACGTACAGCTCCGTACTGAGTTGGAGCTGTGCGACCGCTGGGGCATCCCGCATTCGCAGTTCCTCGGCGCCGGTGATGGCCGCTGGACTGAGCTGGACCGGGCGAAGGCCCTGTCGTTCGTGGCGTATCAGCGGACGGTGTGCGATCAGTGCGGGACCCGGGCCTCGGAGTGGGACGAGGAGCAGGGTGGTGACCGGTTCGCGTACGTCACCACGAGTGTGCGCTGCACTGGGTGTGAGCTGATCGCGCACGAGCAGGACCAGGTGCCCGACGGCCTGGACGGGTACGGGGTGCGGATCGGCCTGGTGCCGCGCACCGTGCGGCGGTAGTGGGTGGTTGAGGGTGGGGCTAGGAGAAGGGGCGCGGGGAGGTAGGGGCACCGGACGGTGTCGTCGTACACGCTCAGCGTTCAGGCGCGAGCGGACTTCTCCCATCTCCTGTCGGAGATCCGGCAGGCTTCCCGCGCTATGCGCGGCCTGGGCCGCGACACTGCCTCCCTCAACCGGAATCTCAACCAGATCGGGGCAGGTGCCCGCGGCTCTTCTAACGGGCTGCGGGCTCTCACCCGTGATTCCGATCGTGCTCGTGCTGGTCTGCGCCGTGTTGGTGCGGACGGGCATACGTCGATGCGGCAGCTCCGTCACGGGCTGCTCGGCGCCCGCCAGGAAGCCCACCACCTCCGTGGCCTGTTGGTCGGCGGAGGAATTGTTGCCGGGCTCGCGGAGATCGCGAAAGAAGGCAACGAGTACCAGCGTGCGATCAACAAGTGGGGCGCGGTCACCAACGCTTCCGGCCTGGAGATGGTGCAGGCCGCGGCGAAGGCCCGCGAGCTTGGCGCCGACCTCAAGATTCCCGGCACGTCCGCGGCGAAGGCCGCGGACTCGATGCTGGAGCTGGCCAAGGCCGGCCAGACCAGTACGTCGTCCATCGCGAACGCGCGGGCTGCGATGCAGCTCGCCGCGGCCGACAACCTCTCGGCTGCGGACGCCGCCCGGTATCTGGGCGACGTCATGGACCAGTTCGGGCTCAGCTCGAACAACGCAGGCCGTGCCGCCGATGTGCTGGCAGCGTCGGCGAACGCCGCCTCTGGCGGGCTGCAGGACATCTACTACGCGATGTCCTACACGGGCCCGGTCGCCGCCCAGCTGGGCATCTCGATCGAGGACACGTCGGCTGCGGTGGCGATGCTGGCCCGCTCCGGCATCCTCGGCTCCAAGGCAGGCACGTCCCTGCGCGGGATGCTCACCAACCTGTCCCGGCCCACGGCCCGGATGAAGCGGGGCCTGGCCGAGCTCGGCATCGAAGCGTGGGACACGCAGGGCAATTTCAAGGGCCTGCGTACGGTCATCGAGGGCTTCGAGCAGGCCCAGAACCGGATGTCTCAGAAGGACTTCCTGGGTTCCCTCGCCGACGTGGTCGGCAAGCCTGCACTCGCGGGTGCGTCGGCGCTGGCGCACCAGGGTGTCGAGTCTTTCGACCAGATGCACACGGCCATCGCCCGTACCGGCGCGGCCGGGGAGATCGCCGCATCGCAGACCAAGGGGCTGGCGGGTGCGGTCAGCCAGCTCAAGACCCAAGCCTCGAACACCGGGCAGGTCCTCTACACGGCGGCCGCACCCGGCCTGGAGAAGGTCACACGCCTCCTGACCTCCGGGATGGCCGCTGCCACTCCCGGCATGGCGGCCGCCATCGACTACGTGCACGACCTGTACACGTTGGCCGGCCCGTCGGTGTCCAAGGCTGTCTCGGCGGGCTTTGCCGAGGTCGGTGCTTCGCTGGGCGGTTTGGGCGGGCCGCTGAAGGACCTTGCCTTCGACGCCGCAGCTGCGGGGTTCAACGTCCTCATCAACGGCGGCCGCGCCGTCATCGACATCCTGCGCAACGTCGGCTCCGCCGTCTCCCCCGTCGCCGACGCCATCAGCGATGTGGCCGAGGAGGCCGATGCGGGCGGGACCGCGCTCGACATCATCGTCACCGCACTGAACCTGGTCTCGTCGGCTGCTCGCACGGTGTCGGGTGCGCTGGTCCCGATCGGGCATGTCGTGGCCGGACTGGTGCGCGGGTTCGGGGCGCTGCCGGGGCCAGTACAGACGGCGATCATCGCGATGCTCATGGCGCGCCGTGTCGCACCCATGATGTCGCGGCTCGGACAGACCGTGTCCGGGCCCGTCGTGGGCGCATATCGGTCCCTCGGGGACCAGATGAAACTCCAGCAGACACTCGCAGCCGCGCAGGGACAGTCCATCGGCCGGATCGGCCAGGCCCTCGCGGTGATGCAGACCCGCATTCCGGTAGTGGGTCAGATGGCATCCGCGTTCCGCAACGCCAACGGACCGATCACCGGAGTGGCGCGTGCGATCGGCACTGGTGTCGGTGGAGCGGCCCGCGGCCTCATGGGTGCACTCGGCGGACCGTGGGGTGTGGCGCTCGCCGCCGCAGGCGTCGGGCTGTCGATGCTCGCCTCCCACCAGCAGAAAGCCGCCCAGGCGGCGGCCGAGCACCAGTCGCGGATCAGCAGCCTCACCCAGGCGCTGCGCGAGTCGAACGGCGCCGTGACAGAGAGCGTCCGTACCGCAGCCGCGCAGCAGTTGATGGACACCAAGGTCCTCGACGGCAAGGAGCGCCTGGTCGACGTCATGAAGACGGCCGGGGTGCCCATCAAGCAGCTCACGGACGCCTACCTCAGCCAGGACGACGGCCTGGCACAGCTCCAGAAGCGCATGGAGGACGTCGCCGCGATCAACCTGGAGCCGGTCAAGGGCGGCGGCGTCATGTACAACGACGTGGGCCAGCGCGCACATGATGCTGCGGAGGCCCTCGGCTCCGTCAAGGGTGAGATGTCCGAGGCCGTGCAGGATGCCCGCGATCTTGCTGACGTGAATGGTGCCGCGGGCCGGTCCGCAGGCGATGCGGTGGGTCCGTTCGGGAAGTTCTCTGACGCGATGCGCCGCCTGTCGGACACCACGGCAGACGCCGATACCCGTGCCCGAGCCCTCCATGACGCGCTGAACATCCTGGCTGGCGGCTCGGTGAATCTGTCCGCGGCCGAGGCACGGTTGAACCGGTCGGTGTCGGATGCGGCCGAGGCGTTGAAGGGGGGCGTCGACAACGCGCAGGGGTACGGCAAGTCCCTGTTGAACATGGATGGTTCGCTGTCCACGGTCACCCGCAACGGGCAGAAGCTGTACGACCTGCTGCAGGGCCTGTCGACGAACTCCGCAGATGCTGCGCTCGCGGCCTACCAGTACGCGGAGGCGAACGGGAAGTCCGTTCCGGAGGCGTTGCAGGCCGCGCAGAAGCAGATGGAGACGGCCCGCGATTCGGCGATCTCCACTGCTGAGGGCTTCGGCTTGTCCGCCGAGGCGGCCGCGAAGCTCGCCGACAACGCCGGTCTGGTCCCCTCGCAGGTGTCGATCCTGCTGCAGACGGCCGGCATGGACGAGGCGATGGCTGAACTCATCGCTGTGCAGCAGGCGTTGAAGGCTCAGCCGGACAAGAAGACCATCACGATCTCCACGCTGTCGAACGATGCGCGCGAGGATCTTGAGAAGCTCGGCTTCAAGATCAAGGACTTGAAAGACCGCAGGGTGGAGGTCACCGCCCCCACGGACCTGGCGCGCACGGATCTGGACTCCCTGATCGCGAAGATCGCGCAGACGCCGGGCGGCAAGCACGTCAACGTGACTGCTTCGACGCAGGCGACGATCGACAGCCTGGAGGCGGTTAAGCAGAAGATTGCCGGTGTCCCGGGCGGTAAGAGCGTCACGGTGAGCGCGCCGACTGGGGCGGCTCGTAAGCAGCTTGAGGACCTCGGTTTCAAGATCGCCGAGGTGCCGGGCAGTAAGAACGTCACCGTCACCGTGCCCACGACCGGAGCTACGGACGCGGCGAGCCGAATCCAGGGCGCGATCAATGGGATCAGTGGCCGGTCAATCGGCATCGGAGTCTTTCTGAAGCCGACGAGTTCAGACCGGGACGGCAACGGCGTCCCGGACTTGATCCAGGCCCCGCAGGCGCGTGGGTCTGTCCTCGACTTCTATGCGAACGGTGGTGTGCGCGAGAACCACGTCGCGCAGATCGCACCGGCCGGTGCGATGCGGGTGTGGGCGGAGCCCGAGACACACGGCGAGGCCTACGTGCCGTTGGCCGCAGGCAAGCGGCCCCGCAGTAAGGCCATCGTCGAGGAGGTCGTGCGGCGCTTCGGCGGCGATGTCGAGTGGTACGCGGGCGGCGGGTTGTCGAATTGGTCGTACCAGCCCCTCGGTGATTCCGGGTTCGGGATCTCTGAGGTCGTCTCCAAGTCGCAGCGCAAGGGCAAGGGCGGCAACGAGCACTTCGACCTGGGCATGTTCGAGCGGAACCTGCGCCGCTCGGTGCGTACCGCCTCGGCTTGGCGCAACGACCTTGCGACCGTGTCCCGACGGGCCGGTACCGATGTCGCCAAGGCGTTGGAGGAGATGGGTGAGGACGGTGTTGCGCTCACCCGCAAGATGGCCCGCGGCTCCAACAAGTACGTGAAGTCGATGGCCGCGCAGCTCACCAAGCTCGCCGGCACCGCGAAGGCGACACTGGGCGACTACACAGGCCAGCTCCAGAACGCGGTCAAGGACTCCACGACCTTCCAGAACAACCTCGCCAAACTGGCCTCCAGCGGGTACGGGGCCTTGGCGACGCGGCTGGCCGAGCAGGGCGACGAGAACGCTGAGGTGCTCGCCGCGCAGGCCGTGCGCGACAAGAAGAAGGCGAAGCAGGCCAACAGCGCGGCCCAGGCTGCCGGGAAGACTCTCGATTCGGATCAGCTCGGCGACTTCGTGAAGCTCATCGGTGCCCTGGCCAAGGGGCGTGGCATTCATTCGGTGGCCGAGTCGGCGGGGATCGACGAGGACCGGCTCATCGAGATCGCCAACAAGGCAAAGGGGCAGATAAAGAAAACGGGCAAGGCCGACCGGTTCCTCGCCGATCTCGTCAAGGCCAACGCGGGCAAGGCGTATGCCGACGGCGGCGTTTGGGAGCCGGGCGTCTACTCCTCTCAGCGTGGGCTGATCAAGTTCGCGGAGCCGGAGACGGGCGGCGAGTCCTACATTCCGCACGCTGCTGCGAAGCGGGGCCGGGCTACGGGGGTCCTTGCCGAGACCGCGGACCGGTTCGGGTGCGGGTTGGCTCCACGCCGCCTCGTCAATGCCACCGATGGGCGTGCGCGGGTCGTGGTCGTGCATCAGGCACCGGCGATCGGCCAGCAGACCATCCACGTCACTCGCGCCGGAGCGAACGCCGACGACATTGCCTCCACGGTCGCCTATCAGATGCGCCGGGCCCGCCGAGGAGGCGTCCTGCGATGAGCAGTGAACTCAAGGACTTTCAGCTCGAGTTCGGTGGCATCCGGCTCGGCCACAACACGCAGATTCCGATCGCGGAGATCACTGGCCTGGCCCGGCCTGCGGTGCGCGGGGAACTGGTGGAGCGGCCGAACGCTGATGGGGCGTGGCCGGCCCCGGACTGGTATGAGGCGCGGACCATCCGCATCGACTGCGCCATCAAGACCCCCGGCGATCCCGCTGCTGGACGGCAGATACTCGCCGACCTCCAGTTGGCCGCTGATGACCCTCGGGTCCGTACGCGGGGTGGGGCGGTGATGCCGTTGCGCATCAAGTGGCCTGGCAGCCCGGTGCGTGTCCTGTTCGGCAGGCTGCGGAAGCTGGAGGATTCGTGGGAGAAGGCCGCCCTCGGGTGGATCCCTCTGGACATCGAGTTCGCGACCGATCCGCGGTATTACGCCGATGTCGAGGAGCGGGAGCAGTTGCGGCTGGGCTGGCTGTCCGGCGGTGGCTTCACCGCGCCCGTGCAGGCTCCGATCCGTGTGACGAGCGGTAATCCGTCGGGGCAGAACCGGCCGGGCTGGGTCACCAACGTCGGGAACCTCGACACGCACCCGGTGGTCACCGTGTATGGGCCGTGCGCCAACCCGGTCATTACGCATGTGGAGACGGGGCGTTCGGTGGCGTTGAACGTGACGCTCGCCGCCGGGCAGTGGGCGCGGGTTGATACCCGGCCCGGCCGGTGCACGGTGACCCGGGAGAACGGCGGCAGTGTCGCCACCACGTCGAACCTTGAGGCCTTCCGCCTGCCTCCGGGCCGCAGCGAGATCCGCTGGACCGCGTCCGACCCGACCGCATCCGCCCGCCTCACCGTGGCCTGGCGTGCCGCTTACACCGCTCTCTAGATACAAGGAGTCCTCCCTCAATGACGCTCGCGCAAGCCCCTCTGCTGGTGGACGGCGCCACCCACTCTGCCCAGACATTCCGGCAGATGATCAAGGACCTCAGTCACGGTGCTGAAGGGGTCACCGAAGCTGGCGACCTGAAGGTCACTTCCCTGCCGGTGCCTGGGGGTGGTGTGCAGGTCGGGGATGGTTCGGCGGTGATCCGCGGGAAGGCCAACATGTGGCAGGGCTCCTACACCGCGTACAACATCGGCCCGTCCACGGTGCCGATCGCGCCGACGGGTGCGGTGCCGCGTTCGGACCTGATCGTGCTGCGCGTACAGGACCCGGAGTTCGAGGGCGGTCTGGATCCGGCAAAGGATGCGATCAACTTCTTCGACGTCATCCCCAACGTCTCCTCCACCACCACCTCGGTGCCCAAGGGCGTGACGGGGGTTGGGTTGGCGCGCCTCGACATCCCGGCGAACACCGGCACCATCACGGCAGCGATGATCCGTGACCTGCGGAAAGTGGCCAACCCCCGCCGCGAGCGCACGCTCTACACGGCATATCCGAGCAAGCTCACCAAGGCGTGGCGCGATGACGACAAGTGGCACAACTGGCCGCCGGACGCCCGCTGGCAGATACCGGTGCCGGAGTGGGCCACGAAGCTGATCCTCACCATCACCCTGGCCGGCCTGCGCATGGACTTCGACTCCCTCTACGGCCGCCTGCAGCCGGTGTTCGGCAGCATCGAGGGCCAGGACACCGTCGTCGACGACAACCAGGGCAAGGTCGTACGCCGCTCCACCGCCGTCGTCGCCGACACCATCACGCTGCCCGCCTCCTACCGGGGAACCACGCAGACCCTGTACATGCAGGCGTCCATGTCCGCGAACTGGAAGGGCGACCTGAGCGTGGACGGCGGCACGTCGATCATCACAGACATCGAGTTCACCGAAGGCGCGGTGTGAGCGGGTGGCCTACCGCTACATGACGCAGAACGCCCTCACCGGGGAATGGCTCTCCCCGCATCTCCCTTTGACGGGTGTCGAGTTCGGACCCGAACTGAATGGGCCGGGGCAGCTGCGAGGGGCTCTTTCACCCCGACTGGTGTGGTCGCATCCCGAACTCACGGACCCGGGCAACACGCTGCTGTATGTGGAGCGCAACGGGCTGCTGCGCTGGGGCGGCATCATCTGGCAGACCGAGCCCGAGGGCAACGAGATGAAGATCGAGGCCGCAGGCTGGTCCTCGTACTTCCACCACCGGCACGACCTCGACGGGGAGCTCGGCGGCCGCGGCCCGTACGTCCGCGCCGACCCGTGCAAGGTCATCCGCGACATTGCCGCCTACGCGCAGTCCGTCCCGGACGGGGACCTCGGCGTGAGCGTGGACAACACGACGTCGAAGGCGACCGTAGGTACACCGGCCGAGCCGTGGCATTCACGCTGGTGGGAGAACCCGGTACTCGGCGACCTGCTCGACGATCTAGTGAAGGACCCGAACTCGCCGGACTACACCTGCGGCACCTGGTGGGACCACAACCACCAGCCGGTACGCCGTATCCGTCTCGGCTACCCGCGGCTTGGCGCCCGCCGCACGGACATTGCCTTCGGGTCCGGCATCAACATCATCGACTCCACGCCGGTCACCTACAGCGCCGACGAATACGCGCAGGTTGTCATCGCCACCGGCACCGGTGAGGGCCGCGCCCAGCAGCGCGCCATCGAAGCCGTCCGCAATAGGCGGCTGCGCCTGGAGCACCTCATCGAGCTACCCGACGTGCGCGGCCGTGACGTGCTCGCGCAGCGGGCGAAAGCGGAGCGCGCCTGGCGCCAGAACCTCGGGCAGGTAGAGGAGATCACTGTCCGGGACCATCCCTCTGCGCCGATCGGGTCGTGGCAGATCGGTGATGACGTGCAGGTCAGTGTCCGCGATCAGTGGACCAACTGGTCCGGGTGGTGCCGCATCACCGGCTACACCATCCGCCCCGACACCAGCCAGGGCGAGACCGCCACCATCCAACTCGAACCGGCCGGCGCCCACCAGTACGCCACCGCCGCCTGATCAAGGACCATCTCTTTGCCCTCAGACATAGGTACTCGGCTCGCCCGCCTGGAGAAGCTCCTCCGTACGGCGATCCGCTCCCCCAAGCTCGCCAACGCCAGTCTCGAGAACGGCGCCGTCGACGTGTACGACGAGAACGGCTCGCTGCGTGCGGTCATCGGCCAGCAGGCAGACGGCACGAGCGGCATCGTGCACGTCAACGGACCGCCCCCACCCATACCCACCGCTCCCACGCTCACTCCGGTCCTCGGTGGTGTGGCCGTCACGTGGGATGGCCTGTTCATGGATGCCGATGTGACTCCGCTGGACTTCTCCCGCGTCGAGGTCCACGCCTCGGCCACCGATGGCTTCGAGCCCGCTCAGGAGACTCAGGTCAGCACGTTCGAGTCCCCGCGGGGTGGCACCGTACCCATCCCTGCCGAGGCTCCTGTCCATGTGCGGCTGCTGGCTCGGAACCTGTCGGGCACTGCCAGTGCGCAGCCTTCCGGCACCGTGGGGCCGGTAGGGCCAGCGGCTGTCGTCGCCCAGGACGTCCTCGACGGGATCATCACCGAGACCAAGATCGCCCAGCAGGCGATCACCGAGGCGAAGATCGCGTTGGGTGCGGTCACCGAGACCAAGGTCGCAGCGGGGGCTGTCACCACCGACAAGCTCACCGCGCTCAGTGTCACCGCAGAGAAGATCGCCACGCTCGCGGTCACCACCGACAAGCTGGCTGCCCTGTCGGTGACTGCCGACCAGTTGGCTGCGAACTCGGTGACGGCCGCCAAGATCAGAGCAGGGGCGGTCGAGGCGACCCACATCAAGACCGGGTCCATCACAGCGGAGAAGCTCGACGCAAACGCGATCAACGGCAAGACCATCACCGGCGCCACCATCCAGACCGCGGCAGACGGGCCCCGGCTTGTTCTCAGCGCCTCGCGGCTTCGGGCGATCGGCAGCAACGGCTCCAGCATCGGTATGGAACCCAACGCCGCCTACCCCTACATCTACTGGTCCTCCGTGGACGGAACGAACCAGGCGTTCGTCAACGTCAGCGGCAGCACCTCGGATGCGAACATCGGCATCAACTCCGGCAGCTTCACCGACCCCGACAGCGGGGGCACTTACAGGTGGCGCACGTTCTTCGGCAACGACTTCTTTGCCGCGGAACGCATCACGGTCAAGGGGGCCGAAGCGGTGGGTGGCCGCTTGTTCCTCAACAAGAACGTGGCACAACTCCAGGGCAACGGCGGCAGCCTGACCCTCACGGACAAGACAGCAACGGTGTCCGCGCCCGCCATCCGGGCGGCCGGCGTACTGCGGGCAGACAACATCTCCATCGGTACCTCCACCATCACCCCCGTGCCGAACAAGCCCACCTCGGTCACTCTGACCGGCGGCAATATCAAGGGCGCCAACCACCGCGCCTTCGTCACCCCGGTCACCTCGGCGCCTGGCGACAAGGTCCTGGGCGTCGGCGTCACCGGTGTCTCGGCCAGCGGGCTGACGATCTGGCTCTACCGCACCAACAACACGAAGACCTTGGTCAACTGGATGATCATGGGAGAGGACTGACACCCGTGGACGAAGAAGCGCCGGTCTCCATGACCGCCACGTGCCGCACGCCGGAGTGCCCGGTGGAAGGCCAGGCCTTCACGGCCTCCTTCTACGCGAACAGCGAGCCGCCCACCTACCGGGGTATCTGCATGCGATGCGGACAGGTCCTCACCGACCTTGTGCCCGCCCCCAACCCGGCAGCAGCGGTCAGTTCGGAGATCACGCGGCCGGAGGTGGACGTCCCATGATGTCCAGCGTCAATCCCACTCTCAGGCGACGCCAATCGGGCTAGGAACTGCGTAGGCTCCCAGAGGCTCAAGGGCATGACGGCCGCGGAGATGGCGGAGCACATGCCCATCTCGCAGTCGAAGATCAGCCGCCTCGAGAACGGCCGTCGTTCCATCGGCCAGTGCAATGCCTACGACCTGGGCGGCGTCTATGAGGTCGAGGGCCGCCGCGTCGTCGCTTCGCTGACAAGAGGGATCTCCCGGTTGCCGGCTCCGGTCACCACCAAGGATCAAAAGCCACATACAGCAGATACGAGCGTGGAGTCGAAGAGGTGTAGCGCCACCGCGTCAAGCAGATCGGGCGATTCATCACCCGAAGGGACTACAAGGGGTTGCGGCGCCGCACGGTACACCTCCGCCGCGTCGAGGCGGAAGACCCGTCCGCTATATGCCATCCGGTCGAGTGAACAGCCCCTTCGCGCACCGATGTTGGCGAGTAGCGTCGAACGCGTTGTCGAGCCAGAAGAGAGCACCAACGACGCCTGGGGGCCTTGGTGAAGAACGATCGACAGACGGTCGAGCGCGGTCATCCGATGGACTTCTTCGTGCTGAGAGTCCCACGTTTCGGACTGAGCTGGACGGCAGTGAGCAGCAGCGGCAGTGCGGTCGCCATCGCCACCGGGTACGTGACCACGCCGACCCAGATCTGGGCTCTCGTCGCCCTGGGGGTTGTGGGGCTGCTGCGGGATGTGGCTATCGCTGTCATAGCCATCCGTGAGCAGGCACCGCGATGATGCTGTGAAGCTGGCCGCCTCACGGTGCTAGCTGCTCAGGGTGGGGCCGATCTCGACGAAGCGGGATCGGCCCCACGACCATGTGCAGCGCGGCCCGAGTACGGCCTCGGCGTCCGCGGAAGTCAGAGGCGCGTCGCCCAGTCACCGCTCAGGGGAAGCTGTCCGGCCAAGTCCAACTCCCGCTGCCGTGTGATCCACTGTGCGAGTTCCTCGACGCACTCCTCCTCGGTCCGCTCGGTGGTGTCCAGGACGTACGTGTCCCACCGGGGGTCGTCCGCCGCCCACGATGTCCACCGCTGCCAGGCCGTCTCGGGTGCGCCTTTGGAGGTAATGACGTCCGGGCGGTGATGGGGGTCCAGCGCGTGGGCTCGGTGCCAGGCGGCCCAGTTGATGAATGCCTCAGTCTGGGCTTCGGACCAGCGGCCCTGGTCACGAGTAGCGAGGCGCTTGCGCCGTTCGGCTTCGGCTACTTCCACCAGGCACACGGCGATGCCGTTGAGCGAGGGGGCGGATGGTGCTGCGAGGATCTCGCCGAGAGGTGCCTGGCCGGTGAGGAGCAGGTCGATACCTTGCTGCTGATAGTCCAGCGCACGCCTGATCCACTCTTCGGTATTGAGGTTCCGCCAGTGTGGGGGCGGGTTGTCGGGAACACCGCTCTCGTCGGTGTCGTGGACCGCGAGGTATTGAAGGTGTTTGGCGGCGGCGAACGCGAGGGTCGACTTCCCCGAGCAGCTCGATCCGGTGAGCATCAGCAGCATCTGGTCAGGCTGGCAGCCGTGCGGCCGCTGACCAGGCTTCTTGAGGTCGGGTGATCTCGTTGTCGGTGAGATGGCGCAGTGTCCTCACCCGGTCGATGGTGTTCTTGGGCGCCGTACGATCAACAGTGGTGCGGGGCCGCCTGGAGTGATCGTTGATGTCGGTGCCGCCGAGTGCGGAGCCCACGCTGTGGGAGCTGCACCGTGCTGTGTCGCAGCTGCGTGAGGACCTGCGAGGCGACCTCGCCCAGCTCGCCGCCCGCCTGGATCAGGTGGTCACGCAGGACGTGTATCGGGCGGATCAGCGTGCGGTTGATCAGCGCATCAGCCAGATCGAAGCGGGGCTGGCGGGCCTGCGTGGTGAGCATGACCAGGCGACGGAGCGTGCCGAGCAGCAGCGTCGCGAGGACCAGGTGCAGGCTGCGGCGACGCGGCGGCTGGTGATCAGTTCGTTCCTGTCGCCGCTGTTGCTGATGGCGCTGCAGTTGTGGCTCGCCTCGCGCGGGGCCGCACCGTAGTCCTGGTGGAGGGCTGTCTCAGAGAAGTTCGGGCGCGGGGAGAACAGTGAGCGCCGAACGTGGCGACACCTATCACTGCCAACCGTCTCGCTGCCGCACTGCGCGCCGAAGGCGTGCGAGTGGTGGAACGGTCAGGTTGGAAGACCCACAACAGGAATCACAAGGGTCCGTGGGGTCCGGTGAACGGGGTGATGATCCACCACACCGTGACCTCCGGCACCAGCAATACCGTCGGCATTGTCGAGCGCGGATATGAGGGTCTCCCGGGTCCGCTGTGCCACGGCATGATCGCCAAGGACGGCACGGTGCACCTGATCGGACAGGGGCGCACCAACCATGCCGGCCGGGGCGACGGTGATGTTCTGCGGGCCGTGATCGCGGAGCGTGCGCTGCCTGCAGCGAACGAGGCTGATACGGACGGCAATACGCACTTCTACGGCTTCGAGTGCGAGAACCTCGGCGACGGCCACGATCCTTGGCCGCCCACACAGTTGGACGCTATCGAGCGGGCTGCTACCGCACTGTGCCGGGCGCACGGCTGGAGCGCGGCGAGCGTGATCGGGCACAAGGAGTGGCAGCCCGGAAAGGTTGACCCTAAGGGCTTCACCATGGCCTGGCTGCGTGAACGGGTTGCTGGACGTCTGAAGTCCAAGCCGAGCGGTGGTAGTTCAGGCGGTGGCTCGCAGGGTGCCAGCGGTTCGACGTATGTCGTCAAGGGCGGGGAGACGCTCTCCGGCATCGGCAAGAAGCTCGGTGTCAGCTGGGAGCGCCTTGCTCAGGTCAACAAGATCACAGCCCCGTACGTCATCACGCCTGGCCAGAAGCTCACCGTCCCCGGGAAGGCAGCGGGGGGCACGTACACGCCGCCTCCGTTTCCGAACGGTCTTGCTCCGGGCCGCTCGTCACCGTCTGCGAAGAGCCTGCAAATGGCACTGAAGGACACCGGCTGGCTCGACCGGTCGGTGCCGCTCGCCGACAACTACGGCCCCCAGACACAGAAGGCCGTGACCGGCTTCAACCGCAAGCACAACCTGTTCACCACCGGCCGCCCCAACGATCCGGCGATCGGCCGCCGCGGCTGGGACCTCCTGCACCAACTCGCCTACGGGAACTGACACCTTGACCGACTTCATTCACGCCCACAGCACCCGTCTCTACGCCATCGCCGCCGCGGCGCTCTCTTTGGTCGCCTACTACGTGGACGGGCTACCAACCGGACTGATCCTTGCTCTGGTCGCTGCGGTCCTCGGTACCGGCGAGGCCGTGCAGCGGGCTGAGGACCGTAAGACCTCCAAGGCACTCCATCAGGAGCCGCCGATCCCGACACGGCTCTAGACCCGAGCCGGCCGCGGACTGTCGCGGCCACGCGGTTCGTCCCAAGCGGCCTGCGGCCTCCTCCTGACGGTGCCATGATCGGCACCTGGTGGGAGGAGGCTTTGCTGTGCGCCCTGTGGTTCATCTCGTCGGTTGCGGCACACGTCCAACCGGGGATCTTCCCGGCTTCGCGGCTGCGCTTCGGGGCGATGGCTGGGACCCGTACATCGTGCCCAGCCCCGTAGGGCTGCGCTTCCTCGATGTCGCGGCCGCTGAGGGCGAGTCGCAGCACGCAGTGCACTGGGACTTCGTCCCCGATGCGCCCGAGGAGTTGCCGCAGGCTCAGGCCGTGGTCGTGGCACCTGCGACGTTCAATACGATCACGAAGCTCGCCGTCGGGGCCGCCGATACCCTCGCTCTGGCCGTGGCCGCTGAGGCGATCGGCGCGCGACGCCCCGTCGTGGTGGCGCCGTGGGCCAACGCCAGCCTGAGCAGCCACCCCGTGTACGCGAGATCGCTGCGCGCACTCCAGGAGTGGGGAGTGATCGTGCTGCCCGGTGATCAAACCCAGCCGTTCCCGTGGACGCCGCTTCGCGAGCATCTCGCCCGCATCCGGACCGGACTCGTCGCCGAATTCGACGGTGCCTGAACCTAACGACTCCACCGCTAGCCCCTGCCGCAACACCGTGCCGCCTGGCAGACTCCCCGCCATGGTGATCGACGACCCCCGGCTCATGCGGTTTGAGGAGCTGCTCGATCGCGCCGGCGCGCTGCTGCACGGCGGCAGTCCGAAGGCCGCCTTCGACGCTGCGCACGACGCACTGCAGGTGCTGCCCGCGGACGGGACACTCTCCCGTGAGGAGCACGACGAGTGGCTGCTGCGCGGCTGGGTTATGTACATGCGGGCCCAAGATGCGCACGGCTGTGTGCAACAGGCGCTCACCCCGGAGTGCGAGTCCAAGCCCGCCGAAGCCGCCTGGCGGGGTGGCTTCGTCCGATGGCGGCATGCGCTGGTGTGGCGCGCGGCCGCGTTGGTAGGGGTGCTACTCGCTGGCATCGCCTTCCTGCTGGTCGGCGCGTCGGTGGTGGCGTCGGCGCCCTCCGCTCACCGTGCCTCCGTGTCCACGGCCGTCGCTGCAGGGACTGTGGCGTTGCTCGCGGTCCAGGCGCTGGCCGTATGGATGTTCGCGAAGGCTGCCCGGCGGCCAATGACCACCAGCTAGTCCTGTGTCCCAAGTTCGGTGGTGAACTACCGATCGGCTTCAACGAGTTATCGGTGCAGCGCGTTAGAGAGGGTGGCTTCGTCCGTGTCCGGTCATGTCTTGGCGATGTGCACGGGAAACCCAGGCAAGTTTCGTACCGCGCAGGAGCATCTGGCTCCATGGGGCATCGAGATCGAGCAGGTGCCCATGGAACTGGATGAGATCCAAACGGTGTCGGTTGAGGAGATCGCTCGGCACAAGGCTCAGCAGGCTTTCGCTCGCCTGGGCCGGCCTCTGTTCGTAGAAGATTCCGGTTTCTACATCGACGAGTTCGGTGGGTGGCCCGGGCCCATGGTCAAACATGCTCTGGAGGCATTGGGGCCTGGCGGGCTGACTCATCTGGCAGACCGTACGAAGGAACGGGTGTGCCGGTTCGTGAGCGCCGCTGTCTACGTGGATGCGTCAGGAGACTTCCACGTCTTCGCCGATGACACGAGGCAGCCGGGAACCATCGCCCTGGAGCCTGCGCGTGGGGAGGGAGAGCGGGCGTGGTCTGACCTGTGGTCGATCTTTGTACCCCAGGGTGCTGCAACGACTCTGTCTGCGCTCCCCTCCACCGAGCAGGACCGGTGCTTCGCTGAATGGCGGAAGGCCTCAGTCGTCGCGGCGCTGGGTGCGTGGCTTACGCACGGGCAGTGACGTTTCTGGCTGACATCGAGCAACGGCATTTGAGCTCGTCGCGCATGCACGTGGCAGCCGGGAGATCTGGCGTAGCCCAGCCCCTGCGCAGGCGATTGTCGGATCTGGCGGAACGTGGCCTACGATCCCCCGCATGGCCCAGAAGGTAGTCACAACATATGTGGACGACTTGACCGGCGAGGAATCGTCGGAAATCGCCACGCACAGCATCCTCATTGACGGAGCGGGGGTCGAGATCGACCTCACGGATGAGAACTACGAGAAGCTCCTTGAGCTCCTGAACCCGTACCTGCAGGCTGACGGCGCTCGCAGGATCCGTGGGGGCTCGAAAGCGAAGGGGAAGTCCAAGGCGGCCTCTGGCGGCAAGGACGACTCGTCGGCAATCCGCGCTTGGGCTAAGGCGAACGGCTTCGAAGTCAGCGATCGCGGCCGTGTGCCCAGCAACGTCCGTGAGGCGTTCGAGAACGCTCGCTGATCTCATCGCATGCACGGTGACCCCGCGAGCAGTTCCGGGGCCACCGTGCATTTCGCTCCCGCTCAGGCAACCCTCGACCCTCTGATGTCTAGGCTCACGCTCCGGTTGGCGGAGTCTCGGAGGCTAAGCCCTCCCGGAGCCGGTTCGTGTCTCAGTCCACGTGGGGGTAGTTCCCGCGCAGGTAGTGGTCGATCTGCCGGCGCATGGAGGGGTGAATGTCGAACGTGTCGAGTTCATCGGGGAGGACCCATTCGACGCAGTCCGCTTCGTCGTTGATGGTTGGCTCACCGCCGATGGGCTTTCCGATAACGGTGACTTCGTAGGCCTGTCGGATCTCTCCGTCGTCGTAGGCGACGATGTGCTGGGGTGGCGAGTAGACGCCCAGCAGCCCGGTTGCTTCGGCTCTGATTCCCGTTTCCTCGAAGCATTCCCGAACGGCGCACGCGGCTGGGGATTCTCCGATGTCCTGTGCCCCTCCGGGGAGGGCCCACTGGCCGGTGTCACGGCGTCGTTGGAGGAGGATAGCGCCGTCTTCGTCGCGGACGACCAGCATGTTGGATGCTGGGATAAGGGTGTTGGCTGTCGGGGCGTTGGGAGCGTTCCAGAATTCTGTGCGCGGCACGGCGGTCCTATGCGGTCGGTTCTTCGGGTTGCGATGATGCTACGGCGCCGACCCCCATACGCTGTTTGGTGCAGTAGTGGTGGACTCCAACTCTGGGGCACATTCGCCGACTTGGATGCCGATACCACACCCACTTGTAGCGTCAAGGGCGTACGCATAGAGCGCCTGTGGACAGTTTGTCTGCGTGCGCGGCTGCACGCCTGGAATGGTTCATTCACATCCAGTGAGCGCCGCTATTAAGTGAGGTTGCCGTCATGGTGCGCCGCAAGCTCCAGTATCTGCCGCACGGATTCACGGTCGCAGGGTGCGTGGAGGCAGTGCCACCCGCGCGGCGACGGGTTGTCGCGGTCGCTCAGGAACTGGGCGCGCCACTCGATGATGAGGCCCAGTGCAATCTGGAGTTGCTGGCTGGCGAGGTGATCGCCAACGCCGTCACTCACACGGAGGCGCCGTGCGCCGTCTTCGTGCTTCGCACGGATCGACGGGTTCGCGTGGAGGTCACTGACGTCGACGCCGAGTTCCCGACCCCGGTGCGTGCGACGCCGGATGATGAGGGCGGCCGCGGGCTCCTCCTGGTGCAGGCACTCTCCGCAGCTTGGGGGAGACGTCCTGACTCGGCAGGAAAGACCGTCTGGTTCGAGGTCGCCGTGGCTTCCGCCTCCTCGGACTCTGTGGCCTCTCCTCGGGGCTCATGTCCGCAGGCTGGTAGCCCGGCCCAGGATGGGCCCCCTTGCTCTCCCCCGGATGCGCCAGGAGCGGGTCTGGCCACCCTCGACGGCAGTACAGGCCATCACGCGGCCTGATGGTCGCGGCCTGGCCAGGACTGCTGAGAGTTCGCAGTCCAGCCGGGCGTGACCCCAGGCTGAGGGTGTCTCGCCGCTGTACCGCTCCCTCCGGCGGCGAGGCACTCCTTGTCAGGGCCTTCGTGTGAACGAGAGCAGGCGGTCTACCTCTGTGAAGCCCACGGCGTCGTAGAGGGCGTTGGCCGCGCTGCGGTCACGTTCAGGGTCTCCAGGGGCATCGTCGTCGACGAAGGCGACTACTTCTCGGGCTCCGAGGCCAGCCAGCAGGTCCAGGGCGGAGGCGAGGACCGCCGTGCCGAGGCCTTGTCGTCGCGCTTCTGGTTCGACGTGCAGCCAGCGGAGAACACCTATGCCGTCGACGGGATTGCTGATGGTGGCCTCCGCGATCAAGGTGCCGGCATCCTGGACCATTAGGTGTCTGCCTGCCTGGTCTTTTGTGGGGCTCGTCGAGTAGTTGGCCAGGCGCTTGAGTCCGGTGATGGGGAGTTCTGCTCGCAGGTAGCGCCACAGGTCACGCTGCGTGAATCCCGCGGCTGTGAGGACACGTCGTGTGGTGGCTCGATGCTGCGCGGGGAGCCCTTCCAGGCTGGAGAAGGCGGAGGCGAACTCGAAGGCGTGGACCGTGCGGAGCCGGGCCTGCTCGAGAACATGGTCAATGAGCAGGCCGCTTGCCGTGGCCTCTTCGCGGCAGTGCATCCACAGCACGACCACAGCGTCATCGCGGCGCCGGATCGCATACGAGACGGCTCCGGTCACGGAGTCCCGGTGGTCTACCAGTACGTCGGTGCGGGGCGCGTCGAGTTCCTGCCAGCACGCCGTGTCACGGGTGGAGTTGCCGCGCAGTGCCTCGTCGAGGGTCTGCGCTGTGCAGGCTGGCTGACCCGGGGGGCGATCGGCGTTGATGCGAGCTCTAAGAGCGTGGGCATCGGTGGGGCGGTAGGGACGGATCACGAAGTCACCGTCCGCTCGGTGGTGCGGCCGTGTGCCGCCGGAGGATGTGGAGTGCACAAGGGGTTCTGCCCCTCTCGGCCGGCCACGATGCCATCCACGCTTCCGACGAGGCGGTGTGGGTGCATGGGGCGGAGGTGGGCCAGGCCTGTCGGCGTTGCCGTCGGCGGGGGTATGGCGAGGCCCCCGTGCACCGGCTTCTGGGTTCGGGGGCCTTGCGGCACCTCTTGAAAAGTGCTCGCTGAGCGTAACAGCGGGGGCGGGGCCGGCTCGGGTGCGTTATCCACAACCAGTGGAAGTATTCTGCTAACTCGGATTGTCGTGGAGAGGGAAGGAGGCTGTCGTGGCCAAGCCATTGATCGTTGGTCGTCATGAGTTCGCGAAGTTGTACCGGGTGGGCGTCACGACGGTCAGCAACGGCTGGGTTTTTCGGGGTGACCTCTCGTACGACGATGCTGCGATCGTCTCTGGCAAGCCGTTCTGGCCTGGCGGTCTGGCGGTGGCCTTCGCTCATCCGGACGGCGGCAAGGAGCGGCAGCTGGACAAGACCGTGCTGCGCGAGTTGGAGAAGGAGCAGCGGGCTACTTTCCGGCCTGCTTCGAAGGGCGAGTTGCCGGCTCTCGTGGGGCTTCAGGAGTACGGCGCGTTGTTCGGAGTGACGCAGCAGCAAGTGTCGTCGGCTCGCCGCCGGGGCGGGGGCATGGTGGCTGCGGACGACTACGTGCTGTCCAGTTCCCCTGTGTGGCTGCTGGATTCGGTCCTCGAAGCAGCCGAGGAGACGTTGGCGCGCTCGCGCGGGGGTACGTGGAGGCTGCACGAGGACGTGGTCGAGGCGTTGCGCGAGGGTCGGTACGAGGGGCCTGGCTCGTCGATCGCCAAGCGCGGCAACTACGGCACCGCCGACGGCTGAACGACCCTCCCCATGATGGGAGAGCCCCGCTTCGGGTGCCCTCCTCGCGCCTTGGGGGCTCGCGGGAAGCGGATGCTCGATTCGTCCATGGCCAGGCATTCGGTGCCGTCCATGGCGCCGGACATGACGACGCGCTTAGGGCTCGCGGGACGCTGCCGGGCAGCAGCGCCGGGACAATATCCCCTCTGATTCGTCGGCGAATCAGGCGCGAATCGTCGACGATCCGGCGGCGGATAATCTCGAAAGTTCCTCGAATCGGATCGCTTCTCCGGGCAACTTTGCACGTCAGGGGGCCTCGTCACGCCGTGACGGTACGGACCCGTCACGGCGGTCCCGACCCGACCCGTCCCCTGTACTTCCTTCGGAAGTACACCCCCTACCCCCGAGGGGCCGGCTACGCCTCCGGGTTCGAGCGTGGCGCCGGTGACCGGGTGTCGTGACACGAGGGGGGAGTTGACCCCCGCCGTCACGTTAGTAGAATATGCGTAGAGGTTGAGGGGTGGTCACTGATCACTCTCACCCATGCCGCACAATAGGCCGGTACATATCTACTTGGAGGGGTAGCAATGATGCAGCTGGAGCTGCCGATCGCGCCTTTGCGGCATCCGGATACTTCGGGAGACGGGCTGACCATCCAGGAACGCTTCGAGGCGTTCCATCGGCTCAACCCGTGGATTTTGGAGCAGCTCGAGGTCCTGACGGCCGACTGTGTCGACCGCGGGCTCAGGCGGGTCGGCATCGGGATGCTGTTCGAGGTTCTGCGCTGGCAGTACGGGCGCGCAACGCGCGGTGAGCCGTGGAAGCTGAACAACGACTTCCGCTCACGCTATGCGCGCCGCCTGCTGGAACAGCATCCCGAGTGGTTGCCCCTGTTCGAGACCCGGCAGCTCCGCAGCCACTGAAGTAGGCCGGTACTTATCCACTCCACTCTTTTGGGAGATGTGTATGTCTACCGTGACCGTGCCAGCCCTGCGCACACGCAAGCCCACCGGCATCGTGCCGTGGCCGAAGATCCTCATCGAGGGTCACGAGAAGGCCGGAAAGTCGTTTATCGCCGCGCAGTTCACCGGGTCCAAGCGGACCGGCCAGGCGTACTGGCTGGAACTTGGCGAGGACACCGCCGACGAGTACGCGGGGGTCCCCGGCGCGGACTACCTGCTGATCGACCACAACGGCTCCTACCGCGACATCCTCGGCCAGATCGAGGCCGTGCATGCAGAAGCCAAGCGGGCTGCGGCTGCGAAGGAGCCGCCCGTGGTCCTGGTCATCGACTCGGTTTCGCTGCTGTGGCGGATGCTCGTCAACTGGACCAACGAGCGGGCCCGCCGCACTCCTAAGAACCAGGCGAAGCTGCGCCAGGACCCGGACGTCGAGATCAAGCCCACGATGAACCTGTGGAACGACGCGTACGAGCGGTGGGCGGCCGTCATGTATCTCGTGCGCACCATGCCGGGCATCGTCATCTTGCTCGCCCGGGGCAAGGAAGTGGCCGCCGTGGACGGCAATGGTGATCCGATCCCGAACACGAAGGACTGGCGGGTGGAGGGCCACAAGTCCCTCGCGTACGACGCGACGGTGTGGGTGCGTCTGCAGCGTGACAGTGATCCGCAGGTCATCGGGGCGCGGTCATTGAAGTTCGAGGTGCCGCGCAGCGGAAGGCCGAAGACTCTGCCGGACTTCACCGTCGAGCGTCTCGTGTTCGACCTGATGGGCTGCTCCGTCCACACGCAGCCCAGGGTCACCCCGGAGCTGACCGGTGACCTTGCGCAGCGGTGGCTGCCGAAGGTCAAGAAGGCCGCGAAGGACGGTCTTGATGAGCTGAAGAAGCTGTGGTCCGAGGCGAGTTCGGACAAGGACCTCTCCCGGGAGGAGATCCGCGTGGTGCGGGCTGCGATCGAGCGGCAGGCCGCCGAGTTGAAGAACCCTGAGGAGTTGTCGGATCCCACCGGGGACGCGGCGAAGCTGCGTGCCGCTGCCGCAGCGCAGGAGCAGGACGCCGAGGCCGAAGGCGCGGTAGAGGAACTGCCCGTCGACGAGTTCGCCGCCGCCTGACCGACACCTTCACCCTTTCACTGCTGCCGGGGCCTTCTCCCGTAGGGCCGGGCCCCGGCATGCCTTCTTGGAGATCAGTGTGACCACGCACGCCATCACCGCGCCTTCCGCGGTGTCGATCTGGGATGCCGCCCATGCGGTGGATGCCCGCAGCCCTCGCTCGCGCCAGAAGCAGCTCGGCGCCTCCGACACGATCTGCTCACGCCGGGCCGGATACATCCTCGCCGGCACCGAGCGGACCGGATCGCCCGACATGAGGGCGGCGATCCTCGGCACCTACATTCACCGCGGCCTGCTCGAGGACGCGCGCCACGAATACAACTGGCTCATCGAGCGCACCGTCGCCGACGACGTGCTGCGCGGCCACATCGACGTGGTCCAACTGGACACAGCGACGGCCGCACGGCTGCCGAAGCGGCATCGGCCGATCCGGCCTGCTGAGGTCATCACGGTCGAGGATGTGAAGACGAAGTCCGGAAGGGTCTGGGACCGGGTCCTGCGGTACGGGCCGACGGCGGCGGAGATGCGGCAAGTCCTGCTGTACGCCGACCTGCTGCGCACGACGGGGTTCGCCGACATGCCCGGTCAGCGGTACCTCCACCGCCTCGGACCGATCGACGTCCAGCGCATCCGGTTCCGGTTCGTGTGCCGCGACACCGGCGAGGAACACATCACGGAGTTCGACTTCGACCCGTGGCTGGCGCATGAGGCCCGCTGGTGGGTGGACCGCGTACTGGATGCCGCCGAACCAGAAGAGCTGTCCCGCGACCACGACGGGCCCGGCCTGTCGGTGATCTGCGACAACTGCCCGTTCGCCGAAGCGTGCTGGCCCGTCGCGACACCGGGGGCACCTGCTCAGACGGTCCTTGTTCACGACGACACCGACCGCGCCCAGGCCCTGGCCGACTACGTGCGTGGGCACGAGATGTACCGCGAGGGCGACCGGCTCAAGAAGAAGGCCCGCGCCATGCTGCACGACTCCGCGGAGGGCAACTACGGGCCCAACCATCTGGGTTGGAGCGGCGGCAACCCCAAGGAGGAGGTGGACCTGCCCGCGATGGTGGAGCAGTTCGAGGACGCCGACCTGGTCGTGCCCATGCTCCCGGACACGGACGCCATGATCGACGTTCTGTGCCGTGCTGGGCTGGTCGTCCCGCGACGCGTAGCTGCCGGTCAGAAGACGCCGCGCACCATCAAGGTCAGCCCGGCCCGTAAGACCGCCTGACGGCCTCTGTGGCGGCCCCGCACAGGTGGTGCGGGGTTCGGCCCCCTCTCTTGATCTCTTCGAAGCTCTGCTGCCCTGGAGGCATGTTCCGTGTCGATTCTGCGCCGTCATCTGACCACCGGGTTCACGGTGTTGCCGACGGCCACTCTCGAAGATTCCCGGCTTTCGTTTCGGGCGCGGGGCATCCTCGCCTACCTGATAGCGAAGCCGGACTCGTGGAAGGTCCGTACGGAGTCGATCGCCCAGGCCGGCGTGGAAGGGCGTGATGCCGTTCGGGAGGCAGTGAAGGAACTCAAGACGCTCGGCTACTACCGGGTGGAGAACGAGCGGAACAACAGCGGGCACATCATCAGCGTCACCGAGGTGTACGACACGGCCCAGGAGTGGGTGGCCAAGGAGTACGCGGACAAGGAAGCGCGCCGTATCGCGCACAAGGTGAAGCGGAAGCTCGAGCAGGAGAACCCGGCTGAGACCGATGACGGATTTCCAGGCGTCGGTTCACCAGTCGCCGGTTCACCGGTCGCCGGTGGTTCAGGCGGCATAGGAAGTAACCAGAGCAAGTACCCAGAGAAGAACCCCCCTACCCCCGCGGCTGAAGCCACAGGGGAGCCTGCTGACGCTGGCGGAGAGGCGGCTGCCCTGGTGGGGCCGTCATGTCCGGCACATCCAGAAGGGCCGGGGAGTTCGTGCCGTGGGTGCGGAACGAGCCCCCGGCAGCAGCGTCAGTCGCAGCAACGGGCAGAGAAGGAGCGGTGCAAGGCTGCCGAGCGCGCGTCGAACGAGAGAGTGCTGGCCGAGGTGCGGCAGCGACCTGACGCTGATGGCCTGTCGGATGTGGCGGTGCAGCGGATCGCTGAGATGCGGGCCGTGCGGGGGCGTCCGGCAACGGCCGAGGGGAGTGGTGAGCGGCCGACCCGGCACGCGTAATAGGCTGGTACTTATCTACTCACCTTCCGGCGGGTGGATTGCCACCCCTGAAGGTAGTTAGTAGAATACACTCAATGATCGAGGGTGTGACTAGCCAGTCACGTCACCGCATAAGCGACCCGACCAGTGCTTTTAGTGCCGCCCCGAGAGCGAACGACGGAAGCCCTCCACCTCACCCACCGCCAGACATAGGCCGGTGTTTATCTAATTTGATTGGCGTGTCATGCATAATCCTGTCGCTGAAGTCACCACGATCCGCGCCACCTACGGACCCGAGGAACTACGGGCCCTGGAGGTCTACCGCGACCTGCACTCCGCGCTCGACGGCGCGGGTCTTCACCCCTACATAGAGACGCGTGGAGGCCTCGCCGTCTGCGCAGTTGCCGGCAACGGCACGCTCCTGGTCATCGCGGGCCAGGATGCCCTTCCCCTGCGGCGGGAGACATTGACGGGCTGGCACGTCAGCCACGTACCCGAGGACGGGCCCGCCCCCGAGTGGCGCTGCCTCGTCCACGACACCGTGCCCGACAGCGCCCTGCAGGCTCCTCACGGTGACATGGACCTGGAGTCACTCCTCAGCGCCGTAACCCGGCACCTGACCTCATGCACCCACAGTCTCGCGGCGAGGTCATGAGCCTCACCGGTGACGACCTCAAGATGGCCGTCCGCGACTTCTTCGACCCTTCTTCGCTACTCGAGTTCCTCGACCTGCCCGACCGCGAAGCGCGCGCCACGTGGGGCGCGCGGCAGTTCGCGAGTTCCAACCGGGGGCGCAGCGTGCGCCGCCTGGCAGGTGAGCCGGACGCCGGCCGCAAGACGCACTGGACTGCCGCCGACGACGGCTTTATCTACGAGGTTGAAGCCACTGATGGCGGCCGCCGAGGTCCTGTCACCTGGCACGTCGCCCTTCAGGTCGCCGGGGCGCGACTGACGCCGGTGCGCTATGGCGCACTGCGAAAGGCCGTCGAGGCGGTGGCTGCGCATGACGCTGCCTACGTGCCCAGCCCGGTGCCGTTCCGCACGGTCAAGGCATGGGAGGCGACGTTCTACCGACCGTGGGCGAAGCGAGCGTCAGCACTGGAGTTGCTGGCGAGCTCCGCTTTCGACGTGATCCTGCCCGCGGCAGTGGCTCAACCCTCCTTGTTCTAGCCGTTGACGTTCCCTGCGAGAAAGACCCGCTTCGTGATCACTGCCACAACTTCCGCCGCCTGGACGGCCCTTGCCCCATGTGCAGGCATCGACGCTTACGTGCCCGACGAGGACCTCGTGCGCCACCCCCGGCGCCTGGCCGAGGCGTGCACGCCGTTGCTGGAGGCCTGCGCGATTTGCCCGTTCGCGTTGCGCTGCCATGAGCGGGTGCGGCCCGAGTCGAGCTTGTTCGACGGGGTGTGTGCGGGACGGATCTGGGTGAACGGCAAGCCGGTTGCCGCTGCCGATGAGGCGCCGCCGTTGCCGAAGTTGGTGACGCGGGCGGGAGTGTGCGGGACGAGCAGCGGCGTGGCCGGGCATAGGCGGATCGGGGAGGCACTGTGCGGGGAGTGCCGGGTGACGGCGCAGCGGGCGGAGGCCCGGCGCGCGGGTGCGGCGAGTATCCGCAAGAGGGCCTCGCGGCGACGAGAAGCGGCTGCAGTCGCCTGCTGACGGGCCAAACCATCACGGAGCATTCATCCTCTTGACCTGGGCAAACGGGTTTGACACCCCCTCCATGGTTAGTAGAATAGTAACTAGTTGGAGGGGGAAACCCTTCGACCTCTTGGAACGCGAAAGGAACCAACCCTCCATGACCGAGACGCAGCACGACCCCCTCGCCGTCCTCCAGGTCGCCACCGAGCACGACATCTCGGAGGAGCAGGCATCAACTGCGATGACCTGGGCCGGGCACATGCTGATCCACGCGTGGCGCGAGTACGCACGCTTTTGGGGACAGAGCCTCGAAGACAGCGCAGCCATGGAGCGTTGGGGTGCCCTGATCAGCACCGAGGAGCGCCGATCTGTCCTGGAGGACGCGATAGAGGCGGTCAAGGGCGCCGACCAGGTGCTCGACACGATCTACCGCGAACAGGACGCACATCTGCTGCACCGCAGGCGCGCGCTGCGCACCAACCGCCCGCGCGTACGTATCCGCTGACTCGGACCACCCTCGGCCCGCTCCTCACCGGGGCGGGCCGCGCCATGCCGTGACCTCAACTGAACGGAAGGAGCCTCCTTATGGGCGCTCTCGACTTCTACACCACCGCCGCCGGACCCGACCTGCAGACGGCGTTCAACACTGCTCACGAGCATGCCGAGTGGGAGTACGGGACCTCCGGCTTCACCGGCACCATCGCCGAGAAGGACGAGGTGGTGCTGCTCGACGAGCCGAAGCGCAGCGAGCAGGACGCCGAAGCGCGCGCGAAGGAGTTGCTCGACGGCGATGATCCGCGGATCAGCCGCAAATACGGGCCCGCCGGCGCACTCAAAGTCACCACGAACGACGGCGAGGACGGCTGGCTGCTCTTCGGCGTGGCCGCCCACTGATGCCCGCCGCGGGGCGCGCCGAGGCGCAGCCCCGGCCAGCACCGCCGCCTATCCGTATCCCCGAAAGACGATGACCACCGTGCTCGACAAGCACCTGCCGCTTGAGGCGGCCGCCGAGATCATCAGCAGCCTCGGCCTCAACAGCGCCCAAACTCGCCGGGCCAATCGCACGATGCAGCGCATCGTCTACCGCGCTTGGACCCGGCGCAGCCGGACCAAACAGGCTGTGGCGTTCGAGGAGTTCGCCGATGCGGTTCCCGAGTGTCACTGGTCGTTGATGTTCGAAGTGTGCGGGCTGGTCCTGCTCGGCCGCGATGCGGAGGCCTGCACGCTGATCGCCGCGGCCCGCCATCTTGAAGCCGCGCGCTCCGCAGGGGGCGCGACGTGATCCTCACTCCACGAGAGATCGGCCGCATCGGACTGCGCGATCGCAGCCGCAGCGACGACTTTCCCACCCGGCGGGACGTGCAACGAGCCCGCCGCGCCTTCAAGCGCCGTGGCAAGCAGCAGGTTCGCGCTGAGATCAGCGCCTGCCACGGTCATCGACCGTAAGGGCCCCTGGCCGGACGGCTCGTGGGAGTACCAGGTGCGCGCGGCCTGCAACTTCTCGCGCCGGCCCGGCCCCGACAATCCCGAATCCCGCACCACGTGGTGGCCGTCCTGGGCCACCACGCCGTCACCGACGAACGAGGAACCCGTGAACGACAACATCAGCAACAGCGAGAGCGAGGACGGCGAGCAGGAGATCCTCTCGCTCCATCGCCTCCTTGCCCGGGCTATCACCGCTGTGGACAACAACATGGAGGAGGCCTTCGTCGTCTTCGGCCTGCCCAGCCTGTGGTCTCTGACCCGCCCGGAAGTACGACGGCAGGTGCTCCTCCTAGCCGCCTGGGAGGCCCGCTCCGCCACAGCGGCCGAGCTCGAATCTCCTTCGTCCGCAGGCCAGTACGCGTGGGCGTTCACCCAGTACGCGTCCTCGTGGGCCGAGCAGCACCCGGACGGGAACGCGAACGCGTTCTGCGCCGGCCCGCACTCGGCACGCCATGCCGCGTCGTCTCTCGCCTTCGACCGTGACGACTTCTTGGTGTCCCTGGAGACGGCGCTGCTTCTGTGCTCCCGCGCGGCGGCCCCGGAAGAGTCATGAACCCCGGCGGTTACGTGTGGCTGCGCGGTCACGGCAACCAGCCGGTGCGCGACACGCACGGTGAGGCGGTCGCGTTCCGCATCACTGCGTCCAAAGCCCTGGCTGGCCACGGCACTTGGTATCAGCTGCGCACCGCTCACCGCGCGGCGCAGGACATCTTCGGCGGCTGGCACACCGGCCTGGCCCTCATCCCTATCCCCCTGTCCGAACTCAAAGAAGGACCCCGGCAGTGACCATCGAGATCATCCATACACGCAGCGACGGAACCCTCATCGAGGGCAGCGCGAAGGGTGATGGCGTTTACGAAATCGTCCGCCAGCACGGCTTCCGCTACTTCCCCTCCATCGGTCAGCTCGGTATCCGGCAATCCCGCGACCGCGCCGCGAAGACCTGGTACATCAACGCGGCCGCGTCCGCCCTGCGTGAGGCCGGCTTCGAGGTCGATGTGCAGATCGACGAGAGCGACCGGCGTAGCTTCGCCGAAGCCGAGGCGGACCGTGTCGAGCGCGCCGAGGGGCGTGCCGAGCGGTTCAGCGGCTACGCCGACAATGCCGCCACCCGCTCCGAGTCCGCGCACCAGCGCGGCCACCAGATCGCCGACGGCATCCCCATGGGGCAGCCTGTGCTGGTCGGCCACCACTCGGAGCGCCGCGCCCGCCGCGACATCGAGCGCATGGATCACGCGATGCGGACCGGCATCAGCGAAAGTGGCAAGGCTTCTTACTGGTCCGGACGCCAGAAGGCGGCTGAAGGGTACGAGCAGTTCCGCAAGGCGCCGAGGCGGACGCTGCGCCGCATCGAGAAGCTGCAAGCCGACCTGCGGCGCGTTCAGAAGTGGCAGCGCGGAGAGTCGGCCGGTGGCTTCCACCGGGACATCGCCAACCCGGACACCGTACTGGAGCTCACGATCCGGCATGAGGAGCTCACCGAGGAAATCGCATACTGGGAAGCGGTCATCGCGGAGGCGGAGAAGAACGGCTTCAAGGTGTGGTCCAAGGCCGACTTCAAGAAGGGCGACTTCGTCCGCCGGGGCTCGACGTGGTTCGAAGTCCTGCGCGTGAACGCCAAGTCGGTGACCATCCCGCACATCCACAACGGCACCGGCGAGAGAGTCGTGCGCGCCTCGGACAACAAGGTCGTCGACTGGACGTGGCTGCTCACCTACGACGAGGTGTTCGGACGTCGCAGTGCCGAGGAGATGGAGACCGCGCTCGCCAAGGCTCACACCTCGTAGCCCCCCCTCTGAGCTGGGCTTTCGCAGTTGACCCCACCCCTGACGTTAGTAGAATAACTACTACAGGGGTGGGGGTGAAAGCCCGCCCCGACGCTCACCACACCCCATTCAGCACAGAAAGACCCGATGTACGACACCCGACTTGTTCCCGCACCCCTTCTCACGCTTGCCCACGACACCGCTACCGCCCTGGGCCGGGAGTGGGAGGTGCTCGGCCTTCTACAGACCGCGATCCTCTCCCATCGCCTGGGGTTCCACTGCAGCCTCGACATCGACAAAGACCAGCTCCGCATCACTGCCTTCGTTCCCACAACCACCGATCCCGAAAGGCCTGTCGAGCCGGTGGTCACCACGACGGCGATGGCACAGGCAGACGGAACGGCAGTCGCAGACATCGTCCGCTCCGCGGTCCTGCCGCACTTCGGCCGCCGGGACGCCATCGAGGCGTTGGCACTGCTGAGCCTGCCGCTTCGCGAGGCGAACATTCCGGCGATCGCCCAGGGCACACGGGAGCGCACCGAGATCAAACTGCAGGCACGCGAAGGCGGCGATCCACTCATCGCGATCGTCATGACCTCACCGCGCCACGGCGCCGTACACGTCGGCCTGGTCCTCGAGCGACTCACTGCTGAGCAGGCCATCCGTTGCGCCCGACCGGCGATGCACGAGCAACTGCCGTACGTCGAAGCCTCTGCGGCCGTCATCGCCTCCGAGGTGCACACCGTGCTCGCCGCGTTTCCCGGACTTCGAGCCACCCCGTCTTTGGCAGGCCCCCGCTTCACGATCATCCAGACCCACGGCAGCAACCTCAAGATCCGCCATGACGCCGCGGCCATCGCCCCGGACGCGCCACTGGCCCTCGCGATCCCGCAGGCCACCGTCGCCACCGCCTACGCCGTACTGCGCGCCTACGCCGCCAACTGATCCACCGCACACCGCGAGGACTACTCCAGCCATGACGCTCCAGCAACAGGTCGCCCATCTCACCGATGCTGTAACGGCCGCCGAGGTCATCGGCGGCTACCTCACCGGGCTCCAACCCACCGTCCGTAACCTGACCTCAGCTGCCAAGGCCTTGGCCCGGATCGACGAGCTCGGCTGGGCCCCACTGGGCGGGTATCCGGGCAGCGACGTCCTATGGCCCGTGCGCTGCCTGGTCTGTGGCTGGGAGGGCACCCGCTTCTACAGCCACCTGCGCCGAGCCCGCCCCGCCAGCCGTCACCCCGGCTGCCTGTCGAAGGCGGACCATCCAGCCGTCCTGGCGAAGCTCGCCGAGCGAGCGCGCAGCACCTGCGAGTGCTCCGTACCTCACGCGATCACGCCCGCCCAGGTTGCGCAGGCCTTCGATGCCGTCGCTCAGGCTCAAGTACGCGGCAATGTCCAGGGTTTGGTGATCGGGCTCGACCAACTCTTGTCCCCCTGCCCGGCGAACGGAGCGCGCGCGGCAGCGGTCGCCGCCCACGTTCAGGCAGCGAACTGCATCAGCGAAAAGGAACGAATCTCCGTGGATCTCTATCTGCCCGGCGACCGGGTGGCCGTCCAGTACTTGTCGAAGAATCACGGCCCCGGCGTGGCCTACAACCGCACCGTCATCGACACCGAGCCCCACGATCGGCACGGACCGCAGGTCTGGGTGCACATGCCTGACGATGCCGTGTACGACAGTCCGCTGCAGTTCTCCGCCAACAGTGACCGCATAGCCCTGATGGAGAGCACTCCCATCGAGGTGCAGAGCCCTGCGCTCCTGGCTGCCAATCTGAGTTGGCACCTGGCTGTGGCGGCCCCGAACTCCATGAAGGCGACATGGCCGCACCCCCGCAGCCACGCCCTGGTCAAGGAGTCGTTCACGGACGCCGAGCGCACTGGACACGCCAGCGTCGCCGCCCAGTACATCCGGCAGTGGCGCCAGCGGGATCCTGTCGGATTCAGTGCCTGGCAGGACTCCTGCACGACGGGTGGGGTATGACGTGGCGGGCTGGATGCGCGGCATGTGGAGCGTCTCCCTGCGGCACCCCGAGCGCGAGGTGGGGACATTCACCTACCTGGTGCCCCACTGGCAGGAACGCACCGAAGGAGCAGCCAGGCTTGCCGCAACTGCCCGGCATACCGATCGAGCTTCGGTGATGCTCGACCCGGTCACCTTGGGCGAGATGGTCATCGGCGAGGTGGCATACCGGGCTGCGGTGCGATCGCAGGAACGGGCCGTGGCCTGGGTCGCCCTCGTGCAGCACGATGCGATCGACGCTCGCGGATGGCACGCTGCCGAGTCCGGTGAGCGCGACGATCTGTGGCGTCAGCAGGTTCGGGAGATGCACGAGCGGTACCGGGAGCGGGTCATCGGTTTCGGCGACTCGCTCGCCGACATCCTGACTTCCTCGGCCGGTGCCGAGGCGGGCTGGGACCTTCAGCCGTACCGCGACGGCCTCGGGCGCATCGTATGGGACGACGTCCGCGCCGACATCCACAAGTCCGGGCTGTCCTACACCTGGCACACGCCCTATGGCGTCGTCTGGATCAACCAGGGCTGACCCGCGCCCCATCCGGCCTGTATGGCCGTCTCCATTTCAGCATCCCGGCCCGCCCCTGCCTGCGGGGGCGGGCCCTCGCACACCCACACCCCTCATCGAAAGCGATCAACTCGTGACGCAACTCGACCTGTTCGCCGCTCTGGAAGAAGAGCCGAAGCCCATCCCGGCTGCCTTCACCGCGCCCAAGGCGCCGCCCGCACCGTCCCGCCCCACGCTCACGGCGGCCGCGACTCCAGCGCGGCCGCATCGAGTGAAGCCTTCGGGTGACCCGCACGGGCACGCCATGCGGGTCGGCGAGGCCGTTGCGGGCGTATGGCACCGGCAGCACGGCGGTCCGCACATCGAGGTGCCCATCGGGATCGTCGCCGCGCTCTCCCTGATCCGGCAGAAGGACGGCAGCGGTCCGGACCTGAAGGCGCAGATCCTCGCCCAGGACCGCACGCAGTTGATCGCGATGTACCGCGAGATCTGGTCGACCCACTGGATGCATCGGCCCGACCTCATCGACCGCGCCCGCATTCTGCACGAGTGGCTGAACGACGAGGAGATCGACGACCACCGCGCCTACCTCGTACGAGCCGTCACCAAAGCGGCCCTGGCCCAAGGCCTGTTCGACCTCACCGGCCACTCGGATCCATACTTGCGCGCGCAGACCGACGTCCTGTCGCCGGTCATGACGCTCGTACGCTCCAGCGGCGCCCAACAAGGTCTCGGTGAGTACCACACGCCGGCCCCGATCGCGGACGCCCTTGCGGCCGGGACCATCGTGGGCATCCCGTTTGCCGTCAAGGAGCCACGGGCCGGAGAACACATCCACGACCCTGCTGCAGGAAGTGGCGGACTCTTGCGGTCAGCGGCGCAGTACCTGCGTGAACACGACTTCGACCCGGCGCAGTTCCAGTGGTCGATGGTCGACATCGACGAGATAGCCGCGGCCTGCGCCGCCGTGAACTCGATCATCTGGAATCTCGGACCGCGCGTGACGGTCGCCTGCGCTGACTCGATCGCGAACCCGAACGCAGTCGAGGAGGCCATGGAGCACGCGCGCGCCGTGTTCGCGCACCGCGACGAGATGCTCGGCAAGGCCCGCATCATTGCCGCTCTCCGCCAGACGGAACACCTGCTGGAGCAGGCCTCGGCCATCGCCGCCTGACCGCTGTCTCGCCGATGCTCGGCGCTTCGAGATCTGCGGCACATACCGTCTGACCTGCATGAACGGAGTTGCACCCCCTCCCGACGTTAGTAGAATAGCCTTACTAGTTGGAGGGAATTCCTTCAGCACCCAAACGAATGGAACGCCCATGACCGACGCTATCCGCGCCCTTCGCATCGACCTCGACGGCAAGGTCCGCGACCTCTACATCGGCACCACGCTCACTGAGCAGTCGAAGGTCATCGCACGTGCTCTGCTCGACTCGGCGGAAGCCGTGCAGTTCATCAGGCGGACGAGCGGGCCCTCCATCGTCGTGCTCGCCGGGGAGCACCGCGACAACAAGCTCCCCAACCTCTACGCCGGTCTTGCCGTTCACGGCCTGGCCGGAAGTCTCGGTCACGAACTCCAGGGCCCGGTCGTCTTCGCCGGATACACGCAGGACGGCGAGCTCGCAGACCTCCCCCAGGACGCGGTCACGGAGATCCGCGAACTGTGCCCGACCAAGCCCGACGGCATACCGGCCATCGTCCACATTCGCTGAACCCGCCTGCGGGACGGACATCGCACCATCTCGCCTCCCGCCATCCTCCCGAAAGGAACCCGACTCCATGAGCGACACCGCGACTCCTCAGCCGATCGCCATCTCTCCGTTCGGCCTGCACCTTCTGGCAGAGGACCTGGCCGGACAACTCGACGCCTGGAACGTGGTGGATGACTTCGAACCCGGCCAGGACTCCTCCGTCTACCTCGCTGCTCCCGATCGCCGCGCAATCGGTCTGCGCCTGCTGTTCAACGGCCGTGCGGTACAGGCATTCGCGATCGGCGCCACTGCCCCCAAAGGTCCGGCCGGCGCTGGCGAAGCGGGCGAGGTGGATCGCGCCCGCCTGCCCAGGGGCGTGCGGTACAGCACCGGCGTCACATTCATCGACGGCGAGACCCCTCTGGAGTCACTCCTCACCGCTGTACGCACCGTGCTGCTGCCTGCATTCGACGGTCACCGGCCGCGCCTGCGCCACGACGGCACCCGCGTCCAGCCTGAGGCTGAACCCGCCCCCTCCTCCAGCGAGAGCCAGCCGGTCGAGCAGGCCCCGGCCAAGACGTCGGGCAAGCCGAAGACCACCAAGGCCAAGTCCCCAGCGCGGCGTCCCGCTTCGGTCAAGGCCAGGAAGCCGAAGGCGAAGAGCGCGCCCTCGGCTCCGGCCGCTGCCTGAGCACGCCTGTGACCACCCGGCGAAGGGCAGCCACGCCCGCTACCCCGCGCCGAGAACCGAAAGACACTCATGAGCATCACGAAGACCACCAAGCTCTCCACGGGCAGTGCCCAGACACCGGCAGCGGTTGAAGCCTTCTCCGGACGCTTCGCCTGGGTCGATCCCCATGACCTGGTCGTCGACCCGTACAACCACCGCAAGAACCGCCGCTCCGAAGACGAGGAGGACACCACTCGGCCCGATGCGGACCTGCAGGCCAGCGTCGACGAACTCGGCGTCCTCACCCCGTTGGTACTGCGCCCGCAGAGCGGCGACGCAGAGGGCAAGCTCGGCATCATCTTCGGACAGCGCCGCAACAACGCCGCCCTAGCCTCAGCGAGGAAGGCCAAGGGCAAGAAACAGCCCTACAAGCTGGTTCCAGCGATCATCCGTGACGACCTCGCCGGAGTCGACGACGCGGCGCTGACGGTGTCGTTCATCGAGAACAAGCACCGCCGCCAGGCCACCGTGCGTGACGACATCGAAGCCGCCGAGCAGCTCGCTCTGATGGACATCAGCAAGACCCGCAGGAACCGGCACGCGCGCGCCATGGGCTTCAAACCTGCCGAGATCGCCGCCGCCCCCAAGGCCGCGAAGCTCACCGACGAAGTCCTCGCGGAGGCCTTGGAGGCCGACTTCAACCTGGTCGAACTGGCCGAGTTCCAGGAAGTCGAGGACATCGACGACGCCCTGTGGACGCTGCAGCAGGCCAAGCGCCGCGACCAGCGCGAAGGGAACACCAAGGGCGGCCACTGGAAGCACGCCCTCACGGAACTGCGCGAAACGAAGGACCTCCAGGCTGCGCAGCAGCAGATCATCGACCAGCTCACGGCCGACGAGATCCCCATCGTCGACTGGCAGTTGAACTGGAGCGGCCGCACCACCCGCCCGCTCACTGATCTGCTCACCGGCAAGCGCGAGCCGATGACGGCAGACCTGCACGAGACCTGCCCCGGGCACGCGGCCTGTATCGACCGGGACAAGGCTGCGGCGATCTGGGTCTGCACCGCCTGGCACCGCCACGGCCACCACCTCACCCGCGAGGCAGCCCAGTCCGAGACACCCTCCACCTCCCGGGAGGAAGAGCAGGCCGCACGCCGGGAGGTCATCGCCAACAACAAGTCGTGGCGCCAGGCCCGCACGGTCCGCCACGAGTTCATCACCGACCTGTGCAGCCAGCCCGAGGCGAGCATGCGGGTGTGGCCACTGATCCTGTCCATGGTCACCGGGACCAGCCACTGGTACGAGCAGTACGTCAGCCGCCACCGGACGGACCTCGTCGCACAGTTCCTGGGCGTTCCAGACCCCAACGAGGGGCGGGGCAAGTGGAGTCGCGTGCCAGCCCCGTTCGCCGAGGTGATCGCCCGCACCAGCCCGGCGCGCGCATGGAGGGTCCTGCTCGCGCACGTGGCGGCCGCGTACGAACTGGAGCACATGGACGACGCCGCATGGCGCAACCTGATCAGCGCCCAGACCGTGGCCTGGCTGACCTTCCTCAAGGAGGAGGGCTACGCACTCAAGGACTTCGAGGCCGAGGTCCTGAAGAAGGGGCTTGCCCAGATGGCCGAGCAGGACGAGGCGGGCACTGACACGAGCGAGCCGGCCGCAGCCTGAACCGCGCGGCGCCCGCAAACCCCACTGCCCCCCTCCTGACCTGCATGGACGTAGTTGACCCCACCCCTATCGTTAGTAGAATAACTATTAGAAGTGAGGGAAACCCGCCCCTCACTGGGGCGGGCAGAGCCCCTGCCCGCCCCACCCCTCACACCGCCCACCAGCACCAAGGACTCCCATGCCCTCAACACAACGTGCCGGTACACCCCCGACCGTCAACGCCTCATGAACGCCTTCATCTACGGCCTATCCGTCTCCGGCATGCCGCACATCGTGCCGCTCCCCACATGGCCTACCGACCCCAACCAACTCGCCCTGGCCCGCTGCGGACGACTCACCCTCAACGAGACCCCCAAACCGTCCCCCGACGAACTGTGCGGCAACTGCCACCGACTCCAGCAAACAGACCACAAGCAGTCCACGCGCGACGCACTCCAGCGAGCCCAGCACCTCCAGCCGGTGCTCGACCAGATCACCGACGAGATCAACCACCGCCGCGCCCGCCTCCACCAAGACCTCGACCAACCGCCCGGCCAGGGCCTGACACCCGCCCACCGCAGCGAACAGTCAGCCGTCATCACCGGCCTGCTCATCGCGCTGGCCATCACCCTCGACTCGCCCGGCAACGAACAGACAGCCAAGGCCTACACCCAACAGCGATCTGCCCGATGGAGCCCCACCCAGCCGACCTGAGCCACGGCCACACCCTCACGCCCACCCACCTGATCACGCACCAACCAAGGACACCTCGTGGACCCCATCATCTGGCTCAGGTCCGAATACAAAGGCCGCGAAGACGAGTTGATAACTCTCTCCGCCGCGGCAAACCTCGCCGGCGTCTCCCGCTCTGCCGTCAGCAACTGGGCCAAGCGACACAAGAGCTTCCCTCCCCTCGCCCTGCTGACCGGCCCACCCACCAAGCAGGTCAAGTGGGTTGTGCGTGAAGAGTTCCTCGACTTCGCCCGCATCCAACTTGAAAAGCCTCGCGGCGGCCACCGAACCCCGCAGACACAGCGCCCCACCCTCACCCTCCGAGTGAACGAAGTCACCCACTACACGCAGCAGGTCAAGCGCCTCACCGAACTCATCGACCGGCACAAGCAAGCCCTGACCGGAGCAGAAGCACGCCTGCGCACCGCCCAGCAGCGGCTCAACAGAGCCCAGGCACGCCTGGACGCCGAACTCGCCGCAGCAAACCAACACTCGACTGACCGACGTCAGCAGTAGCCCCACGCCACATCCGCGCGCACCCACAAGGAGGAGCCATCACCACTGCACCGACCAAGGGCTTCATCGTCACCGTGACTCACCCCCCGACCGTGGCCGCCGCCGCCCTCCAGGCAGGCGACACCTTCGCTCTCCTCGACAACGACAGCGCCCTCATCATCCACGCAAAGCGGCGTCATCTTCAGCCGCTGTGGCTCCTCGACCTCGAAGGCCACGACTCGCCGATCACGCTTCGCGACGACGAACCGATACGCCCGCTGCGCATGCTGCGCGCCTTCGACCTCACCTGCCAACTCTGCGCCCGCACCAGCCGACGCGTCCTCGACCTTCCCGTCCACGGCATCCCACACACCTGGGTCTGCGACCAGCACTAGCCGCACGACGGCCCCGTCAGCCAGCCAACTCCCCCCCGCCTCAAGGACCCACGACCATGCCCGCCAGCGACCGCACCATACGCGTCGGCACCATCGACGTCACCGTTCGCACCAGCAGCAGAGCCACGCTGGCCGTCACCGTCACCAAGAGCGGCAGCATCATCGTCCGCGGCCCGCGCTCCACCACCGACACGGACGCCGCTGCCCTCGTCGAGCGACGACGCTCGTGGATCTACCGCCAGCTCACACACCTCGCCGAGACCGCACCCGACAACCCCCTCAAGGAACTCGCCCCTGGCGCAGGATTCGAGGTTCTCGGCCGACCGCACCGTCTGCGAATCGTCCCCGACGACGACCAGGTCGAGCCGCTCGTCCAGCGGGCGCGGACCTCGACCGGCGACTGGCTCCACCTTCGACGCAGCAGAATCCTGAACGTGGATGAAGCGCGCCAAACCATCATCAATTTCTATGCCAAAGCGGGTTGCAAATGGCTGAAAATCAACCGGCCGCAGATCGCCCCATACGGATCAAATTCCCGCTTTCCGGTCACCTTCTCCACTCGCATGCGCACCAACTGGACCCTCAACCATCCAACTCACGGCCTCACCCTGCACTGGGCCACAGCCCAACTCCCGCCCACACTCCTCCAGGAACTCATCCACCGCGCCCTGGGCCTCCACACCATCGCCAGCAGCCGTGACCTCAACGACGCCCTCCGCACGCTGTGGCTCGGCCGACTCGCCATCCCCACCATTGACCCGCGAATCCAACTCAACCCGACACCCACAGACCGCTGCCCCGACTGCGCCACCCCACCGGGCACACTCCACGCCGACCGATGCGACATCGCGCGCTGCGCCATCACGGGCTTCCAGCGCGCCCACTGCCATCCGGGCAGCACCTGCAACACCGTCTGGGACGGCCACATGCCCGGCGAAGCCGAATGCACCGAGTACGGCTTCTACTGCCGCCCCACCCCCGACGGCTACGAACCGTGCAACGCCGACGACCCAGGCGCCATGCACGACTTCAACCGGCTCTACCGCGAATGCCGCTGGAACCCCTCGACCCAGCGCATGTCCCTGCCCTCGCCCCGCGACAAGGAACAACCCTCCCAGTGATCACAACCAAGATTCCCCGCACGACCGCCACACGGCCCGGCCTGGGCGACGACTGGCTAGCCATATGGGAAGTGACCTTCTACGAGGCCAACCCCGAAGGCGCCGGACACCAACACAACGGCCGCTGCTGGACCACCGAGGTCGAAGCGCACCCACTCACCTCGAACCGGACGGTCGGCCACCAGGTGTGGCTCTACCTCAACCGCGAACGCCCCGACATCCCCGAAGTGGACCTTCTAAGCGGCCACGTCCGATTCGTCGGCTACGCCACCGGCGAGCCAGCCAGGGACGGCAAGACCCCACGCGCTCACGGGGTGCGCTGCATCGACTGCGGCTCACATCAGGTCGCATTCACGGTGCGCGCCTGGGCGAACTGCCAAGCCTGCGGGAAAGGCCAGACACAAAGCGAAGCAATGCTGTGCTCGGATCACTGCGACGGCTGCCGTGAACAGAGTCGAGCGAACCCCTGACGGGATCAAGGCGGCCGGGGCGACCAAGGGCACGGCCGACCCGACGCCAGGTCGGGAAAGAGCAGTGGCCTCCTCGCCCAACAAGGGCGAGGAGACCTGCGCCCGCTTTCCCCCATCAGCCGCGGTTAGTAGAATAGGTCCACCAGAGTGGCCTGTCACCACCACCCTCTACCCTGGCCAACAGGAAAGCCCAAGCACGGCGCCGCAACACCCCCAACCCCATGGAGCACCCCGTGACCACCCCCGACGCCCGCGCCGCCGGCCTCTTCCTAGGCGCCTTCAACATCGCCTTCGAAGACGACGAGCGCATGACGATCTCCGTCCATACCACTGGCGGCACCGTCTCCGTCGAGGGGCACCTCTCCGACGACTACCTCATGACCTTCCCAGTCGAGGACGTCTCTTTCCTTCTCGACCGCCTCGCCGATCTGCTCTCCAAAGACAAACCGCAAGGCTCCCTCACGGTCACCGTGCCCCACCTGGGGAGCCACTCCGCCCCCGTCGACGCCTGGGCATGGAACCTCACCTCCGACAGCGGCACAGAACCACTCACCCCCGAACTGGCAGCCACTCTGCTTCCCTCAAGCGCCAACTTCCCCCATGAGAACGCTGATCTCGGCAACGGCTCCTTCCCCAACCCGCCCGCCGCGTCGATGGACAGCACGACCCTGACGGAACTGCGTCGCCGCGGCCTCACCATCGAGGACCTGACCAGCGGAAGCCTCGACGCAACGGCCCCCAAGAAGGCCGTCGAAGAAGCACCGCAAAGCCGGGCCGCTCACCTGCAGATCACGGTGACGTCCCACAACTGCACAGGCCCCAACGCTCGATGCAAGCGCGAGACTGCAGCGGGGCGCCCTGTGCACGTGATCCCCCGCCTCGACTCCGGGAACCTCGTCATGCCCAGCTACCACTTCACCAGCGAAGAAGAGGGCCGCCAGGCCATCACGCAGGCGTACGAGAGCGCCCCGACCATCACCACCGACGCCGAACTGTACGAGGCGCGAGAGCAGGGAATTCCCCACAAGCTCCCAGCAGAGTGGATCGACCCCAGCCGACGCTAGCCGTGACGTTCGGCGCTGCAGCACAAGGGAGCAGGCACTGGGCGTGGGCGTCACCTCGGGGTGTGACAAGTCCGCGAACCCGGAGCGGTAGTCACTCAAATTCTTCGAGGGCCACGACCTGCATCGACGTCTCCGCCCACCCCGCGGTGCGAATCACACCTGGTCCCAGGGGGCGTCCGGGGGACAGGCGGGGGACAGAAGGACGCAGACGAGTAGGGAAAGACAGGGTAAGCGGGGGCAAGATCGGGCGGCGGGTCGGGGCCGTGATCCTGCACTCGACATAACCTCTGACCTGCGGCGATGCCCCCTGACCTGCTCGAATGCGCCTATTCGGAGGTCGTGATCAAGACCGTTTCGGGTCGTGCTCCTAAAGCGGGTGTCGCAGGTTCGAATCCTGCCGGGGGCACCAGGTCAGAACGGCAAAGGCCCAGGTCACGGAGCAAGTCTCCGGTCCTGGGCCTTAGTTGTGTGCACTCTGACTACCGCTCTAAACAGCCTCGCTACAGGCTGACTACCGAAGATCATCGTCCAAATATCGCCCAAACGATCATCGACTTTGCGCAGGTCGGCCCCACGGCAGACCGCCCCCGCGCTCCGCGCGAGCGGGCCACGGGGGCAGCCCCGAGTGTCGGGCCGTCACAGAGGGGGGCACCACGGTGGGACGGCCCGACACGTTCATGGGTCACACACGTCTCATGTGTAACAGAGGGGCACGTTTGGGTCATTCACCCAAAAGCGTGAACGCACGTTCGATTCCCCGGACGGTACCTCTACCTCGGCGGCATATGCCACCACGCCCACTACTTCCACACAGAACGGCCCCGACCGGATCGGGGCTCCGGCCGGGGCCTGCCCGGCATCCACCAGGCACAGGCGGCCGCCCTTGAGACAGTCGGAGCGGGCGGCCACCCTCTCGCCCGCCGCACGGCATCACCAAGCTGGCGGCGGGGAGTCTGGTTATCCCTCTTGGAGTGGCTCGGCGAGCGGGCGAGCAGGCGCCGACACCCGGCGGGCATCGGCCCGTGCTGCCCGCAGCGCTTCGCTCTCCTCAGCCGCCACGTTCTGGCAGTGGCACGGGCACCAGTCCTCAGGCGCCCCCACAACGAGGCGGTTGCCGTCGATGCTCACCGCGGTCGACAGCTCGCAGTCGTGCGGTTCGTCGAGCTGTCCCATCAGCAGCACGCGCAGGCACGGCGCGCACGGTACGGGCAGCACTTCGGGGCGGGGCTGGGCAACCGCCGGCGGGCCCGCTGAGTTGGTCATGGCTCTCCACTCGGTGAACAGGGGGTAGGCGGCCGCTCCCGTGCTCAGATCAGAGCGGCCGCCCTCCTTCCCGCGACCGGCCCGGCGACAGGGGTGGCCGCGGAGTCTCGGCGTGCTGCTCGCCATATGTGGCGCTTCCGGGCTCCCTTCTGGCAGGGCGCTTCGCGGCGGCATCGGTGGCAGCCCCAGAGGTGCTGGAGGTAGCGGCCGTAGGCCTGCTCGACGGCACGGTTGGAGGCGGGCAGAGGCTGCGTGCTCATTGCTCGTCCTCGCCCGACAGGCTGCGGCCGATAGCGATCAGCGCGGCGACGGACTTGGGCGCGCACAGATCATCGGCGAAGCGCGGCGGCACAATCCAGTAGATGCCGGGCGCCTCCCGGCGGGAGGCGGCCGGGACACCCAAGTACGTGCCCGCCCCCAGGAGCGGGGCCACGTTGTTGTACGCCCACCGCTCCTTGGGCGTGGGCTCGATCAAGGCGTAGTAGTACTGGCCGAAGTGGTCGCGGATCAGCGGGCCGTTGAGTAGGTCGGCCAGAGGCGCGGCCATCGCCTCCATGTCGTCGGACGCGAATGCCCCGTGCACGAGCGCGGTGGGTAGGCGGATGGCGCAGAACCGCTCGCCGAGCGGAAGTAACGCCACCTTCTGATCCGTCCACTCGCGGTGCGCCTGTTCGGGGGCGACCTGTGCGCGCGCCAGCCAATCGAACGCGGCTCTTTCTGCCACCTGGTTCATCCGAATGCCTCCGCGGGCAGTCGAGGGCCGCCGCCGGGGCCGAGTACGGCAGCGAGGTATACGGGATCGATGACGCGGCCGGATCCGTCCGGTGCCTCCAGCCAGACTCGGCCGGCGGCAGCGCGGTGCGTGGGCGGGCAGTGCAGCGGCCAGCCGTGGGGGCGCAGGGTGATGAGCCGGACGTCCGCCAGCTGCTCGGCGGCGTCGAGGGGGACCAGCCACCATGCGGTGTCGAGTCCGAAGTCCATGAGGAGGGGACCCCTCTCGCGGGTAGGCAGGCGTCGTACGGCTTGGAGAGCGGTCACGAGCTGCGTTTCGGCAGCCAGCCACTGCGTGCAATGGATCGGCGCGAGCCCGCCCATCTCCCAGACCTCGTGCGCGAGTTGAGGGCGCCGGGCGCAGTTCGCGAGCCAGGTGTCACCCGGCTCGGGCTCCGCGGCTTTCCTAGTGCTTGCGGCCATGACCAGGACGTTAGGGGGGTGCAGCGCGGCGCTGGTGATCGATTGCGCGCGATTGCATCTAACGGCCCGTCAGTTGCGTGGGTTGCTCACGCGAGATCCAACGAGGCCCGCGCACGGCCGATCAGGCGTCGCGCCATCGTCCCTCGCTCGGCCGATTCGGCGAGCCAATCCCAGGCCCGCTCGTACAGCCGGATGTCGTCGTCGGCGGTGAGCCACAGTTCCTCGGTGATCGTCTCGACGATCACCTGCCGACGGTCATAGATCCAGAACGCATGCGGCGCCGTGCGCCGCAGCTGGGTCCCGAACGGCAGGATCCCGAGGTCCACGCGGGGCATACCCACCACGCCGTACAGGCGGTCGAGTTGCTCAGCCATCACCGGCTTGGGGCACGAGCGGTGATACAACGCGGCCTCACATAGGAGGAACCGGAACTCCTTGCCGGGCTCGTACAGGGCCTCTTGCCGCCGCATCCGGTTCGCCACGGCCTGCTCCGTCGTGGCCGGGATCTCGCGGAACCTGGCGTTCGCATCAAAGATGGCGCGTGCGTACTCGCGTGTCTGGAACAGGCCTGGAATCCGTGAAACCTCGAGGGCTCGGATCAAGGTCGTCGCATCGGTTTCGCGGATCGCGAGCTTCTGGCGCTCGGAGTGCCCGCCGGCGAGTTGTCGACGCCACGTCCGGTGCTTCAACTCCACGCCCGCTCGAAGCCCTTGCAGCTCGGGCTCGACGTCCGGGCGGCCTACGGCATCGGCCCACGCCGCGATGTCGGGGGCACTTGCCGTCTGCTTGCCGTTCTGCAGACGGCTCACCTTGGAAGGCTGCCAGCCGAGCTTGGCGGCGAGGTCTTTGCCTTCCATACCCGCCTCGGCGCGCAGCTCGCTGAGCCGTGCGCCGAGGATCTGCCGGGCCTGCTGGAAGTCACTCACACACTGGAACGTACCTGCCTCTGAAACTCGCTGGTAGGCACGGCGTGGTGCCATGCGGTGTCGCGGGCCTGGCATGCGGCGAGGACGTCGGCGGGGTCCTCGGTGACGTACACGCCGAGGGTAGTGTCTTGCTCGTCGAACGCGAAGCGGACGAGGGTCTTGGAGTCGAAGAGCCAGAAATCAAAGTCGGGCAACCGGAGTTGCTCGGCCTCAGCGCGGGTGAGGTGGCGGATGTCCTCGCCTGCGGCGACGTTACCCAGGCCGCTCGCCATGAGGAACTCCTGCCCCTGTGTGGCTGGTTCGTCGACGAGGCGGACGCGCTCGAACCGCTTCCCTTGCGCGACCTGCGCACGGACGTTCTCGCGCCACGCGTTGTGCGGCTCGTTGGCGACGTCCTCGCCCGCGAGCCACCGTTCCCATTTCGGACTGATGCGGTCCGAGGCATAGCCGCGGCGGGTCTCCAGTCTCCACGCGGTGTGCCGGAACTCGCGGAAGAGGTGGGACACCTCGGCGAACGGCACCAGCTCGGGGGCGGCCTCGCGGGGTGCGTACTGGGTGAGGAGTGAGCGGGGCACGCGGACGAATGTTTCGGACGGCTTCACGTCGCGGAGCTGCGCGAGGTGCTCGGGGTCGGCCTCACGCTCGCCCTGAACGAGGATCTCGTCAGTCTCCGGAATCTCGTACAGGGTCGGGCAGTCGCCATCGTCGCTGGTGGTACCGATGAACCTCAGCGTCATGTGGACCTCCATCAGCGGATGTTGGGTGACCAGCATGCGCCCATTGCGTACAGCCGCGCTGAAGGATTGTGCTCGATTGCAGATGTACTCCCTTGATGCCTGATTGCGCGCAATTGAGCATGAGGAAAGGCCCCCTCCCGCCCGAAGGCGAGAGGGGACTCTGTCACAAGTACTGACGGCGGGTGGGATCGAGGGCTGCCTGCGGGCCGTTCCCGTTGTCCTGGTCGTCGGGTTGGGGTGCTCCGTCTCGGCGGCAGACGAGGGCGTCCGGATCAGCTGCCGGGGCCTGGAGGCTGTAGCCAGGCGGGCACGTCTGTCCATCCTTCCCGTCGGACCCAGCCGGACCGGGCTCGCCTTGCGGGCCCGCGGGCCCCGGCTCGCCCTGCGGACCCGGTGGTCCGGCCGTGCCATCGGCACCGGGGGCGCCCGCCTCGCCATCGGCGCCCGGCTGGCCGACACCCTCGGCGCCATCGTCACCGGGAATCCCGTCCTCGCCGTCCTCGCCAGGCTTGCCGGAAGCGCCGGCGCGGCCGGGCTCGCCCTGCGGGCCGCGAGGGCCGATAACGGAGCGGCCGGGATCGCCGCGGCTTCCCGGCGGGCCTGCGATGGGCTTCTCGCCCAGTCCCTGCACTTGGCGCGCGAGGGCGTCGCGAGCCGTGTTGGCGTTGCGTAGGCCGTGGGACAGCTGCGAGGTCTGCCACCAGATGTAGGCCAGGAGCAGGGCGAGCAGGGCGCCGAGGAGTAGCGCGATCGGGTCGCGGCGCACGGCCTTGTGGGCGCTCATCGTCACGTCCCCTGGTTGGCGTTGTACAGCTGGATGGCCAGGAGCAGCACCGGCACGACGAGGGAGAAGAAGATGAGCCTTCGGTCGGCGAGCCGCTGCCGTTCCTTCTCGGCTGCCTGCTCCTCGAGCTTGGCGACGCGGGCGACGAGGGTGGTGTGCCGCTCGTCCTGCGCCTCTTGCCCGAGCCGCAGGATCTCGCCGTCCACCTTCTGGCCGACGAGCGCGACGACTCCGTGGATGTCCTCCTTGAGATCCTGGCGTACGTCCTCCAGGCGGCGGACGACCTCCCCGGTCGTCGGCTCATCAGCCACGCGCGGGCCCTCCTGTCAGGTCAGATCGAGGACGGGCCGCGCGGGCTGTGTTTGGTGGCCCAGCCCGACACGAACGTCACAGCGGCGGGGACCAGGGCGAGGACGAATGGAGCGAGGCCCGACGGCATCCAGCTGACCAACTCGCTGTTGTCCTGCACGGCTTCAAGGGCTGCGAGCAGGCCAGTGCTACCGAGGTACGTACCTGCGGTCGCCGAGGTGACCTTCTTCTCTACAGACGCAGTCATGGGAGTCCTCACTTCTTGGGGAGCTTGAGCTTCTGGCCGACGCGGATGTCGTCGGCGTCCTCGAGGTGGTTGAGCTCGGCGATCTCGTGCCACCGCTTGGCGTCGCCGAGCTTGACCTTGGCGATCGCAGAGAGGGTGTCGCCCTTGCGGACCGTGTACGTCGCGGTGCCGCCCGGCGACCAGCTCGCGGGGTGCTTGAGCCGCTCGTCCACACGCTTGTGGATGTCGGCCCACTCCAGGCCGGGCCCGCGGGGGTCGACCTTGCCGGGCTGCCAGTCGAGATGCCGGATCACGGACGCGGCCGTCCAGCCATGACGGCGGCAGACCGCTGCCGAGGCCCGCACTATCGCCTCGACCTGCACCTTCGGCCACGGGTCCTTGCCGTCGCCGAGGTTCTCGCACTCGTACCCGTAGAAGTGCCGGTTGCCGTCGGTGTTCGCCTCGTTGTCGGCAGGCAGCGCGTGCTCGTCGATGACCGCGCGGAGCACGTCGTCGTCGCCGAGGCCGGCATGGTTGGCGCGGCCGTAGCCGACGAGGTGGACGCGGCCGTCCTTGGTGATGACGCCGTGGCACCCTGAAGGGATGGAGAAGATCGCCGCCACCGTCCGCGCCAGCCTTGAGGAACGAGGTTGGCGGGTGCGGGTGTTGGAGACGGATCCCCTCTCCGCACGGCTCATCGTCACCGACCCGAACAGCGGCGAAGAGTGTGAGGTCGACGTCCTCAAGGAAGCCCTCTGGCGGCCCCCGGTGCAGACCGAGTACGGCCTGGTCCTCTCCCTCGAAGACGTGGTCGGCACCAAAGTACGAGCGCTGACCGACCGCGGCCTGGCCCGCGACCTCATCGACGTCCGCGCCGCGGCAGACCGCTGGAGCCACCCCGAACTCGAAGAACTCGGCCGACGCCACGTCCGCGACACCTTCGACATCACCGACCTCCAGGCCCGCCTCGCCGGCGCGGACTGGATCGACGACACCGAGTTCGCCGCCTACGGCCTCGACGAGCAGGCGATCGCCGGACTGCGCCGATGGGCCCAGGAGTGGGCCGACGACATCGCCGAGCGGCTCCTGGAACTGGAAGTCCCGCATGACGAATGACTCGCGCCCGGCGGCCCTCAGAGGTCAACTCACCTGAGGCTGAGCGGGCTTCGTGTCCGCGGCTCGCCGCTCCTCCAGAACCAGCACCCCCGCCACCACCCCCGCCAACACCACAAGCGCCACCAGCGCCGGTATCGCCGCGACCACCACCCCCGCGCAGAGGCACAGCGCGCCCCCGGCGATCAGCGGCACCGAGCGTTGGCCGGCAGTGCGCAACAAGATTGCTGCCGCTGCGGCCAGGAACACTCCCACACCGCCCGGAAGCGCCCAGGCCACCACCCCGTGCAGCGGCTCGGACAGGTCGTAGTGGGCGGTGTCGGCGATCTGTTTGAGGACCTTCTTCATTCCCAGTGCGGTGAGCACGATCCCGCCCACGAGCGGCAGATGCAGGAAGGTGTAGACGTCGCGTGCAAAGCGGATCCGGTCGTCGCCGCCGAGTCCCGCGAGCCGGTGCTCGGCCGCCGCGCTCACCTGCCCGAAGTACACCCGCCACAGCCCTGCCACCACGAGCAGGCCCACCGCGGCCGCTCCCAATACCGGCCAGGTGAGAACGAATCCGGATACGCCCACTCCGATGGCGACGATCGACTCGCCCAGCGCGATGATGACGATCAGTCCGTGCCGTTCGGAGAAGTGGCCCGGTGAGGCCACGCGCCAGCCGGAGCCTCCGCCGACGAGGTAGATACCGAAGTAGTCGACCGCCACTGCGCCGAACCAGAGCAGAATCTGTGTGAGGCCGCTGAAGGCGCTGCCGGCCAGGAGCAGGGCGAACGGCGGCGCCACGGAGAGCAGCGCCGTTCGCCGCAAGGTGGTCCGGAGCGCCAAGTCATCCGGGGCAGACATCCAGTACGTGACGAGATGCAGCACCCGCACAGCCCCGTAACAGAGTACGAAGACGAGCGGCACCGGCAGCCCGCCGGGCGCGTCCTCATACACGTCGGGCACGGTCAGCGAGACCACCATGACCACAGCCATGACCGCGACGAGCACTCCGAACACCGCCCCGGAGTCGGCCCGCACCACATTCCCCAGCCAGGCGAAACAGCACCAGCACCACCAGAGCAGCGCGAGCACGACGCCCCCGCCGAGCAGCCGCAGCGCGGTCGGGTCGGCCGCCATGAGCGCGGTGACCTGTGTGATGGCGTACACGAAGACCAGGTCGAAGAACAGCTCGGCGGGCGTGACGCGATGGTCGCCCTCCGTCGGAACGATCCGCGAACGCTCGCCGCGTGTGGCCACGATTCCCCCTCCCGACCGGACCCACCGCCCGGTCGAACCCCGGCGGAACAATACCCAGTGCCGCGTGGCCAGGGGGTGCGGTGTGAAACATGGAACATGTGTGAATTCGTAGTGTCAGGGCCTTAGTTGATGCAGAGGGCGTAGTTCTCCCAGCGGTCGTATGCGGGCTTCAGACGAATACCAGGGCGGCCAGGCCGAGGTAGATGCCACCGGTCAGGTGGGACAGACCACGGTCGCGGCGCGGGGTTCCGCGGAGTCGGCGGGCGAGGGTGGCGCCGACGAGTGCGTAGCAGAGGTCGAGGGCAAAGGCGACGGTCAGGAAGACCGCGCCGAGCAGGAGCATGCCGGTCCGGGTTTCCGCCGGGGTCAGGCCGGTGGACAGGAACTGCGGCAGGAAAGCCAGGAAGAAGAGGACGACCTTGGGGTTGAGCAGGTTGATGAGGACGCCGTCGATATAGAGCCGGAGCAATCGGCGGCGGCGAGCGGAACGGCCGGTGGCTTCGGCGGAGTCGGCGGCTTCCGCGGAGTCGTCGGCGTCGGCGTCGGCGTCGGCGTCGGCAGCAGCGGGTGGACGGCGGCGCAGCGCGCGTATGCCCAGGTAGGCCAGATAGCCGGCGCCCGCGTAGCGCAGGACGGCGAAGACGAGCGGGTGGCCCGTGATGAGCGTCGCCAGTCCGCAGACGGCGGCGATGACGTGGAGGAGCGTGCCGGTCTCCACGCCGAGGGCCGAGACGATGCCGGCCCGCCGTCCGTCGCGCACGCTGCGGGTGACGATGTAGATCAGGTTGGGTCCGGGCACGGCCACCAGGATCAGGGAGGCGAGGACGAAGGCGCCGAGTGAGGTCATCCGCGTTCCAGTGCCGTGTGCAGCAGACCGAGGGGCGGGGCACCGAGGTCGAACAGGGCGCTGTGGAAGCGGCGGAGCGAGAAGTCGCCGCCCCAGCGTGCCCTGGCCTGCTCACGCAGGTCGAGAACGGCGAACTTGCCCCAGGTGTAACGGCCGTAACTGGGGTCGAACAGCCCGCGCTCGGCCTCGTGCAGGGCCGCGGGTCCGGCCAGCGAGACATCCTCGGTGAACCGTGCCGCCGCGTCCGACAGGGTCATGGCTCCGGTGTGGAGTCCGATGGCACAGGCGAAGCGGGTGACTCTGCGCAGCCCGTCCTGGGCGACCGCGACGGCGACGCGCGGGTCGCCGTCGCGGAAGCCCTGCTCCAGGGCCAACTCCTCGCAGTAATGGGCCCAACCCTCGATGAAGGCATCGGAGTGGAGCGTGCGGCGGACGTCGGTCGCCGCCCGGCGCAGCGCCCTGAAGTGGCTGGCGTGCCCGGGTGCCACCTCGTGGATCGCCATGTTCGGCATCAGGGTCCGGTTGAAGCCGGTCGACAACCACTGCTCGCTCTCGGTCCTCGTCCAGGCGGCGCCCGGGAGGGTGACGCGGAAGGTCGCGGCCGCGTCGGCCTCGTGGGGCGCGGACGCGAAGAGGCCGGCCAGCGCCCGGCGCTGGGAGTCGGGCATCGGCCGGACCACCACCTCGACATCGTGGTGGGGCACCAGATCGTGCCGGGCGGTCCAGGCGACCGTCTCGTCGACGAGTGCCGCGAACTCCGCCAGCAGGCCGTCGGCATCGGGGTGGTCGGCCTGGAGCGCCCGTACCGTGTCGGCGGGCGTGGCCGCGGGGGCGAGGCGGCGGAGCGACTCGTCGAGCAGGGCACGCAGTCGGTCCCGTTCCGCATCCACGCGGGCGGACAGGGCGGTGAGGTCGATCGTGCAGGCTTCGGCCGCGCCGAGGAGCCGGGCGAGAGCGGGGCCGCCGAGCGCCGCTGACGGCGCGCCTTCGGCGGCGGCCCGCTCCAGGTGGGCGGTGAACCGCGCGTGCGCCCGCCCTGCGGCGGCGTGGACGGGGCCGCCCCGGGGGTCGAGAAGGGCGGCCAGACCACGGGCGGACGGCAGCGTGGCGTCGGCCAGCGCCGCGGGCACGCGGTCCAGTGCCTCGATCGCCGCGTCCACGGCGTCGGGCCACTGTCGCAGATGGGCCGACCGGGCGGCGTCCCGCTCGGCCTTGGGCGCGTAGGGGCGGTCGTAGCCGGTCAGATCCAGGTTCTCGATGTGCCACAGGGGGTTGCTCCGGTGCAGTTCGAGCTCGCCGAACCGGACCCGGAGGGCTTCCTCCGCGGCCGCCGCGTGCGCCTCGTCGTGCGGGTCCGGATAAGACTTCGTACCGGCGGGGCCGCCGAGTGCGGCGAGGCCGCGTCGTACGGCGTCCGGAGACAGGTCCTGGACGGTTCCGTCGTACTCGTGCCGTCCGGCGCCGTCCCGCGCCGCGAGAACGGAAAGGTCGCAGACGGCTGCCAGCCGCGGGTCGAGGGGCGAGAGGGGTGGCAGGGGCGAGAGGGGTGAAGCGGGTGAGGTGGAGGTCATGCCGTTAGCCTCTCGTCGCGGCGGCACGTGCTCCCGTGCCAATGGAGGGGAAAGTGGACCGGAATCGTCAGACGCCCCAGCTGGACGAGCTGATCGACCTGCTGGGCGACTGGAGTTCGGGCGAGGGGCCGCTGTACCGGCGGCTCACCGACGCGGTCGGCCGGGCCGTACGGTCCGGGGACCTGCGCACCGGGGACCGTCTACCGTCCGAACGGCGGCTCGCCGACGCCCTCTCGGTCAGCCGGGCGACGGTTGTCGCCGCGTACGACGCACTGCGTGGCTCGGGCCTGGCCGAGACACGTCGGGGCAGCGGCACTCAGGTATCGGGAGGCGCCGCGGCACACCGGGTTCCGGTGGACGGGCGGGTACGCGGCGGTCAGGCCACCGCGGTGGTCCAGCGGCTGATCACACAGCCGCCGGACCTCATCTCGCTGGGGCAGGCGGCCGAGGCCGGCGGTCCGGACCTGGCTCAAGCCCTGCTTCAGCTGGTCCGCGATGACCTGCCCGGGATGGTCGGTGAGTCGGGCTACCACCCGGCCGGACTCCCCGTGCTGCGAGCGGCGATCGCCGCCCACCACACCGCTCACGGCCTGCCGACCGTCCCCGACCAGGTGGTGGTGACCACGGGTGCCACGCAGGCCGTCGCGCTGAGCGCCCAGCTGTACCTCGGGCGCGGGTCCACCGCCCTCGTGGAATCCCCCGGGTGGCCGGGCTGCCTGGACGTCCTCAGGGCGGCAGGATCCCGTCTTGTCGGCGTCCCGCTCGACTCCGACGGGGTACGGATCGACCGGCTCGCCACCGCGCTCGCCGAACACCGGCCCGCGCTGCTCTACGTCATGCCGACATACCACAACCCCACCGGCACCCTGATGTCCGCCGGACGTCGTCGCCGGGTGGCCGAGCTCGCCGCCGAACACGGCGTCACCGTCCTGGAGGACAGCGCCCACGCGGCGGGGCTCGCCCCTGGTCACGCTCCGCCGCCGATCGCCGCGACCCCCGCCGGGGGAACCGTGCTGACGGTGGGTTCGCTGACAAAGGCCGTCTGGGGCGGTCTCCGGATCGGCTGGATCCGCGCACCGCAGGACACGGTGGCGCGCCTGGCCCGGCTCAAAGCACTCAACGACCTCGGCAGCCCGCTCATCGACCAGGCCCTCGCCGCCCGGCTCCTCCCCGCGCTCACGGCCCTCGCGCCCGAACGGGCCCGCATCCTCCGCGAGCGGCTGACCACCATCACCCGGCTGCTCGCCGAGGCGCTTCCGGACTGGCGCTGGCAAGCACCGCGGGGCGGCTCCGTGCTGTGGGTCCGGCTGCCCGCGGGCACGGACGCCCGGCTCTACGCACGGCTGGCGCTGCGCCACGGCGCGGAGGTCATCCCGGGCGCCACGATGGATGCGACCGGCACCCATGACGACTACGTCCGCATCCCCTACTCCTTCGCTCCGGAGACCGCGGCAGCACTGGTCGACCGCCTCTCCGCAGCCTGGACCGCACTGCCCCGGAGCAGTGGCCACCCCTGAGTGCAGTGCGGCTCAGGGCTTTTTCGTGGCGGACCGCTTCGCGCTCTTGCTTCTGTTGGTGCTCGTACTGCTGCGCCCCGGCTTTGCGGGAGGCTTTGCGGGCACCTTCTTGCGTCTCGTGGCCTTCTCCGTGGTTGCGCCCTTCCGCGACGGCGCCTTCCGGGTCGGTGCGGTCGTCCACTTGAACTCGATCTCCAGCTCGATCTCCCCGTCACCGATCTCGACCTCTATCTCGCTGCGAAGGTCGTCGGGGATCCGCAGGCTCAGCGTTCCGGCGCCGAGTTCCAGTTCGGCATCCCCGCCCTCACTCAGCGCGGCCGCGATTGCCGTGAGCTGGGCAGCCGCCTCCAGGCGTGACAGCGAGCGCTTCTGCTCAAACTTGAGGTCCTTCATGCATGTCTCCGATCCGCGATCCGGCTACGAGGCCATCCCTGCTCTTCGATCCGACGGATTCATGGCTCCGACGGATTCATCGCTCCGACGGACCGGGAGCCGTGCACAGCGCCCAGATCACGAAGCCGTTGAGCGCGATCAGGACCATGGCCCAGAACGGCGCGTAAGGAATCCACAGGAAGTTCGCGACCATGGACAGGCCGGCAAGACCCACGCCGACGACCCTGGCCCAGGTCGAGCCCTGGAACAGGGCGGCACCGGCGAGAACGATGACAACGCCCAAGATCAGATGGACCCAGCCCCATCCGGTGAGATCGAACTCGAACACGTAGTTGCGGGTGGTGACGAACACGTCGTCGTTGGCGATGGCGGAGATGCCGGCGAAGAGCATCATCAGGCCACCGAAGATCATCAGTACGCCGGCGAAGACCAGCCAGCCACTGCCGAGACCGGTCCTCTCCGCACTTCGCGCCGCCGCACCCGAGTGGGCCCCACTCACATGACTGGTCATCGCCGGCTCCTTCGTGTCGTACGGCCCCGCACGGCCGCCGAATTTCCGTTCGACCGTTCGGGCTACTTCCAATCTCGTCCTGTCGGGTGCGCTGTGCACCTCGGGGTGCGGGACCGGCAGCTGTTGGTGGGCAATTCACAGGACATCTGCGCAGGTCAGGAAGGTGTCGTCGCGCTCACGGGTATTTGAGCGAGCAGGGCGGCCGGGCTTTCAGCACCAGCGCATGCGCCCCCATGCACGCGCCCCGGATGGGGCCTACGGTTGAGGTGAAGCCGCACGTATCTCGCGGGCTCGACACTCACCAGGAGGGCATGTTCCATGTCCACTGCATCTGACACCCCTGTCCTGGACACCCTCGCCGCCATGACGGTCGACTCGATCGAGCGCTGCGGTCTTGCCCCGGACATGCTCATCCTCACGCGCATCGCGGCGCTCGCCGCCTCGGACGCCCCGCCGATCTCCTACGCGGCCCATATCGACCCCGCCCTCAAGGCCGGCCTGACCGCCGAAAAGCTGCAGGACGTCCTGGTCGCCATCGCTCCCATCGTGGGCACCGCCCGCGTCATGACGGCAGCAGGCAACATCGCCACGGCACTCGGCATCGCCATCGCCGTCGCCGATGCCGAGATCGACGCCCAGGGCTGAGAGCCAGACACCCATCCGGCATCGGTGATCCGCACGGCCGGCAGAAGGGGCTCCGATGACCGAGAACGCGACCACGGCCATGCGCGCGGCAACCCACACCACACCCGCGGAACGCGCGGCCATCGGCAAGGAGGCGCGGAGCCGCTCACCGCGGTCGGGCCACGCCGCGTACAAGCCGTCTCCCGACCGGCCGGACCCGCTGGCGATCCTGGAGGCGCAGTCCGCGGCACGGGTGCCTGAACTCGTACCGATCCGCTACGGCCGGATGATGGAGTCCCCGTTCCGTTTCTACCGGGGCGCCGCCGCGATCATGGCGTCCGACCTGGCCGACAGCCCGACGTCGGGACTCAGGGCCCAGCTGTGCGGGGACGCGCACCTGCTGAACTTCCGTCTGCTCGCCTCGCCGGAACGACAGTTGATGTTCGACATCAACGACTTCGACGAGACACTGCCGGGCCCCTGGGAGTGGGACGTCAAGCGGCTTTCGGCGAGTCTCGTCATCGCGGGCCGGGCGAACGGTTTCGACGACGCCGAGCGCGCCCGCATCGTGAGCGCCACGGTCCGTTCGTACCGCGAGGCGATGATCCGCTTCGCGGGCATGGGCAACCTCGACGTCTGGTACTCGAAGATCGATGCGGACCTCCTCGACTCCCTGGCCGCCGGCCGGGCCCAGGGGACGAAGAGCGGTCGCAAGAGGCTGGCCCGTGCCATGGTGAAGGCCCGCACCCGCGACAGCCTGCAGGCTTTCGACAAGCTCACCGAGACGGTCGACGGCAGGCCCAGGATCGCGGCGGATCCGCCGCTGCTCATCCCGGCCGGCGATCTGCTGCCGGACATCGAACGCGGCGCGCTGGAGCGCCAGTTCCGCGGCCTGATCGAGCGGTACGGCAGGACCCTGCCTTCCGACCGGCGCACGCTCCTGTCGGACTACCGCCTTGCGGACGTCGCCCGCAAGGTGGTCGGCGTCGGCAGCGTCGGCACCCGATGCTGGATCTTCCTGCTGCTCGGCCGGGACGACCAGGACCCGCTCTTCCTCCAGGCCAAGGAGGCCGACACCTCCGTGCTCGCCGAGCATGTCGGCGCGAGCCGGTACGCCAACCAGGGCGAGCGGGTGGTCTCGGGCCAGCGGCTGATGCAGGCCACCAGCGACATCTTCCTCGGCTGGGAACGGGTGGACGGGATCGACGGCAAGCAACGCGACTTCTACGTACGCCAGTTGCGCGACTGGAAGGGCATCGCCGTGCCGGAGCGGATGCGGCCGAAGGACATGCAGGCGTTCGGCGAACTGTGCGGGGCGACCCTGGCCCGTGCGCACGCACGGTCCGGCGACCGCATCGCGATCGCCGCGTACCTGGGCGGCGGCGAATCGTTCGACCGGGCACTCGCCACCTTCGCTGAGGCGTACGCCGACCAGAACGAGCGCGACCACCAGGCCCTGGTCGACGCCGTACGGGCGGGCCGGCTCCCCGCTGAGGAGCTGCCGGCGGCCTGACTCCGCCGGCGTCGGTCCGCCAACCGGCTGACCTCCGGAGCGGGTCGCGGATCTCGCGACGGACGCCCTCCGGGGCGGCTGGAACGATGCGCGCATGGCACCCGGAGCAGGCACTGCTGAGAGTTCGGCCACGGCACGCATCGTCCTCCTGGCACTCGCGGCCGGTCAGTTCCTTATGGCGCTCGACAGTTCGGTCATGAACGTCTCGATCGCGACGGTGGCCGAAGACGTTGGCACGACGGTGACGGGTGTGCAGGGCGCCATCACGGCCTACACCCTCGTGATGGCGATGTTCATGATCCCCGGCGGCAAAGTGGGGGCGCTGATCGGCCGCAAACGCGCGTTCATGATCGGCTGCGTCATCTACGGCTGCGGCTCCCTCACCACGGCGCTCGCGCCGAACCTGCCCGTGCTGCTGCTCGGCTGGGCGTTCCTCGAGGGGATCGGGGCGGCGCTCATCCTGCCCGCGATCGTGGCGCTCGTGGCGAGCAACTTCGCCACTGAACGCCGTCCCGCCGCCTACGGTCTCGTCGCGGCCGCAGGGGCCGTGGCCATCGCGGTCGGGCCGCTCATCGGGGGTGTCGCGACGACGTACTTCTCCTGGCGGTGGGTCTTCGCCGGTGAGGTCGTGATGGTCCTCGGCATCCTGGTGCTCGCCGGCCGGATCGCCGACGCGCCGGTCGGCGAACGCCCTCGCATCGATCTCATCGGCGCCGTGCTGTCCGCGCTCGGGCTCGGGATCTTCGTCTACGGCGTACTGCGCTCGGACGAATGGGGCTGGTTCCAGCCGAAGCCCGACGCGCCCTCGTGGCTCGGGGTCTCGCTGGTCATCTGGCTGATGCTGGCCGGCCTGCTCCTGGTCTGGCTCTTCCTCCGCTGGGAGGCCCGCGTGGTGGAGCGGCACAGGGAGCCGCTCGTCGACCCGGGCATGCTGCACAACAAGCAGCTCACCGGCGGACTGACGATGTTCTTCTTCCAGTACCTCGTCCAGATGGGCGTGTTCTTCGTCGTACCGCTCTATCTGTCCGTCGCCCTTGGCCTGTCCGCGCTCAAGACGGGCGCCCGCATCCTGCCGCTCTCCCTGACACTCCTTGCGGCCGCCATCCTGATCCCCCGCTTCCTCCCGGACGTCTCACCGCGGCGGGTGGTGCGGCTCGGGACCCTCGCGCTGCTCGCGGGTGCGGTGGCCCTGATGGCCGCGCTCGACGCGGAGGCCGGCGCGGAAATCGTCACCATCCCCCTCCTGCTGATCGGGCTCGGCATGGGCGCGCTGGCGTCCCAGCTCGGGTCGGTCACCGTGTCAGCGGTGCCGGAGGCCCGGAGCGCGGAGGTCGGCGGCGTCCAGAACGCCGTCACCAACCTCGGTGCCTCGATCGGTACGGCACTCGCCGGGTCGATCATGATCGCCGCACTCGCCACGTCCTTCCTGACCAGCGTGGAACAGAATCCGGCGATCCCGGCCGAGGTCAAGAGCCAGGCGAACGTCGAACTCCAAAGCGGCGCACCGTTCTTGTCGGACGCCCAGCTCAAGTCCGCCCTCGACGAAGCGGGCACGAGCACGGAGCTGACGCAGGCGGCACTCGACGCGAACGCCGACGCCAGGATCGACGGCCTGCGCGCCGCACTCGCCATCCTCGCCTTCGCCGCTCTCCTCGCGATGTTCTTCACGTCACGGATCCCGAAGACCCAGCCCCGTTCGACGGAGCCGTAGCCGGTCACCAGCGGCCACGGACTCGCCGGTGACGTGAGATGCGCCATGCCGCGTCCGGCTCCAACGATGTCCGGTAGCAGCACATGACAGTGCCGCAGACGCCCCGGGGAACCTGTCGGCGCGGGACAGCACGCCGGGGAGCATGCGGCAAGGACCCTTCTCCCTACGAATTCACGTAGTAGCGATCTCTCATTGCCTGCGTACCCGGACTTTCTCATTATGGCGAGGCCATCGGGCTGTCCGGGGGCTCAAGGCAAGGATGAGAATGAAACGAAAGCTCGCGACGACACTGGCCATGGCGGCAGTTATCCTCGCATCCATGGCCATGCCGTCCGAGGGTGCCGTTACCCCGTCCCGCCTGGGCGTCTACGTCGGTCCCGGCAAAACTGCCGACGTGAACAATTCTCAGGAGTGGCTCGGCCGGTCGCAGGTGGATGCGACCGACTATCTGGACCCGTCCGAGAACACCAAGTGGAATCAGTACGCGACCAAGTACTGGGGCGACTGGAAGAAGTCCGGGGCCGACCGGGGTTTCGTGCTCGGGCTTCATATGCTGCCCAAGGGCGGGACCTTCGCGGAGGGGCTTGCCGGTAAGTACGACAGCCAGTTCCGGACCCTCGCCGACCTGATGATCAAGGACGGCCTCGGCGACTCCGTCATCCGCATCGGATACGAGGGCAACAACAAGAACATCGGGCCGTGGCAGGGGACTGACGACCCGGCGGCCTACCGGGAGATGTTCCGGAGGATCGTCACCCTCATGCGTGAGCGCACCGGGGAATCCTTCCAGTTCGACTACAACATGGCTGTCGGCACCTCGGGCAAGGTCACGTCGTTCGAGACGCTGTACCCCGGCGACGCCTACGTCGACGTGGTCGGCCTGAACATCTACGACGTGTGGTGGGAGCACCCGGACGCAACGCCGGCCCAGCGGTGGAACCACACCCTCACCACCGCCATGGGCGTGAATGAGTTCAAGGAATTCGCCGCCGCGCACAACAAGCCGAAGTCATATCCGGAATGGGGCCTGTATGGGAGGGGCGACTCCTATATGGGGGGCGGCGACTCTCCGTACTTCATCGACCGGATGGCCGAGCTCGTCAAGGACTCGAAGTATCAGGCGTATTTCGACCACGACTGGGGCGGCGGAACGCTGGACGACTTCCCCAACGGCAAGGCGCAGTACAGGCTCCGCTTCGGCGGCTGAGCTGACTCAGGGCGTTAGCAGCACGCACCGTCTTCCTTCACATCCGGCGCACCCGCGGGCAGCGGCACGTCATCCCCGGTTGCGGATGCGGACGCCGTGGCGGGTGCGCATGCGGTGGAGTTCCCACAGCGCCACCGCGGTCACGGACACCGGGCCGCCGAGCACCGCGCACCACTGTGCGGCCGGCGGCCCGTGCGGCATTCCGCCTTCGAGGGCGACGCTGCAGAGCATCAGCTCCCAGACGAGTACGACGGTGAGCGCGGCCGGCAGAGCGGCGTGCACGTGGGACGTGTTGAAGGCATAACGGGCGGCGTAGGCGGAGGAGAAGCCGAGGAACGGCAGCAGCCAGACGAGGCCGATGAGCAGCGCGAGCGCGATGAGGCCGTTCACGAGCGTGCCGTAGTTCTGCTTCAGGATGACGGCGCTGCCCGCCAGTACGAGTCCGACGCCCACGAAGATGCCGATGTACCAGCCCACGGCCTTGAGCGGCGCGCGCAGCCGGGAGCGGAGCAACCGCCGCTGATCGGGAGGCGCGTAGCGGATGAAGCCGAGGACGACCAGCGGCCCGGTGAAGATGAGCAGCAGCGGGGCCAGGATCAGCTTCACCGCACCGTCGTTGGCGACGCCGCTCCAGCCGTCGTCCGCGCCGTAGGTGTAGACGAGCAGGAGGCTGGCGGCCAGACCCGCGACCGCCCGCCACAGTTGCACGTGCCTCACCACCCGGTCCGGGATGTGGCCGAGGCCCGGCTGGTTGAAGATCGCCTCGGCGCGGCGGCGGGAGGAACGGATCACCGGGATGAGCGGCGATACGAAGAAGAGCGCACAGCCGTAACGCCCCCGCCGGACGGGCTGCGGCCGATAGGGCTGCGGCGGATAGGGCTGTGGCGGGTAAGGCTGCGGGTGCGGGCCCGACGGTGGCGGGCCGTACGGATCTGGGGCGCCGCCACCCTGCGGCGGAACGCCCGCCGGTCCCCAGCCCTGGTATCCCCCGTGTGCCACCGTTCCCCCTAGCCTCCTGCAGCGCTTCTGAGCGCGCGCAGTTTACTGGCCAAAAGCGAACTGGCGTCAACGGCGGGAAGGCACCCCAGTGTTCCAGTCCCCCCGGGCGCCACTGTGCCACGTGACCGGTGTCCGTCCGCATGGCCTGCACGTCCCGCCCCTGAAGCCACTGGGATGCCGTGGACCACTGTCCTCGCGCCGGGCGGTCAGGGCATTAGCAGGGCGTGCGGGCTTTCTTCGCATTCAGCGCACCCGCCGCCCTGACCTCGCTCGGCGGGACGCCGTACGCATTGCGGAACGTACGGCTGAAGTCCGCGGGGTGGCGGAACCCCCACCGGGCCGCGATCTCGCCGATGGGCAGACGGTGCAGGGCGGGGTCGGTCAGGTCGGCCCGGCAGCGTTCCAGGCGGCGGCGCCGGATCGTGGCGCCGACGGACTCCGGTTCGCCACGGAAGAGTTGATGGAGTGTGCGTACGGAGATGTGGTGATGGGCGGCGACGGCCGCGGGGCGCAGCTCCGGCTCGGCCAGGTTGTGGTCGATGAAGGCGTTGATGCGGGCGAGGAGTGCCGCCTGGCGCGTCTCCGCGGGCAGCCCGTCCGCGTCGCCGAGGTGCGCGGCCAGCAGCGACGCGGCCAGGTCGACCCCGACCGCACCGATCCGGGCCAACTCCGCGGGCCCGCAGTCGCGGACGGCGTCCGCAAGGCCCTTCAGGTACGGGACGAGCAGCGCCCCGGATCCGGACCGGGTGGACAGCGGCTCGGCCAGCAGCCTGTCGGCCCGCCCGTTCGCCAGCGGAAGAATGGTCCGTGGCAGCCGGAACTGCGAGCTCTGGCAGGAGCGGCCCTTGTCGAGGAACTCCACGGCCAGCGGGTGCGACGTGGAGAACAGGGCCATCTCGCCCGCCTCCAGGCAGGCGATGCCGCGCCCCTGCTCAAGACGGATCGAGGTGCCGTCCCCGACCAGGACCAGGAAGTAGTCCTCGGGGTCCTGGCGGCGGATCTGGACAGAGGAGCGCCAGGCCGACATCGGCGAGTAGGTGAAGGTCCCCAGCGAGCTGTGCGGCAGCTGCACGTTCTCCGCCCGTCCCGTGAAGCCGGACGCGTACGGGCTGCGGGACGACACAGGCATGACCGCCTCGCCCACCAGCTCGTTCCACCAGCCGAACCGCTCCCGCACCGGAATCGACTCGGTGTCCACCGTCACCACCGGCCCTGCCGGCCTGCTGCTCCGCTCCGCCGTGCTCTCCAGATTGGGCATACAACAATGATGCCGGGCCGAGGAGTTGACGGAGAGAAGAAGCAGGCGGTTCGCCCAGAACACGACCATCTTCCAACCACCCCCGGGCGTACCGGAGTTGACGTCACACACGGCTCGCCCCTTGCGCTCTTCCCCAACCTCCCGCCGCCTGCCATCGTTCCGACATGTATCCGTACGGGCCGCCTCCCGGACCCCCGCCGCGCATCGACGCACGGCAACTGCGGCCCCGGCGGCGGTGGTTCGTCGTCGCGGGAGTCATCGCGGCCGTCGGTGTGGCCATCGGCATTGCGAGCTTCGTGATCACGTTGACCTCTGCCGTGGAATCCGTCGACGACGGCAGGGCTTTCGCGAGCGGGCGGTCCGTCACGGTGCGGATCGCGCCCGACGACGACGCCGCCATCTACGTACGCAGCCCCTTCGTCGCCCGCGCGCACTGCAAAGTCACGGGTCCGCCCGACTCGCTGCCGCGCGTGACGACACCCGGCGGGACGTTCAACGTGACCAAGGGGGACGCCAGATGGGAGCGGGCGTTCGTGCTCAAGACGGATACGGACGCGGACTACCGGGTGATGTGCGACGACCCGCGCGGCGTCCTGACCTTCGCCCCCGGCGACAGCACCGACGTCTCGTCCTTCGTCGGCGGCATAGCGGTGACCGTCCTGGTGCCGCTCGGCGGGATCCTCGCGGCCGCCGCACTGGCGATCATCGTCGGCGTACGGCGCGGCAGGCACCGCCGGTGGCTTGAGGCGCAGGCCTACTACGGCTACGGACCCGGCGGCGGCCCTCCCCGTTGACCTTGCCCCTGGGGCAGAGCGCATCGTCCTGCGCACCGGGTCAACGGGCCCGGTGACGGAGGATGCCCCTATGGACCCGGACCCGCTGCTCACCATCGGTGAATTCGCCGCCCGCGCGCGGCTCTCGCCCAAGGCGCTGCGCCTGTACGACCGCCTGGGGTTGCTGACCCCCGCCTACGTGGACGGGGCCACCGGCTACCGCTACTACCGCACGGCCCAGGTGGAGGACGCCCGCACGGTCGTCCTGCTGCGCCGGCTCGGCATGCCGCTCGCGGACATCGCCGGGATCGTCGGCCTGGACGGCGAGCAGGCGGCCCGGGCGGTCGCCGCGTACTGGGCGGGCGTCGAGGAGCGCCATGCCGAGCAGCGCACGCTGGCGGGGTACCTCCGTGGACGCCTTTCAGGAAGAGGATCCGCGATGGATGAGATGAATGAGAAGAACTTCCCGGTCAGGACCGTCGACGTACCGGAGCAGTACGTCATCAGCGAGACCCGACATCTGCTCGCCGAGGAACTGCCGGTCTGGATCGACGCCTCGCTGGGCCGTCTCGAAGAGGCGGCCGAGGCCGAGTGCGGCGGCGCCGCGGACGCGCCGCTGGTCATCTACCACTCCGACGTGACCCAGGACAGCGACGGCCCCGCCGAGGCGTGCGTCCCGGTCAGGGACGCGGCGGCCGCACGGGCGTGGGCGCAGACGGCTGGGCGGCAGCGGGGCGCCGAATCGCGCGTGGAGCCCGCCCACCGGCTCGCCTTCACCCGGATCACGAAGGCGCAGGTCTCGTACCCGCAGATCCTCGCCGCGTTCCAGGCGGTCGAGGAGTGGATCGCCCGCGAGGGCCTGAAGATCACGGGCCCGAGCCGCGAGATCTACTTCGCGGAGTGGGAGACGACGGGCCCCGACGACCAGGTGTGCGACGTGGCGTTCCCCGTGAGCCGGTAGCCGGTAGCCGGTAGCCGGTAGCCGGAATCCAGTAACTGGTATCCGGTAGCGGTATGACGGTCGGGTCCGCCTCCCGAGGGAGGCGGACCCGTTCTCCGGGCAGACGCGGGCACCCGGCGGCCCGCCCTAGCTTCGGCGGCATGCGTTCCCACCCTGAATCCCAACGGCCCCCCGTACGCCCCGGCTGGGCCCACGCCGCCGCCCTGTGGCTCGCCGTCAGCTTCGTATGGCATCTGCAGATGGGTGTCATGTACGAGGACGCCATCGGGCCCGGTGACCACAGCGACACCGAGATCGCGGTCTTCCTCGGCTACGACGCTCTGATCACCCTCATGTCGGCGGCCGGCGTCGGCTGTGTCCTCGCGACGGTCAGGCCCTGGGGCGCGCGCGTCCCCCGGTGGATGGTGCGCGGTCCGCTCCTGTTCGGCTGCGCCCTGCTGACGCTGCGCGGGCTGCCCGGCCTCGTCGAGAACATCACCGTGGCGACCGGGCTCACCCCGCACGGCCTGCTCGGCATGGAGGACGAGGCGGTCGACACCGGCACCTGGGACTTCTGGAAGAGCATGGTGATCAACTCGTACTTCTTCCTGGGCGCGGTCACGCTGATCCCGGCGACGCGCCGCTACACGCGCGCCCTCCGGGCGGCCGGTACCACATCCCCGACCGCCGCTTAGCGCACGCTCTCCCGCAGCTCCTCCGGGCAGGCGGTGCCGCGCGGCAGCTGGTAGGGGGCGCCAAGGCGGTAGACGCCGGGCCCAGGGGCCAGGAGTTCGGTCCACTTGTCGCCGTCGGCGTTCTCCTCGGCCTCCATCAGGCAGCCGTTGAGGTTGTCGAACTCCTTGGGCAGGTCCTCGTCGCTCTCGCGCCGCTGCTTGGACTCCTCGGTCTCCACGGGCCGCTCGACGCCCTTGCCGTCGGCGTCCACGATGCTCAGCCACGGCGAGTACGGGATGCGGACCAGGACCTTGCCCGGCTTCTTCACCTCGATCGTCCACTCGCCCTGCTCGGCGCGCTCGACGACGGCGGGCGGATCGGCCAGCGGATTCGGGTTGATGACCTCGTACAGCTGCCAGTTCGAGTCCACCCACACCTGCTTCAGATACGGCAGGCCCTTCTCGATGAGCGCGGCCTCGCGCTTGCCGCCGTCGCCGTCGGGCTCGCCGTTGGGCACCACCACGAAGTGCACGGACCAGCGCTGCAGCCACTCGTGGTAGTTGGCCGAGTTGAGGGTGTCGTCGTAGAAGAGCGGGTTGCGCTCCATGTCCGCCTGCCGGTTCCAGCCGCGGGCGAGGTTCACGTACGGGGAGAGCGCGGAGGCCTCGCGGTGGCTGCGCGCGGGCACCACCTCGACGCGGCCCTTCTCCGCGCCGACCTCCTGAAGCTCGTTGACGATCGGCGCCAGCTCGCGCGACCAGGTCGCGGCCGGTGTCGTGTGGACGACGTCGTCCCCGGCCTTGAACCCGACCCAGCCGATGAAGCCGACTATGGCCACCACGGTCACGTACCACTGGCGGGACTTCGGCACGGCGTACGGCAGCGCGGCGAGCAGCACGACGCCCGCGAAGGACATCGCGAGGCGGGTGATGTTCGAGCCGATCTGCGAGCTGACGAGCCAGACGCCGAGCACGAAGGCCGCGTACACGGCGGTCGTGATCCGCACGGTCTTCCACTGCTTCGGTACGGCGTAGAAGACGAACCCGGAGTAGAGCAGCGGCAGCGAGGCCGACCCGAACGACATCGGCTGCGTACCGGAGAACGGGAAGAGCCACGCGGAGACACCGACGACGACGGCCGGCGCGAGCCCGAGCGCGTACGCGCCGGGGTAGCGCTTGCTGAGGAACAGCGCGACGGCGACGAGCCCCACGAAGAGCCCGGCCACCGGGCTTCCCATGGTCGCGAGCGCGGCGAACGGCGCGGCCACCAGGGCCTTCGCCCACCGCTTGTAGCGCCAGCGGTGGGGCCAGCAGAAGACGGCGGCGACCGCCATGAGCGCGAACATCTGGCCGAGGCCGTACGTCACGCGGCCCGACACGGCGTTGCAGAACAGCGCGAAGACGCCCGCGAGCGCGGGCCACAGCGGCTGCTTCACCGCACGGCTGCGGATCAGGATCATCGTGAGCAGCGCGGCGGAGAGCGTACCGGCGACCATCATCGTGGTCCGCACGCCGAGCACCGACATCAGATACGGCGAGATGACGCTGTACGACACCGGGTGCATCCCGCCGTACCAGGCGAGGTTGTACGCGGAGTCGGGGTGCCGTCCGGCGAACTCCGCCCAGGCGTCCTGGGCGGCGAGGTCTCCGCCGCCGTTGGCGGTGGTGAAGAACCAGACGAGGTGCAGCACGGCCGCGGACACGGTGGCGATGGTCACCGGGTGCCGCAGCAACCGGCGCGGCCAGGGGGCCCGTTCGGGCGCCGCGGGCTCGGGGCGGCGCTGGGCGGGCAGCTTTATTCGTGCGCCGGTGCGCGACGTTCCACCGGAGCCGGGCTCAGGATCCGCGTCGTCGGCTCGCGTCGGCTCCGCTGTGGCCACTGAAGGCTCTCCCCGTGTTGTTCCTGTCCTGGGGGCGAGCGCCTGGGGGTTCGTCCCGGAACACCCCTTGACTCATCCCGGCGTACTGCCCCCGAGCTTGTGACGCTAGCACGCAGCCCGGAGGTGGGCCCGGGGTGGTGCCGCACCCCGGGAAGGGTCCGTCCGACTTCGGCCAACGGCGTGCGGCCGCTTGGCGTAGGTCCGGTTGCGGTCCCGGAGGCGGCGTGCGTGGTGACGCGGAGCCCGGCGTCCGCTGTTGTTCTCTTTGGCGACTTGGCGACGCCGGGCTCTCGGCCGGTGGTGCTAGCCGACGCGCTTCAGCTTGGCGCCGAAGCCCGGTTCGGTCAGGTCGCTCTGGAGGGCGACCGGCACCTCGATGGCGCCGCCCTTGCCGTCGCCGACGCTCAGCACACCGACCTTGGTGCCGGCCTTCGCCGAGTTCGGGATGGTCTTGCCCTTCTCCGCGTCGAGCTCCAGCTTCACCGTCAGACCGGACCAGCCGACCGCCGACACGTCCTCGGTGGCGACGACGGGGGTCGACCCGCCGAGCCCGTCCTCGACCTCTCCCACCACATCGCCCTTCTTCACGATGGTCTTCGCGGTGAGCGCGCCCTGTCCGGCCTCGATGAGCTTGCGGGTGACGCCGGTGACCTCGTCGATGTTGGCCACGCCGTTGTCGCCGTACTGGCCGAGGGCGGCGCCGATGATCGTCTGCGTCTTGCCGCCGACCTTCTTCTCCGCGGCGAAGAGGATGTTGCCGCCGGCCGCGGTGGTGGTGCCGGTCTTGATGCCGATGGCGACGGTCGGGACGAGGCCGAAGAAGTTCTTCTGCTTGTCGCCGTTGAGGTCGATGTAGTTGGGCTGGCGGGAGATCTCGTTGAAGACCGGGTTCTCCATGGCCGCACGGCCGAGCTTCACCAGGTCCTCGGCGGTCGACACGGTCGTCTTGTCGAGGCCGCTGGGGTCCGTGTAGTGGGTGTTCTTCATCCCGAGCTCCTTGGCGGTCTTGTTCATCTTCGCGACGAACTCGTCCTCCGATTCGCTCTTGGTGTCCCAGCGGGCGAGCAGCTTGGCGACGTTGTTCGCCGACGGCAGCATGACCGCCTGCAGCGCCTCGTACTCGGTGATCTTCTGACCCTCGGTCACCTTCACCACGGACTCGTTGGCCGGCTTGCCGGTCTCGTAGTGCTTCTGCGCGGCGGCGTCGACGGGGATCTTCGGGCCGGGGTCGCCCTTCTTCAGGGGGTGGTCGCGCAGGATCAGGTAGACCGTCATGACCTTGGCGATGCTCGCGATCGGTACGGGCTTCTGGTCACCGGAGGTCCCGAAGCTGCCGATGCCGTTGACGTCCATGGCGGCCTGGCCCTCGCCCGGCCACGGCATGGACGGCTTGCCGCCCTCGAAGCTGACGGAGTCCTTCGCGGTGAGCTTCAGGGTGGGCGTCGGGAGTGGCCGCACGGCCTGTACGACCGCAAAGACGATCACCAGGAGCAGGACCAGCGGCGTCCAGATCTTCACCCGCCGCACGGCGGTACGGACGGGGGTCTCGGCCGGCGGCGGGGTATTGGTCAGCTCGGCGAGAAGATCCAGCGGCGGCTTGGGCGGCAAGGGCTGCTGCGTGGTGCGCTCGGGCCCTACGTTGCCTGGCGTGGGAGCGTTGCCTGGCGTGGGCGCGTTGCCTGGCGTGGGCGCGTTGCCTGGCGTGGGCGCCTCGGACTTGGCTCCGGTGCCCGCGGGCGTGCCGGGCTGCTCATCGAGAGGCTTGAGCGCGACGAACTTGCTGGTGCGCTCGGCGTCGCCCTCGGGCTTGAGGGCGGGCTTGGGGTCACCTCCGGCCTTCGGGGCGGACTTGGGGCCGGACTTGGCGTCACGCGTCGCCGCGCCACCCTTTGCACCAGACTTTGCATCACCCGCATCGGGCTTTGTGGAGTCACCCTTGCCGCCGGGCTTGTGGTCCCCGATCTTGAGCATGGTGGTCGGCTGATCGACCGCCTTGGGGTGCAGCGCCCGGAACACGGCGGTGGCTTGGTCGACGCCGGGGGATTTGGGGGTCTTGGGGTCGACGTCGGGGGTCTTGGGGTCGGCGTCGGGCTTGGCGTCGTCGCTGGGCTTGGCGTTCTTGGATCCGCTGTCGGACTTGGCGTCCTTGGCGGCTGCGGGGGCTTGGTCCTCGGCGGGGGTGTCGCCCTTTGCGGGGGCGGCGCCCTTGGCCGGGGCGTCGCTCTTCGCGGGGGTCTTGGTCGCTTCCGGGGCGTCGTCCACGGCGGAGGTGTCGCTCTTGGCCGGGGCGTCGTCGCCCTTGGCGGTAGCAACGGACCCGACGGGGGCGGCGGGAGCCTCCGCGGCGGTGGCGGCGTCCGTGCCGGGGGTCTTGGTCGCTCCCGCAGCGTCGCTCACGGCGGAGGCGTCGCCCTTGGCCTGGGCGTCACCCTTGGCGGCGACGGCCTCAGCAGGGGCGGCGCTCTCGGCGGCGGAGTCTTCCTCGGCCGAGGTGTCGTCCGTGGCGGAGGTCTTGTTCGCGCCCAGGGCGGCGCCCACAGCGGAAGCATCGCGCTTGGCCGAGCGGTCGCCCTTCGCGGAGTCGTCGCCCTCGATCTGGGCATCGCTCTTGGCCGGGGCGTCGCCCGTGGCGGAGGCGACGGCCTCGGCAAGGGCGGCGCTCTCGGCGGCGGAGCCCGCCTCGGCCGAGGTGTCGTCCGTGGCGGGAGTCTTGCTCGCGCCCAGGGCGGCGCGCACAGCGGAAGCATCGCTCGTGGCCGAGGCGTCGTCGTTGGCGGCGGGGGCGGCGCCCTCGGCCGCGGAGCCCTTCTCGGCAGTGGCGTCGTCCGCGCCGGCGGTCTTGCCCGCTCCGGCAGCGTCGCCCTTGCCGGAAGCCTTGCTCGCTCCCGGGGCGTCATCCCCGGCGGAAGCGTCGTCCGCAGCCGGGGTGTCGCCGGCAGCGAGGTCTTCGGCTTCGGCAGAAGCGTTACCCCCGACGGAGGCCCCATCCGTGGCAGAGGGCTCGCCTCCGGCAGGAGAGTCGTCCCCAGCGGGGGCGTCGGCCTTCGCGGCAGCAGGAGCGTCGCCGTCGGCGGAGGCATCCCCCTCGGCAGCAGCGCCACGCTCGGCGGGGGAATCGCCCTGGTCAGGAACCTCGCTCCCCGTGGCGACCTCAGCGTCGGCCTCGCCGTGCGCAGGAGCCTCGTCCTCCGCAGAAGCCGTCCCGCCCCCGGCAGGGGAACCCTGCTCGGCGGCAGCATCGCCCCTGGCCGGAGCGTCATCGCCGACGGAAGCGGCACGCTCGGCAGCCGTGCTCCCGGCGGAATCTCCGTCCTCGGCGGGCGTCCCACCCCCGGCAGGGGAACCCTGCTCGGCGGCAGCATCGCCCCCGGCCGGAGCGTCATCGCCGACGGAAGTGCCACCCTCGGCAGCCGTGCTCGCGGCGGAATCTCCGTCCTCGGCGGCGGATCCGCTGCCGGCAGCAGCACCACCCTCGGCAGGAGCGCCCTCCCCGGCAGCACCCTCGCCGCCCGCGACCCACGCGGCGACCGCGGCCCGCAGCCGCGCGTCGCCGCTCGACTCGCCGCCGCTCGACTCGCCGCCGCTCGACTCGCCGCCGCTCGACTCGTCGCCGCTCGACTCGCCGCCGGCAGCCTCCGCGGAGCCCGAAGGTTCCGAGGACTCCGACTTCGCAGAGGACTCCGAAGCCTCCGAGGACCCAGCAGCCCCAGCAGACTCCTCGGCCCCAGCGGGACCAGCAGCCCCGGCAGGCTCGGCAGCCGCCCCTGCAGAATCCGCTGCCGCCGCCTCCGTCACCGCCTTCGTGGAGAAGACCGCCGTCGCCGAGTCCTGCTCCCGTGCCGCGGGGACCTCGCGGGCCACCGCCAGGCGCGGGTCCGCGCCGGAGGTCGGGGTCGGTTCAGCGGTCGGGTTCCCCGACGACTTGCCAGACGACTTCCGCTGCTTCGACCTGTCGGGGGTCTCGCCCGCCACCGATGCCTCCTCGTACGCCATGCCGTATGCGTATTGCGTTGCCGTTACGCCAAAAACCGGCCGGACCCGCTGTCCGAACCATGTACCAGTGTCCTGTGTGAGGGCTTAACCCCCGTGGTAGACGAGAACGACATACCTACTGGTTCCCGTACTTACCGGTCACGCACCCTCGACAGACCAATGTGAGAGGGGTCACCCTGTCATTCATCCACGCGGGGAGGCATGGATGGGCAGGAGCCGCAGAACAATTCCGGAGGAGCTTCTGCTGCTCGCTTTGGACCCGGCCACGGGTACCACAGCGCAGCCGCAGTCGCTCGACCTCGGTCTGGCCGGAGCACAGCTAGTGGAGCTGGCGCTGGCCGGACGGATAGCCCCAGACGGGGATCGTATCGCCGTGGTGATGCCACGGCCGACCGGAGATCCGACTCTGGACTCCGCACTGGAACTGCTGCGCAGGCGCGGCAGCCCGGTTCGGGCGGTCCACTGGATTGGCGGGCCCCGACTGGGGCTGCGCCAGATCTACCTCGCGCACCTGGAGCGGTGCGGCATGGTGCATGCCGTATCGGGCCAGATGTGCGGAGTACTGCCGACGACTCGCTACCAAGCGACGGACACGGCGATCAGCCGGGACATCAGGGCCCGGCTGGACAGCGCGATCCGCACCGGCGTACCGCCGGACCCGCGGACCGCGGCGCTCGCCGCGCTGGCCCATGCGGTCGGACTCGGCAAGCACCTGTATCCCGGGAACGAGGGGCGTTCATCGCGCTCCAGGCTCCGGGATCTGATCAGGCACGACCCCATGGGCGGCCTCGTGGCGCACGCCGTGATGGACGTCCAGAACGGTGTGGCCGCTCAGCCACGCCGTAGTCCGGCCCCAGCGGGACCGGGCGGCGGGCAGGGCGGTGGCCGGCAGCCGGCCAGGACCGCTCCGGAACCAGGCGTGGTCCCGATGCAGCCACGCCGCGGATCCATGGCACGCGCCGTGGCCCACTGAGCCCGGCCGGGCGCGATCCCGGCCGAGCAACCAGCAGTCCACGAGCAACCAGCAGTGCAGCAGTGCAGCAGTAACGAACCAGCAGAACCGCTCAGCATCGAGTACGACCCAGCACCGCAACAGCCACGCCGCACCGCAGTCCCCCAGACCCGGTTCGGGAGCCGCTGGGCCGCGCGGGGCACCGGAACCGGACCGTCCGGACGACGACACCGGTTCCACCGCCCCGCGCGGCCGCACATCAGCACGAGGAACACCTGGCAGCGCACCAGGCGCCGAGCAGTCGGACCGCACCCCTCACATCAGTCCTCACACCAGCGCTCACCCCCGTCCGCACATCGGCCGTTTCCCAGCGGTGCGCGGCGCGATGGTGGCACTCTGCTGAACAGCAGACACGCAAAGTAGAGGCATGTTGTAGTCGGAGGTGCACGTCCGTGGCGTCCAATGTCAATCCCACCGTCCGGCGACGCCGGTTGGGCCAGGAGCTTCGCCGGCTCCGCGAGCTCAAGGGCATGACGGCAGAGGAGGTCGCCGAGCGCCTGCTGGTCTCGCAGTCGAAGATCAGCCGCCTCGAGAACGGCCGCCGCTCCATCAGTCAGCGCGACGTACGCGATCTGTGCGGCGTGTACGAGGTCGAGGACCACCGCATCGTCGACTCGCTCATGCAAATGGCCAAGGACTCCCGCCAGCAGGGCTGGTGGCACTCCTTCGGCGACATCCCGTACAGCGTCTACATCGGCCTGGAGACGGACGCCGCCTCGTTGCGCGTCTACGACCCCCAGGTCGTCCCCGGGCTGCTGCAGACCCGCGCGTACGCCGAGGCGCTGATCACCGGCGCGCTGCCGGAGACCACGCCGACGGACATCGAGAAGCGTGTGCAGGTCCGCGTCCGCCGCCAGGAGCGCATCTCCGCGCCGGAGAATCCTTTGCGCTTGTGGACCGTCCTCGACGAGTCCGCGCTGCGCCGCGTCGTCGGCTCCAAGCATCTGATGCGCGACCAGCTGGAGCATCTCGTGGAGCAGTCACAACTGCCGCACGTGACCGTCCAGGTGATCCCCTTCGACATGGGCGCGCACCCCGGCCTCAATGGGCAGTACGCGATTCTCGAGTTCCCGGACGCGGCGGACTCCAGCGTCGTCTACATCGAAGGCGTCACGAGCGATCTCTATCTGGAGAAGGCCAACGACGTCCAGCAGTACAGCGTCATGTACGAGCATCTGCGGGCACAGGCCCTGAATGTGGATCATTCACGCCAACTCATCGCGGACATCGCGAAAGAGTACGCGCGCTGAGCGATCAGCCGAGGGCCCTCGCGGGGAAGGCGCCGCACGGTACACCTTTCCCGCATCGGGGCGGAAGACCCCACTGGAATATGCCATCCGGTTGAGTGAACGATCCCTTCACGCACCGATGTTGGCGAGTAGCGTCATTCACGCCATCAAGCAACAACTGCTGGCGCAACCGCTCACAGCGGTGACCGCAACTCATCAACTGGGCAAACCGGAGTAACCATGGCAATTCACCAGGGCGCTACGAATACGTGGGTCAAGTCCTCGTATTCCACGGGAAACGGCGCATGCGTCGAGGTCAAGTCGCCTCTTTCGACGGCGATTTCGGTCCGGGATTCGAAGGTCACCGAGGGCCCCGTCCTCGCCTTCCCCGCCGAATCGTGGAGCGCATTCGTCTCCGAGGTGACGCGAGAGACGTCACCCCTCGGCTAATACGCGCCACCCCGAGATCAACAACCTCATACGCACCACCGATTGAGCCCTCTCGACTGGCCCGCCGTCCCGGCCGAGGGGGCTCGGCTTATTTCCGGAAACCCGCTACCGGCTACGAGATGCGAGCTACGAGCTACGAGCTACGAGCTACCGCAACTGATCCACGTACGTATCCGTGCCCGGCACCGTCGGAATGAACGGCGCCACGAGTTCCACCCGCCCGAGGCCCGATTCCGCCACCGCGTCCGCGCGCCCCGCGAAGTGCTCCTGCCAGCACTCCCGCGGATCGACCTGCAGGAACCAGAGCAGGGTGAGGCGCGTGTCGACGCCCTCGACCTGCTTCACGTACGTCATCCGGTCCCCCGGCAGCGGAGTCGGCCGGAAGATCGTCACCATCGCGGCAGGAGACCCGGAGAGCGCGCGCGGCAACTGCTTGGCCCGCAGCCACTCCAGCAACTCCGCCCGCTGCTCCGCCGATTCGGCGTCGACGACTTCGAGCACCAGGCCTTGGTAGGGATGGTCGAGCGCGTGGAAGTCGCGCGGCCCGGCCGCGCCGTCCCGGTAGACCGTCGCCTCGTGGTCCTGGAAGGCGGTAAAGACGTGCGTACGGTCCTGATAGACCCGGGCGTCCCGGTTGAGCCGCTTGTTGATGCCGACGGTCCACTTCATGTGGTCGTCGTAGCGCCCTTCGGTGACCCAGTACGTGGAGAGATAGCAGCCCGCCGTCACCGGCTGGGCGACCGCCGACTTCTCCGGGTGGCGCAGGAGTTGCAGCTCGCGCGGCGCGACCCAGCGGCGTCCGGCGTACATCCAGGGCATCGCCATCGCGCCGGCGTAGTAGTGGTCGTCCTCGTACCAGCGGTTGTACGCGTACTCATGGCCCGGATGCGGCTCGACCATGGTGATCAGGGCGTGCCCCGGGTGCACGCCGTAGGGCCCGACGGCGGCCAGTTCGGCGTACGTGTCACTGCGAGTGTCAATGCGTGTGTCTTCCCCCATGCCTCTCCCCTGCCTTCCTCTTCCTTCCTCCGGTGGACGCCCATACTCTGACGCCCCGTCAGCAAAACTGCCATAGCCGGGAGGCGCCCATGCCGCCGTCGCTCCTCGAAGGAAAGACCGTCGTCGTCTCGGGGGTCGGCGCCGGGCTCGGTCATCAGGTGGCGGCCGCCGTGGTGCGCGACGGCGGCCGTGCCGTCCTCGGGGCGCGCACGGAGGCGAACCTCGCCAAGTCGGCCGCGGAGATCGACCCCGAGGGCGCGCACACCGCGTACCGCGCGACCGACATCACCGACGAGGCGCAGTGCGAGGCCCTGGCGCGGCTCGCCCGCGAACGCTTCGGCGGGATCGACGCGGTGGTCCATGTGGCCGCCTGGGACAGCTACTTCGGGGGCGTCGCGGACGCGGACTTCGCGACCTGGCAGCAGGTGATCGACGTCAATCTGCTCGGCACCCTGCGGATGACCCGCGCCTGCCTGCCCGCGCTCAAGGAGCGGGGCGGCTCCGTCGTCTTCATCGGTACGCAGTCGGCCGTCACCGCGCCCTCGCAAGTCCGCCAGGCGGCGTACGCGGCGTCTAAGGGGGCGCTGACGTCGGCGATGTACTCGCTGGCGCACGAGGTCGGTCCGCACCGCGTACGGGTCAACACCGTTCTCCCGGGCTGGATGTGGGGCCCGCCGGTCGAGGCGTACGTCCAGTTCACCGCGCACACCGAGGGCGTACCGGAGGAGGAGGTACGGGACCGGCTCGCGGCGCGGATGGCGCTGCCCGAGCTGGCCACCGACGGGGACGTGGCGGACGCGGCGGTATTCCTGGCGTCGGACAGGGCGCGGGCCATCACGGGGCAGTCGCTCCTGGTGAACGCGGGGGAGCTGATGCGGTAGCCGCCGCGCCGCCCGCTCCCGGGCGGAACTCCTCACGGCCGTACGGGACTTGCTTCCCGTACGGCCTTTTCGTACCCGGTGACAGTCAAGGATGTGAACACAGGTCAGTAAACAGAACGATTTTACTTGCTCTTGACCTCACGGGCGGTTGTCCGCGCCCCACGGCCGAACCCACGATGAGCGGGCACTTCAAGGCCGCCCACGTCCGTATGTCACGAAACTGGCGAAGTGCACGGCATTTCTGCGCAGTTCACAAGGCGGACCCCTGGAGGGCGCACATGAACAGTCTCGACTGGGCCGTGCTCATCGGCTACTTCGGTGTGATGGTCGCGATCGGCGTCTGGTCCCACAAGCGGGTGGACAACGTCAGCGACTTCTTCACCGCGGGCGGCAAGATGCCCTGGTGGCTCTCGGGCATCTCGCACCACATGTCCGGCTACAGCGCGGTGATGTTCACCGGGTACGCGGGCATCGCGTACACCTACGGCGTGACGTCCTTCGTCACCTGGTCCTTCCCGATCGCGCTCGGCATCGCGATCGGCGCCAGGCTCTTCGCGCCGCGCATCAACCGGCTGCGCTCACGGCTGCACGTGGCATCGCCGCTCGAATACCTGAAGAACCGCTACAACCTCCCCACCCAGCAGGCGCTCGCCTGGTCCGGCATGCTCCTCAAGATCGTGGACGTGGGCGCGAAGTGGGCCGCGATCGCGACGCTGCTCTCCGTCTTCACCGGCGTCTCGCTCAACCAGGGCATCCTGATCACCGGCGCGATCACCGCCGTCTACTGCACGATCGGCGGCCTGTGGGCGGACGCACTCACGGAGTTGGGCCAGTTCATCATCCAACTCTTCGCGGGCGTCGCGATGTTCGTGGCCGTCGTCCTCGAACTGGGCGACCACGGCGGTTTCTTCGGCGTCTGGGACGAGCCGGAACTCGCGGGCCACGGAAAGCCGCTGGTCGGCCCGTACGGAACGGTCTTCCTTCTCGCCTTTCTGTTCATCAAGCTCTTCGAGTACAACGGCGGCATGCTGAACCAGGCGCAGCGCTACATGGCGACCTCGGGCCCGAAGGAGGCGGCGCGCTCGGCCCGCCTGTCGGCGGCGCTGTGGCTGGTGTGGCCGGTGGTCCTGTTCTTCCCCATGTGGATGTCGCCCCTCCTGGTCGACGCGAAGAACCCGGACGGCTCGGACGCGTACGGCCTGATGACCGAACAGCTACTGCCACACGGTTTGTTGGGCCTCGTCATCGTCGGCTTCTTCTCCCACACGATGGCCATGTGCTCCTCCGACGCCAACGCGATCGCCGCGGTCTTCACGCGGGACGTGGCGCCGGTCCTGTCCAAGAAGGCCAGGCAGTGGAACGAGCGCTCGGGCCTGATCGCGGCGCGCCTGACCACGGTGATCTTCCTGGGCCTGTCCATGGCGGTGGCCACGCAGGTCAACTCGCCCACGTTCAAGGACATCATCACGGTCGTCATCAAGTGGGTGGCCGGACTGATGGGTCCGATCGCGATCCCGATGATGCTGGGTCTGTTGCGGCCGTTCCGCAAGTCGGGCCCGACGGCGGCGCTGACCAGCTGGGCGCTTGGCCTGCTGGCCTTCTGGCTGGTCAACTACCCCATCAACTGGAGCGTGGAGGGCGGAGTGCCGCTCCAGTACCAGGTCTCGATCCCGCTGGCGGTATCGCTCTTCCTCTACATCCTGATCGGCTACGTGAAGCCGGAGGACACCCCGGAGCGGGACGCGATCATCGAGCGCGTGAATACGGACGATGATGGCTCCGCCGGTTCAGCGGCTGTTCCTGCGCCGGCGGAAGCGGGGGACGACGTGGTGGGCACCCCGCAGCGTCCCGCACCGTAGATCACCGGCTCCGCCGAGTTCGTCCTCAAACGCCGGACGGGCTGATTCAATTCAGCCCGTCCTACCGGGGATACCGCGCAAGCCACCCCGGCGAAGAAACCGCCGGCCCGTGCAAGGCCGGGCCCTGTGTCATCTCCATGGCGAAGTCGTCCGCCAGTTCAAGAATCGTCGGGCGCCCCTCAAGCTCGGTGAGCCAGCCGGGAGGCAGCGCGGTCTCCCCGTGCAGGGCGCCGAGCAGGGCCCCGCACAAGGACCCGGCGGCAGCCGACGCACCGCCGTGGTTCACGGCCAGCCGCAGCCCGTGGCGGATGTCCTCGCCGACCAGGGCGCAGTACACGGCGGCTCCGAGCACACCCTCCGCGGAGCCGTCCCCCAGCAGCTCCTCCACCCGGGAGGGAGAGGGCATTCCCTGCCGTACGGCCCCCAGCGCATGCTTCAGCGCATCGGTGACGGGCTGGTGCCCCGGCCTCGCGGCGAGCAGGGCGAGCGCCCGCTGGATGGCACCGTCGAGTGACTCCCCCCGGGCGAGCCCGTGCACGAGCACGGTGTGTGCGCCGGCGGCGAGATAGGCGCCGGGGTGCCCGTGGGTCTGCACGGCGCACTCCACGGCGAGCTGCAGGACCAGCTGCGGCTCCCACCCCACGAGCAGCCCGAAGGGAGCGGACCGGGTGACGGCCTCCGCGCCCCGCTCTTCGGGGTTCTTGGGCAGTTCAAGCGTGCCCATGGTCTCGTCCCCGAGACCGACAAGGCAGGCCCTGGCGGGCGACCGCCGCGAGTAGAGCCACTCCTCGCGCGCGAGCCAGCCGTCCTCCTTGCGCCGCTCGTCGGGCCCCCAGTCGCTCTGGGTGGTGGCCCACCGCCGGTAGGCGCGGTGCAGATCGGTCGGCGGATGCCAGGCCCCGGTGTCGCGCCGCACCTGGGCGCGTATGAGTCCGTCGACGGTGAAGAGGGTGAGCTGGGTGGCGGCGGTGACGGCGCCGCGTCTGCCGTGCGCGGGGGCGGGGTCGGTCAGCCCTTCCGCACCGTGGGCCTCACGTATCCCATCGAGGCTCAGCTCGTCGACGGGCGCGCCGAGGGCGTCACCGAGGGCGGCTCCGAGCAGCGTGCCGCGCACCCGGCTGCGAAAGTCCTGCTGCTCGGCACGGCCCCAGACTCCGGTGGCTGCTGCGGTGCTCACGGCACCTCCTCCCCTGCTCTCCCTGTCGCTCCCCCGTGCACTTCTGCGCAGCACTGTAATCGACCAGGAACGGCCGGTTCAGGGTCGATGCGATATCTGAAGAGTCGCCCTTCAGATCACTTTTGACCGGCGTTCACCAGGCCTTTTCATATTCACCAGGCCTTTCATCTCGGGGAGGAAATCACCTCATGCCGCCGCCAGGCCGGGTGAGCCGCAGTCCCGGCACTGGCCAGGCTCCCGAGCCCGGAAGGCTCGGTCACAGCCTTCGCAGGTCTGGAACGGGGCCGGGCGGGGCGCTTCCGAGGTGTCGGGCAGGGGTGGTAGCAGCAGGGCGGCGAGGCGGTGGGCAAGGAGGCCTGCCGGGTGCCGGAGCGGCTCGCGGGGCAGTGCCGTGACCAGCGCGCCCCGTACGGCAGCGGGCTCCATACCTCGCTCCAGCCAGGCCGCCACGGCGGGCGTGAGGCGGCATACGTCCCGCTCGGTGAGAAGCAGCCGCGGGTCGAGGGCGCGCAGCCCGGCCAGCAGCTCCGCTGCGGTGCGGTGTCTTTCGAGGTCCGGCTTCTCGGGTTCGGGGAGCGGGGGCACTGCTGCGGGCGGCGCGACCGGAGTGGATGTGGATGGAGCCGCCGGTTCGGACTCCCGCGCGGGGGCCACGGCGGGGCGTGCGGACCTCGGCTTGTTGTAGGAGGTCGTCCGGGTCACGATCCGGCCGGACGGCAGCCGTTCCTTGGCACGGGACAGATACCCGTGCGCCTCCAACTCCCTCAGGGCGGCGGCAATACGCGTCTCCCCTTCGGGGAATTTCGCGGCGAGGGACTTGATGCCGACCCGTGCGCCATCGGGGAGCGACTGCATGTGCGTCGCGAGACCGATCGCTGTCAGGGACAGCTCGGCGTGCTGGGCGAGGTGGTTTCCGACCACGGTGAACTGCTCGCTGTGGCGTTCTACGACGTGGTCCAACCCGGCTCGGGAACGGGCGGTGCGGGCGCGCAAGGGCGCGCTAGGCTGCTGTTCAGCCATGGGGGAAGAGTCCTTTTCTTCCTCGGTGTCAGGCCCTCGTTCGGGATTGCCGTCCCGGCGGGGGCCGTCTCATGTTCGGTTGTGGTCATGCGTTCTGTCTCGGCTGACGTTGCACCACGAAATCCCTTGAGCGCCAGTCGAGTTGGGGATGATCACCCTTGTGGGTGACCGTCGGGACGGGCGGGGTTGGGTCGGGTATTTCCCCTCGCTTTTCCCCTGGTGCTTTCCCGGTTCTTTGTCTTTGGTGTCGGGCCCGACCGGGTCACGGCTCGCCGCGACCCGGCGCCAGCTCGGCCCAGACCGTCTTGCAGGGGGAGCACTCCTCGACTCCCCAGCGGTCCGCGTACGCCGCCACGATGAGCAGGCCTCGCCCGGACTCCGCGTACAGGTCCGCCGGGTCCGGGGTTCCCGGGAGCCGGTCGCCACGAGGGTCCGTCACTTCGATACGGAGCGTGCCAACCACGTCGAGCGTGAGGGTCAGACGGAAGTCCCGGCCCGGCACGCGCCCGTGCAGGGCCGCGTTCGCCGCGAGCTCGGCGACGATGTGTTCCGCCGACTCGGACGGCAGCCGCCAGTCGGCGAGTTGACGCTCCGTGAGCAGCCGGGCGAGGCGGGCGCCTCTTCGCGTTGCGGAGAGCAGGATGCTGAACTGGCGTGCCCGGACGCTGGTTTGGGTGACTTCTGGGTTCATGTCACTCAGCGTGGCCATGCGTGCGTACGCTGAACAGCGATGACGCCCATGCGTACGTGGCTGTCCAGCGGCTGTCCTGACCTGTACAGCCTGTCCGGCGTGACGCTGCGTGCGTAGGAACCGTTGGGGGCGGGCGGCACGGCGGAGGTGGACGCGGTGAGCACTGACGGTACGGACGAGCCCGGCTGGGACGTCGATCCGGAGGACGAGTCGGGGACGGTGATCGCTGTCGGCCGCCAGATCAGGCTCTGGCGGGAAACGGCCGGTCTTGGGGCCGCCGAGTTCGGCAGGGCCGTGGGGTACGGCGAGAACCTGGTCTACAAGATCGAGCGGGGGAAGCGGATTCCTCGGCCGGAGTTCTTGGACAAGGCGGACACCGTCCTGGGTGCGGGCGGGAAGATCGCCGCGATGAAGAGGGATGTGGCGGAGGCCCAATACCCGAAGAAAGTCCGAGACTTGGCGAAGTTGGAGGCTCAGGCGGTGGAACTCGGCGCCTACAGCAATCACACGATCCACGCGCTGCTGCAGACGAAGGAGTACACCCAGACGATCTTCGGCATGCGCCGTCCCTTGTACTCCGAGGAGATCATCGAACGGGAAGTCGGGGCACGGATGGCACGGCAGGAGGTCATCGACCGCACGAAGCCAGAGCCCGTCTTCAGCTTCGTGCAGGAAGAGGTCACTCTCCGGCGACCCATCGGAGGCAGAGCGGTGCACCGAGGCCAGTTGGAACGACTCCTGGACATCGGACAGTTGCGCAACGTCGAGATCCAGGTGATGCCCACCGATCGTGACGATCACGCGGGACTAGGCGGCTCCTTCCGGCTGTTCAAGCTCAAGGGCGGCGCCACCCTCGGCTATGCGGAGGTGCAGCACATCAGCCGTCTTGTGACCACTCCCAGGGAGGTGCAGTACTTGGAGATGCAGTATGGAAGCATCCGGGCGCAGGCTCTCACCCCGCGAGAGTCACTGGCCTTCATCGAGGAACTGCTGGGAGAGACATGAGCATCAACTCCGTTACGGGCCACGGTTCCGAGCTGGAGTGGTTCAAGAGCAGCTACAGCAGCAACGAAGCCGGCTCCGATTGCGTGGAAATCGCTCCCACCCCCCGCACCATCCACGTACGCGACTCCAAGAACACCCAGGGGCCTCAACTCGCCTTCACGAACACCACCTGGGCCGACTTCCTCACGTACGCGGCGGGGTCCCTTCAGTCGACTCGATGACCGCCTCCGCGTACCGCGCCTGGAAGGCATCCCTCGCCGCGACGACCCTCGCCAGGCGCGGGGCCAGGCGGGAGCGGTCGGCACCGGGGGCGCGCAGCACCTCCGTGAGGAGGTCGGCGTGCTCCGCCAGGTCGTCCCACTCCACTTCGGGTACGCCCGCGGCCAGGACTCGCGAGAGCCGGGCGTCGAGCGCCTCCCAGTTACCGAGGGCCGCGTCGATCACTGCCGGGAGAGGGCTCCGCAATGCAAGTGGAGGATCAACGGCCCGGATCGAACGGGCGGCTTCCTCCCACAGCGGGCGGGCGCCCCCCAGCCCCTCGGAACCGGACACCGCCAGAGCATAGAGGGCGGCCCCAACCACCTCTTGACTCTCCCGCAGCGTCCGCACGGCCTCGCGGGACAGGTCCCATTGCCCCGTCATGCGGTACGCCTTAGCCAACACCACAGCACTGAACGCGTTTCCCGCAACCTCGTCGGCGGACATGGCGGTCAGTGCCCGGTCGGCGCACCCCAGCCACAAATGGATTTGGGCGGTCTTGCGGTGCGCCCAACCCGGGTTCTCGCCGATTTGCGCATAGCGCGCGAGGTCCGCCAGCGCCTGCTGCGAGCGACCGGTGACTGCAAAAGCCCAGGCCCGCCGTGCTATTGCCCAGGCGAATTCGGAATTGATCTCGATGGCACGACAGAGGTCCGCCAACGCCTGTTCATAGCAACCGAGCTCGCACAGTAGGTCACCTCGGACCGCAAGCGCCTGCTGATCTTCAGGGCCCAGTTCGAGCACCCGGTCCAGATCGGTGCGTGCCTCCTCGTTCCGACCCAGGTGGCTCAGCGCTGCACCACGCTCGTACAGGATCGCAACGTTGTCCGGCAGCAGGCCGTTGGCCTGATCGGCGTCGGCGAACGCCCGGTCGTAGTGGGACAGCTCTCGGTGCACCATGGACCTGCGATGCAACGCAAAGACATTGGCCGGGTCGAGTTCGATCGCACGGTCCCAGTCCGCCAGCGCCTCGTCGTGCCGACCGAGGGAGGCCAGGGCGGCACCCCGGGCCGCATAGGCCGCCGCGTAGTCACCATCGAGCTCTATCGCCCGGTCGCAGTCTGCCAGCGCCTCGTCGTGCCGACCGAGGACGTTCAGAGCGGCACCGCGGCCCGTATATGCCCCCACGTCCTCGCCGTCGAGTGCTATGGCTCGGTCGTAATCGGCGAGGGAGTCCACAGCGCGGCCGGCGAGGCGCAAGGCTTCACCGCGCTCATGGGCCACCAGGTGCCACTCCGGCGCTACTTCGACCGCGCGATCCATGTCCGCCAGAGCTTGCACATGGTCCCTGCGGATGGTCAGTACCTTGGCCCTGCACCTCAACGCCCATACGTCATCAGGAGAGATGTCCAGTGCCCGGTCCAGATCGACCAGCGCCTCGTCCCGCTGTCCCATCTCGTGTCGCGAAACTCCCCGGTCCACCAGGACTTCCGCGTTCACCGGGTCGAGCTCCAACGCACGGTCCAACTCCCGGACTGCCTCCTCGTAGCGCCCCAAGCGCCGGTACGCGTCACCCCTCACGGCATGGTTCCTCGCGCTGTCAGGCCCCAGCGCTTCCGCCCGATCCATACAGGGCAGCGCGGAGTCCGGCTCATCCATGCACATGTACGTGAGCGCCTTGCCGTAATGCGCGCGCTCGAGCTCCGGATCGAGCGCGATGGCCCGGTCGTACTCGGCCTGCGCGTCGGCAAACGCCCAGCTGTCCCGCAGATCGCCTGCCCGCACCATCAGCGCGAAGGCCCGCCCCCGCTGATCGAACCCGCCCCGGTCGATCAGCAGCCGCAGGGCGGCGGCGAGTCCCGCGCCGTCCGCCAGGGCGTCCAGCAGATCGTGCCCCCACCGCGCGGCCGCCTCCGCCTGCGCGTCCTCCCCCGCGTCGACCAGGGCCTGCGCCCAGCGCCGCGCCACAACCTCACCCGAGTCACACGCGTTGGCGGCATCCCGAAGAACGACGGGCAGCGCCATCCGTTCCCCCGCGCACAGCAGGTGATACGACTCCGCAAGGCGCAGGTCACGCCAGGGCTCGTCCGACCACAGCTTCTCCGGGTGCAGCCCCGCTTCGGCCTCCTCCCGCCACCCGCCGAAGGTCTCCGCGAGCCGCCGGTGCTGCCCGACCCACTGCCTGGGCGCACCATTGCGCTGCAGCCGCAGCATCGGCGCCCGCACCACCGCGTGGTACTGGACGCGATCGCCCCGGTAACTGACGAACGGCAGGCCCCGAAGCCATCCGAGAAGGCCGCCCACCTCCGCCTCCGCGCAGACGCCGTCCACCGCCGCCCGGAACACGTCCGCGTCGATCCGCCTCGGCAGCGCGCACGCCAGCGCCACCGCCCTGCGCACCGGATCCCGCTCCCATTTGAGGAACCGCTCCACCGCCGTGGCGCTCGGATCGCCCACGTCGTCCGGATCGGCGGGCCTGGCCTCGGCAAGGGTGGAAACGAGGACGGGCAGGCCGCCGGAGAGCCGCAGCACTTCCTCGACCACCGGCTCCGCGACGACGCCCTTCGCAGCCAGCAGCCCCCGCGCCTCCAGGTCGGTGAAGGGGTCCAGCGGCACGTGCGTGACGAAGTCCCCGTAGCCGCCCCATCGGGCAGTGTCGAAGGCGTGCTGCCCAGCCGTCACGACGACCACGGTGGCAGGCAACGCGCCATGCCGGTCGGTCAGCATCACCTCGTAGAGCCAGCCGTCGAGGAACGGCGCCGTCCTCTCGTACGTATCGAAGAACAGGACGATCCACGGGGCACTCTTCGACAGATCGGCCAGTTCGTTCAGGAGGACGGGTGTGAGGACCTGCTCCGGGGACATGACCAGCTGGACGTCGTCCTGACTGCTGAAACGCGCGCCGAGCCTGGCGCGCACCTTGTCGGCTCCCTGCGCGAGTTGGGTCGGATCCACCGCTCCCGCAAAAGCTCCCATGCCCGGCGCGGCAAGACCGAGACCGACCAGGGCCGCACGGGACACCGCCATACTGCCGGGCGACGGAGGCGGCGCCGCACGGCCAGGATCCTGCTCCTGGTCGAGCGTCGCCACGGACGCCGATTCCGCCTCATGGCGTCGCTCCCGGTAGGTGGCCAGGAGTCGATCGATGGTCTTCAACCGGCGTTTCTGCAACGCGAATTGGGCGCTGATCACGACCATCGCCTCAGGCACGCTGCCCACCGCCTCGTCGACGTACGCCGTCAAAGCGCCGCGCTCCCGCGCCAGCTGCTCCAACTCCCGTACCAGGGACGTCTTTCCGACCCCGCCGATCCCGTGGATGTGGAACAGGAAGCTGTGCCGCTCATCGCCGGGCGATACGTCGAAGTTGGCGCGGAACGCTTCGATTTCTCCCCGGCGTCCGACGAATCCGGCGCGCCTTCTGCGCCGGATCAGATCTTGCATGGACGGCTGCTCCGAGTCTGCCGACGGTGCCACGGTCCGCACCTCCCCCGCTGCCCTGCCCCGAATTATTCCACCAGGTCATGCCACGGGTCAGCCTGCCGAGGACTCCGAACTCCGCGGATTGTCAGCGGCGGCGGAACTCACGCATACCGCTCCCGGACGGCGTCCCGAGCCGCCGCCACCCGCGCGATGCGCGCCCCGAGCCGCCCCCTGTCGGCCCCCGGCGCGTGGAGGAGTTCCGTCATGAGCTCGGCAAGCTCCGCGAAGTCGTCCCACTCCTGGTCGGACGTGATGAAGGCGGTGATGTGGGTGTCCAGGGCGGGCCAGTCGTCCTGGGCCGCGGCGATCATGGCCGCGGAGGCGGCGTCCGGCTGCCCGGCGGCCGAGCGGGGCAGGCAGGCGTTCAGCTCGTGCCAGAGCGGGGCCGCGGCCGCCGCTCCCCGCTCGCCGGTCTCCGCGAGGGCCAGGAAGCCGAGGCGGTCCACCTCGTCGGGCATCCGGCGGGCGGCCTCCCGGGCGAGCGACCAGCGGCCCGTTCTGCGGTGGACCGCGGAGAGTTCCTCCAGCAGGTCGGTCTCTTCCGCGCCGGCCGCCACGGCCGCGGAGATCTCAGCGAGGGCCTCGCGCGGGCGGCCGCACCACAGGTGGACACGCGCGGCGAAGTCGTGTCCCCACGAGGAGTCGGTGCTGACCTCGTTGTAGCGCGCGGCGTCGGCCAGGGCCCGCTCGATGCGGCCGGTGGCGCGGCAGGTGATCGCGTGCCGTATGAGGTACCAGGGAGCGTCGGGTTCCAGCTCCAGGGCGCGGTCCAGGTCCTCGAACGCCTCGGTGTAGCGGCCCTGTTCATGCCGGATGGACCCGCGCTTGCAGAGCGCCGTCCCGTAGTCGGGCTCCGCGTCGAGGGCCTTGTCCAGGTCGGCGGTCGCTTCCTCGGACCGGTCCAGGCGGTGCAGCGCCTCCGCCCGGCAGTAGAGACACCAGGCGTCGCCGGGCAGCAGGGCGACGGCCCGGTCGGCGTCGGCGAGGGCCAACTCGTACTCGTCCCGGTAGCAGCGCACCCTGCTGCGGTGACCGAGCGCCCAGACGTAGTCCGGGGCCAGCTCGATGGCCCGGTCGAGGTCTGCCAGCGCCTCCTCCTCCTGATCCAGGCAGGAGTGCGCGACGCCCCGGCCCGCGAAGGCGGTGGCATCATCGGGGAGCAGTTCGACGGCCCGGCCGTACTCGGCGAGCGCCTCCTGCCACCGGCCCGCAGCCCGCAGCGCGTTGCCGCGCACCCGGACGATATAGGTCCACTCGGGGGCCAGCGCCAGGGCACGGTCGAGATCCGCGAGGGCCCGCTCGGTCTCCTCCCGGTCGCTGTGCACCCCGGCCCGCTGCACCAGCGCCCACGCGTAGTCCGGGTCGAGCTCGACCGCCCGGTCGAGGTCCGCGAGCGCCGCGTCGTTCTGGCCGAGGCCATTGCGGACCAGGCCCCGGTCCGCCCAGGGCATCGGATCCGCCGGGTCCCTTTCGATCGCCCGGTCCAGATCCGTGATCGCCGCCTCGTGGTCCCCACGGAGCCGGTGGGTCTCGCCGCGCAGCGCGAGGACGCGGTCGGCGTCGGGGTCCAGTTCATGGGCGCGGTCGAGGTCGGCGAGCGCCGCGTCGAACTCGTGGCGCAGCTTGTGCGTGAACCCCCGGCCGAAGTACGCCCGCTCCTGTTCCGGATCGAGCTCGACGGCCCGGTCGTACTCGGCGAGCGCCCGGTCGTACTCGCCGCTCTCGCGCAGATCACGGCCGCGCAGCGTACGGGCGAGGGCCTGCCCCTCGGTGTCGAGCCCGGCCCGGTCGAGCAGCAGCCCCAGCGCGTCGACCGGTGATCCCTCGGCGAGCGCGGCCAGGAGGTCGCGGCCCCACCGGCCCACACCCTCCGCCTCGACGTCGTCCCCGGCCTCGATGAGGAGCTGCGCCCAGCGCCTCGCCATGACCTCGCCCTTGTCGCAGGCGTCGACGGCGCCCCGCAAGGCCTGCGGAAGCGCACCGCGGGGGTCGGCGCACAGCAGGTGGTACGTCTGGGAGAGGCGCAGCTCCCACCAGCTGTCGTCGGACCACAAGTCGTCCACGGTGACGCCCTGTTCGGCCTCCGCCCGCCAGGCGGTGAACGTCTCCGCGAGCCGCTGCTGCTGCCGCGCCCAGCCCCGTGGCGAACGGTTGCGCTGCAGCCGCAGCATCGGCGCGCGCACCACCGCGTGGTACTGCACGCGGTCGCCGCGGTCGCTCACGAAGGGCAGGGCGCGCAGCCATCCGAAGAGTCCCGGCGCCTCCTCGTCCGCGCAGTCCACGGCCGCCCGGAACACATCGCCGTCAAGACGCCTGGGCAGCGCGCAGGCCAGCGCCGCCGCCCTGCGGACGGGGTCCGCCTCCCACTTCAGGAAGCGCTCGACGGCGGTCGAGCTCGGGTCGCTCACATCGTCGAGGTCGACCGGACGCCCCTGGGCGAGCATGGACACCAGGACGGGAAGGCCGCCGGTGAGCCGCAGCACCTCCTCGACCACCGGCTCGGCGGCCACCCCCTTGTCGGCGAGCAGCCCCCGCGCCTCCAGTTCGGTGAACGGGCCCAGCGGCACGTCCGCCGTGAAGTCCGCGTAGCCGCCCCAGCGCGTCGCGTCGAAGGGCCGCTGGCCCGCGGTCACGACGACCACGTTGGCGGGCAGCGCGCCGTGCCGTTCGGTCGTCATCACCTCGTGCAGCCAGCCGTCGAGGATCGGCGCCGTGATCTCGTACGTGTCGAAGAACAGCACGATCCAGGGTGCCGCCGCCGCTGCGTCCGAGAGCTCGGTGATCAGGACCGGCGTGAGGACCCGCTCCGGGGAGAGGACCAGCTGGACGTCCTCCTGATTACGGAAGCGCGCACTCAGGCCCGCCCTCAACCGGTCGGCGCCCTGGGCGAGTTGGGCGGGGTCGACCGCTCCGGCGAAGGCGCCGACACCCGGCACGAGCCCCAGGCCGACCAGGCCGACGCGGGCCGCTGCCATCCCGGCGGGCGAGGGCACGGGCTGCGGATTGACCAAGGGGCCGGGTTGCGGGCCCTCCACCGTGGCCGCCGCTGCCGCCGACACCGACTCCGCCTCTTGCCGCCGGTCGCGGTGGGCGGCGAGCAGCCGGTCCAGATCCTTGAACCGCCGCCCCTGGCGGGCGAATTGGGCGCTGATCGCGGACAGCGCCTCCGGCACGCTGCCGACCGCCTCGTCGACGTACGCGGTCAGCGCGCCGCGATCGCGGGCCAGCTGCTCCAACTCCCGTAGCAGAGAGGTCTTTCCGACGCCCGCGTTGCCGTGTACGTGGAAGAGGAAGCGGTGCCGCTCGTCGTCCACCGGCAGGTCGAAGTTCTCGCGGAACGCGGCGAGTTCATCCCGCCGGCCGACGAATCCGGCCCGCCTGCGCCGGCGTATCAGCTCCTGCATGGACGGCCGCCGCTCCGCACCCCCGGACGCCATGGGCCGCACCTCCCCCGAAAGTCCCCGCGCACGCCTGCCGCCGTCTGCCCTGCGCACAGTCTTCCACCACCGGCCCGCGCGGGGGCCGAAACCGCCGCCCCCGCACGATCACCAACACCCGGCGCCGCAAAGGTGAACCTGCGATGTACAACCATCCCGCCGAGGCGCTGGTCTCCCTTGCGTCACAGTAGTTTCCCCACAGGAGGACCAGTGCGCCGTTCCCTCATCGCCGCCGTCGCGGCGGCCGCCATCGCGACGCCGCTCGCCGTCGTGGCGACGACCGGTTCCGCGGCGGCGGCCCCCGTACCGCACCGCATTCCGGTGACCGACTTCAACAAGGACGGGTACGCCGACCTCGCCGTCTCCGCGGGCCGCGGCACCGTCGACGGCAAGACCGGCGCCGGCTACATATCGATCGTGTACGGCTCGGCGGCCGGCGCCGACACCGCGAACGCCAAGCAGATCAGCCGCGCCACCCCCGGCATGCCGGGCACCCCCGAGCAGGGGGCGGGCTTCGGCCTGCGCACCACCGCACGTGACCTCGACGGCGACGGGTACACCGACCTCGTCGTGAACGACGAGCCCTACGACGTCGTGCTCTGGGGTTCCGAGTTCGGCCTCACCGGGATCTCGCAGTTCCCCGGCGAGTCCGCGTGGGACCTGAAGGCCGGCGACTTCAACGGCGACGGCAAGGCCGACCTCGTCGCCAACACCCGCGCCGGCCTGGAGACCCGCTTCGGCCCGTTCACCCGCGACGGGAAGCCCGCGTCCAGCAAGCTCCTGGAGATCGGCGAGGACGACGGCCCGGCCGACATCATCGTCGGCGACATGACGGGCGACGGCGCGGACGACCTCGTCACCAGCCACTCCTTCGAGGAGATGCAGCACACCTCGAAGCTGTGGAAGGGCGGCAAGGACGGCTTCACCGGCGCCACCACTCCCACCGGCCGGTTCACCGTCGACGGCGTCATCGCCGACGTGGACAAGGACGGGTACGGCGACCTGGTGGCCCGCGAGGTGGACCACGTCTCCGAGATGCAGGAGTTCGACGCGGGCGCCGTCCGCGTCATCTACGGCGCCGCGTCCGGTCTCTCCGACCGCACCAAGAAGATCACCCAGGACACCGCGGGCGTCCCCGGCGTCGGCGAGCAGGGCGACTGGGACCTCGGCGACATGGGCGACCAGTTCGGCTACTCCCTCTCCGCCGGTGACGTCACCGGCGACGGCTACCCGGACATCGCGGTCGGGGTGCCCGGCGAGGACATCGACTCCGCGGGCGACACCGGCGCCATCGTCCTCCTCAAGGGCGGCGCGACCGGCCTGACCGGCACCGGCGCGCAGGCCTTCAACCAGTCCACCGCGGGCGTCCCCGGCGTCTCGGAGGGCGACGACGCCTTCGGCTCCGCGGTCCTGCTCTCCGACGTGAACAACAACAACCGCGCCGACCTGACGGTGGGCGCGCCCACCGAGGACGGCACGGTCAAGGACTCGGGGGCGGCCTGGCTCCTGCGCGGCTCCAAGGACGGCCTGGTGACGACCAACATCACGTCGTTCAGCCCGTCCTCGCTGGGCACCCCCCAGGAGGGCGCCCAGCTCGGCGGCCAGCTCGCGCAGTAGTCGCCCCCGTAGTCAGTCCAGCACGGGAAGCAGCTCCGGGAGGTGGCCGTCCGACGCGGCGGCCGCCTCCTGCCGCTCCCGCGGCACCTCTCCGTACAGCGTCGTCCGCGGCTTGGCCGGGCGCCCCGCCTCCTCCGCGATCGCGACAAGATCCTTCACCGAGCGGTACGAGCCGTAACTGGAGCCCGCCATCCGGGAGATGGTCTCCTCCATCAGCGTGCCGCCCAGGTCGTTCGCGCCCGAGCGCAGCATCTCCGCCGCACCCTCCGTGCCCAGCTTCACCCAGCTGGTCTGGATGTTCGGGATGTGCGGGTGGAGCAGGAGCCTCGCCATCGCGATCACCGCGCGGTTGTCGCGGCTGGTCGGCCCTGGGCGCGCGATGCCCGCCAGATACACCGGCGCGTTCGTATGGATGAAGGGGAGCGTCACGAACTCCGTGAAGCCACCGGTCTCTTGCTGAATGGCAGCCAGCGTGCGGAAGTGCCCGAGCCAGTGCCTCGGCTGGTCCACATGTCCGTACATCATCGTGGACGAGGAGCGGATGCCCAGCTCGTGGGCCGTCTTCACCACCTCGATCCACGTCGCCGTCGGCAGCTTGCCCTTCGTCAGGACCCAGCGCACCTCGTCGTCGAGTATCTCGGCGGCCGTGCCGGGGATCGAGTCCAGGCCCGCCTCCTTGGCGGCGCTGAGCCAGTCACGTATCGAAAGGCCCGTGCGCGTCGCGCCGTTGACGACCTCCATCGGCGAGAAGGCGTGCACATGCATGCCCGGCACGCGCTCCTTCACGGCCCGCGCGATGTCGAAGTACGCCGTGCCGGGCAGGTCCGGGTGGATGCCGCCCTGCATGCACACCTCGGTGGCGCCGACCTCCCAGGCCTGCTGGGCGCGGTCGGCGACCTGGTCCAGGGAGAGCGTGTACGCGTCCGCGTCGGTCCTGCGCTGGGCGAAGGCGCAGAAACGGCAGCCCGTGTAGCAGACGTTCGTGAAGTTGATGTTCCGCGTGACGATGTACGTCACGTCGTCGCCGACCACCGACTTGCGTACGTCGTCCGCGATGCCGCACAGCGCGTCGAGCGCGGGCCCGTCCGCGTGCAGCAGCGTCAGCGCCTGCGCGTCCGTCAGGCGCGTCGGGTCGTCGGCGGCCGTCTTCAAAGCAGCCCGCACGTCGCCGTCGATGCGGGACGGGACCATGCCGGGCGCGGCCTGCTCGCGCAGCGCGTCCCAGTCGCCGTACACCTCGTCGAAGTCGTCGCGCCGGTCGGAGGTGCGCCCCGTCGTGTCGATGGTGCGGTGCAGGTCGGTGCGGCCGGATGAGGCGACGTACCCCTCGTCGGGCTCCTGCCAGGGCAGTCCGGCGGGGCGTGCGTCCGCGTTCGCCAGGCCCGTCTCCGGGTCGACGAGCGCGCGTACGTGAGGAAGGAGGCGCGGGTCGAGCCAGGGCTCGCCGCGCTGGATGAACTCCGGGTAGATCGTGAGCCGTTCGCGCAGCGTGAAGCCCGACTCGGCGGTCTTCTCAGCCAGCTCGTCGATGTGCGGCCAGGGCCGCTCCGGGTTCACATGGTCGGGCGTGAGGGGCGACACGCCGCCCCAGTCGTCGATGCCCGCGCCGATGAGCAGCGCGTACTCCGCGTCCACCAGGTTCGGCGGGGCCTGGATGCGGGCGCTCGGGCCGAGGATGTGCCGGGCCACCGCGATGCACGCGGCGAGCTCTTCCAGCTCGGCGTCCGGCATGCCGCGCATCGCCGTGTCCGGCTTGGCACGGAAGTTCTGGACGATGACTTCCTGGATGCCGTGGTACGAACGCTGCGTCGAGCGCAGCCGGAATACGGAGTCCGCACGCTCCTCGTACGTCTCACCGATCCCTATGAGGATGCCGGTCGTGAAGGGAACGTTGGAGCGCCCTGCGTCTTCGAGCACCCGCAGCCGCACGGACGGCTCCTTGTCGGGCGACCCGTGGTGCGGACCGCCCGGCTCGCTCCACAGCCGCGTCGCCGTCGTCTCCAGCATCATGCCCATGGAGGGCGCGACGGGCTTGAGCCGCTGGAGGTCGGTCCAGGTCATGACGCCGGGGTTGAGGTGCGGGAGCAGCCCCGTCTCTTCGAGGACGCGGATCGCCATCGCGCGCACATACGCGAGCGTGTCGTCGTACCCCTCCGCCTCCAGCCACTCGCGCGCCTCGGGCCAGCGGTACTCGGGCCGGTCGCCGAGCGTGAACAGGGCTTCCTTGCAGCCCAGTTCGGCACCGCGGCGGGCGATGTCGATCACCTCGTCCGGCGACAGGAACATGCCGTGCCCCTCGCGGCGCAGCTTGCCGGGGACAGTGACGAACGTGCAGTAGTGGCACTTGTCCCGGCACAGCCGCGTCAGCGGGATGAAGACCTTCTTCGAGTACGTGATGACGCCGGGCCGCCCCGCCGCCGCGAGCCCCGCGTCACGCACCCGCGCGGCGGACGCGGCGAGATCCTTGAGGTCGTCCCCGCGCGCCTGGAGCAGCACGGCGGCCTCGGCGGTGTCGAGCGCGACGCCGTCCCTGGCGCGCTTGAGGGCGCGGCGCATGGCGTTGGCGGTGGGTCGGGCCGGCTCCTGCGGTGCTGGGTCCTTAGGTGCTGGGTCCTGCGGCGCGCTGTTGGTCATGGCTCCGAGCATACGAGCGGGCGCCGACAGAAACAGCCACAGGTCAGTGCTGGTTTCCGGCGGCCGGTGTGAGGTGCACGTATCGCTGGAATCCGTCGAGCGCCTCCAGCACGTCGGCCTCCTCGCCTGCGGGCAGCTGAACGATGACTTCGTCGACGCCGAGGTCGGCGTAGTGGGCGAGCTTGCCGGGGGTCGGCTCGACCGCCGAGAGGGCGACGTACAGGTCACCGGGCGGGCGGCCCGCGTCCGCCCATGCCTCCCGGAGCGCCGGCAGGTACTCGCGCAGGCCACCGCCGCCGATGGGCAGCCAGCCGTCGGCGTACTCCGCGATGTGCGCGAAGAGCTTGGGGCCTGCGGCGCCGCCGATGAGGGTGCGGGGGCCGTGCAGGGGCGGGCCTTGCTTGCGCTCGCGGGGGGTGAGCTGTGGCTTCGGGTGTACGTCACTGGCTCGCACGCTCGCGAACTCGCCCTCGTAGGCGGTGGGTTGACCGTCCCAGAGGGCCCGCATGACCGCCATCCGGTCCCGCACGAGGGCGCGCCGGGTGGGCCAGTGGACTCCGTGGTCGGCGGCCTCCTCGCGGTTCCAGCCGTAGCCGATGCCGAGGGTGAAACGGCCGCCGGAGAGATGGTCGAGGGTGGCGATCTGCTTGGCGAGGTCGATGGGGTCGTGCTGCCCGACGAGCGTGATGTTCGTGCCGAGGCAGAGGGTCCGGGTGACGGCGGCGGCCTGCGCGAGGGCGACGAAGGGGTTGAGCATGCGGGCACACTCGGGCGGGAATTCACCGCCGGGGTAGGGGGTTTCGCGGGGCACGGGGATGTGGGAGTGCTCGGGGAGGTAGAGCCCCGCGAAGCCCCGCTGCTCCAGTTCCTGGGCGAGGCGGATCGGGGTGATGGTCTCGTCGGTGAGGTAGATCGTGGCGGCTACTCGCATGGGTCGGCCTCCGGTCAGCGGGGGGGGCGGGGCTCACTTACTAGCCGTCATCGGCGCAGGAGTCCATGCCGCGCCCGTGTGACCCGTCCGCCGCCGGTAGTACGCGACCGTCACCGCGATCAGCAGCGGGGCCCACGCGAGGAGCGGCAGATAGCAGGCGACGAGGATCGCCTCCTGGACCGGGGTGTCGGTGGCCCCCGAGCCCAGGCCCGCCATGTGGGCGTAGAACGACCAGCCCAGGAGCCCCAGCAGCCCCGCCGCCCCCAGCGACGCCGGAACCACCGCCGCCATCGTCCGCACCCTGCGCCCGCCGAGCAGCGGCACCCACCCCGGTACGACCTCGCCCCACCCCCGCACCAGGCCGAGGGTCAGCAGGGCCAGGCACTCCGCGACGACGCTGAGCCCCAGCACGTACACCGTCTGCCACCCGCCGGGGAACGGATCCTTGGCCACCGGCAGCCCCGTGGCCAGGGCGACCCGCCACAGGCCGGAGGGCAGGGTGGCCAGAGGGACGGCGTGGGCGGCGATCACGGCCCAGCGGGGGACGTCCGGCAGTGCGCTCAGCTTCATCATGCGGCCCATGCTGCCGAGGCAGGCACGCCGCCCACATCGGCGTACGAGCCGACTCCGCGCCCCGCGCCTCCGCCGCACGGGGGAGCCGAAATTCATACGCCCGCACGCGCCCCTCCGACCTAACCTGACCCCCATGAACGGAAGGCGCCGCAAGAAGCTGACGAAACGCCTGGTCCGGGCCGCGCTGCTCGGCCTCCCCACCGAGGTGGAATCGCTGCTGCGCGCGGGCGCCGACCCGCGCACCCCCGACCCCGACGGCTCGACCCCCCTCTACATCGCCTCCGTCCAGGGCAACGCCCCCATCGTCCGCGCGCTCCTCGCGGCAGGCGCCGACCCCGACACGGAGAGCGGCCACGGCGACCAGGGCACGCCCCTGTGCGGGGCGGCGTGCTGGGGCTACACCGAAGCAGTCCACGAACTCCTCGCGCACGGCGCCGACCCCAACCTCCGCGAGGACCGGGGCAGCGGGAACACCCCGCTGTACTGGGCGCTGCAAGGCCCTCACGAGGAGACGGCCACGGTGCTGCGGAAGGCGGGCGCGAAAGCCTAGGCACCGCTGCGCGCACGCCCGACACCACCCGTAAGTCTGTCAATTGCCTTCCCTTGCCGGGAAGTTCACGGCTGAATACCAGGGTTGCCCTGCAGTCTCATCCGACACCCTGGGGAGCCGCCACATGTGCGAGGACGAGCTACACCACCGCAGCAGAGCCACCGACACACCCCTGAACCGGCGCGGACTCCTCGTGACGGGAGCCGCCGCCGCGCTTACGTTGAACAGCGTGAGCTTCGCGAACGCCGCAGGGCGGGAATCCGGAAGTGCCGACGAGACCAAGGTGGTGCGCGGCACGCTGCCCACCGGGTCGCCCGACTTCGTCTATCTGCCGGTCGAAGTCCCGGACGGCGTACGGGAGATCCACGTCGCGTACAAGTACGAGAAGGCGACGGTCCCGGCGGGCACCCAGAACAACGCGCTCGACATCGGCGTCTTCGACCAGCGCGGCACCGCGCTCGGCGGCAAGGGCTTCCGCGGCTGGTCGGGCGGCGCACGCACGGAGTTCTTCATCCGCGCCGACGACGCGACCCCCGGCTACATCCCGGGCCCGGTCAAGGCCGGCACCTGGAACATCGCGCTCGGCCCGTACACGGTCGCCCCGCAGGGCCTCCCCTACGAGGTGACGATCACCCTCAAGTACGGGGAGCCGGGCAAGACACCGAAGCCCGTCTACCCACCGGACCGAGCGAAGGGGCGGGGCCGCGCCTGGTACCGCGGCGACTGCCACCTCCACTCCTGGTACTCGGACGGCAGGCGCACCCCGGCCGAGATCGCGTCGCTCGCGCGCGCGGCGGGCCTGGACTTCATCAACTCCTCAGACCACAACACGCACTCGGCACACCCCCATTGGGCGGACCAGGCAGGCGACGACCTACTGATCATGCTGGGCGAGGAGGTGACGACCCGCAACGGCCACGTGGTCGCCCTCGGCACGGACCCCGGCACGTTCGTCGACTGGCGCTACCGCGCCCGGGACAACCGCTTCGGCAAGTACGCCCGCGAGATCCGCGACGCGGGCGGCCTGGTCGTCCCCGCCCACCCGCACGCCACCTGCGTCGGCTGCAACTGGAAGTTCGGCTTCGGCGAGGCGGACGCGGTGGAGGTGTGGAACGGCGCGTACACCCCGGACGACGAGGTCTCGCTGGCCGACTGGGACAGCACCCTCGTCGCGGCCGTACGCGGCCGGAAGCCATGGATCCCCGCCATGGGCAACAGCGACGCCCACCGCGACCCCGACCCCGTCGGCTCCCCGCAGACGGTCGTCCTCGCCGACGACCTGACCCGCGAGGCCATCCAGGCCGGCATCCGCGCGGGCCACAGCTACGTGGCCGAATCCAAGAACGTATCGCTGAAGTTCACGGCGACGGGCGGCAAGGGCAAACAGGCAGGCATCGGCGAACGCCTCCCCGTCACCCCCGAAGCCCCGGTGACGATCCGCCTCGACGTGACGGGCGCCCCCGGCTGCACGATCCGCTTCGTGACGGACCAGGGCACCCTCTTCACATCCCCGGCCCTCCCTGAATCGGGAACAGGCACGGCACAGTGGCAGACGACGGCCTCGTACGCGGCGTACGTCCGCGCGGAGGTCCGCCACGCCCCCGTGGTGACGGGCCTGCCGGGCCCACTGGCTGCCTTCACGAACCCGATCTTCCTGGGCCGCGACTAGACGACGAGCACGGCGCACAGACCCTCCAGGGCGAACTGGAGGGTCAGTCCGCGACGACCAGTGCCGGGGTGTCGCGCTTCAGTACCTCACCCCGGAAGAACGCCGGGCTCTTGCGGCCCATCACCAGCATGATCACCACGCCGAGGAGCAGCAGGCCCACGCCGATCACGAAGACCGAGCCGACACCGAAGACCGAGGAGCCGCTGCCGTACTCCGGGTTCCACATGTCGATCAGGGTCTTGGTGAAGACGCCGGTCAGCAGGATGCCGCCGAGTGCCGGGAGCAGGCCCTTGAAGACGAAGTCGCGCACGGAGCCGAGAAGTTCACGGCGGAAGTACCACACACAGGCGAAGGCCGTCAGCGCGTAGTAGAAGCAGATCATGAGGCCGAGCGCGTAGATCGTGTCGACCAGGACGTGCTCGGAGACCAGCGTCATGACCGTGTAGAAGACGGCGGTCGCGATGCCCGCCATGACCGTCGCGCGGCCGGGAGTCTTGAAGCGCGGGTGGACGCGCGAGTACGACTTCGGGAGCGCCTCGTACGCGGACATCGCGAGGACCGTGCGGGCCACCGGGATGAACGTCGTCTGCAGGCTGGCCGCAGCCGACGCGAGTACCGCGACGAAGAGCAGGATGCCGAGCGTCGGACCCATCACCGGGCCGGCCAGTACGGCGAAGACGTTGTCGGAGGTGTCGGGGTTGGCGAGGCCGAGGCCCTTGGTGCCCGAGCCCACCACCATCTGCGCGGCGACAGCCGTCGCGAGGTAGGAGCCGACGAGGACGACCATCGCGATGAGTGCGGCGCGACCGGGGGTCTTGTCGCTGCCGGTCGTCTCCTCGTTGGCGGCCAGACAGGCGTCCCAGCCCCAGTAGATGAAGATCGCGAGCGAGAGGCCCGCGGTGAAGGAGGAGAACGACTTGACCGCGAACGGGTTCAGCCACGACCAGGAGAAGTCGGCCGACATCGGGAAGTCCGGGCTGCCCGCCTTCTGGAACGCCATCACCACGAAGATCGCGAGTACGACCAGCTGCAAGCCGACCAGCGCGTACTGCACCCCCTTGGTAGCCGTCATCCCCCGATAGCTGATGGCCGTGGCCGCCGCGATCAGGGCGAGGCACGTGAGGATATGGACGGCCTTGTTGTCGTCCAGGGCGGCGACGGAGTCGCTGCTGGTGATTTCGCCCGCCAGGAGCCAGAAGTACGAGGTCGCGACGCCTGCCAGGTTCGAGAGGACGATGATCGTCGCGATGACCAGGCCCCAGCCGCACATCCAGCCGATCCGCGGGCCGAAGGCCTTGACGGTCCAGGTGAAGGATGTGCCGCAGTCGGGCATGGCCTTGTTGAGCTCGCGGTAGGCGAAGGCCACCAGGAGCATCGGCAGGAAGCCCGCGAGGAAGACCGCGGGCATGGCCAGACCGACCTCGCCGGCTGTGGAGCCGAGGGTCGAGGTCAGGCAGTAGACGGGGGCGACGGTCGAGATGCCGATGACGGCGCTGCCCATGAGGCCCACGGAGTTCCCGCCGAGGCCTTTGGCGCGTACGCCCCCGTCGGGGGCGCCGCTTACCGTGTCTCCGGCCTGGGGCCGTACGTCCAACTGGCTCATGAACAGGACGTTAAGTCCTGCGGTTTCCACATCCGGAGGGATGAGGTCCGGATCTTTCGGCTTCCAATCGATGGATGAATCGGGCAAGCGCCATCGATTGATTGACCGCTCAATCGAATCCGTCAGCTATTACCAGGCAAATCTCGGGCCGTCCGATATGCGGGAACCGCAGCACTGTCCGTTTTGACCCGTTTCAAAATTTTCCCGAGCGTCATCTCACACTTCACATAAGGGACTATTCGCGAGACACTGGCGCCCGTTTCATTGCGATATCGCCCGTTTATGGGCTCATCCGGGCCAGACAATCGACTGCAGCTCGCTGTACGCGTGCAGCGCGTACGACCCCACGTCCCGGCCCACCCCGCTCTTCTTGAACCCCCCGAACGGCGCCTCCATGTTCCGCCCGATGGTGTTCACGCCGACCCCGCCCGCCCGCAGCCGCCGCGCGACCCGGAAGGCGCGGGCCACGTCCGCCGACCAGACGTAGTCGATGAGGCCGTAGTCGCTGTCGTTGGCGAGGGCGATGCCTTCCTCCTCCTCGTCGAAGGGGACCACCACGACCACCGGGCCGAAGATCTCCTCCCTCACCACCCGCATGTCGTTCGTGCAGTCCGCGAGCAGCGTCGGGGCGACGTAGAAGCCTCGGTCGAACGCCGGGCGCTCGCCGCCCGCCACCACCCGCGCACCCTCCTTGCGGCCCAGCTCCACGTACGACTCGATGCGGTCCCGGTGCGCGGACGAGATCACCGGGCCGACGATCGTCCCCTTCTCCCGCGGATCGCCGACCTTCATGAAGCCGATGTAGCCCTTCAGCTTCTCGATGAGGTCGTCGTGGATCGCCCGATGCGCGATCACTCGCGTCGGGGCCGTGCAGATCTGTCCGCTGTAGAAGGCGAACGTCGTCCCTATCCCCGCCACCGCCGCGTCCAGGTCCGCGTCGTCGAAGACGAGCGCCGCGCCCTTGCCGCCCAGCTCCATCAGCTGCCGCTTCATGTCGCGGCCGCACACCTCGGCGATGCGCTGTCCGACCGACGTCGAGCCGGTGAAGCTGACCATGTCGACGTCCCGCGAGTCGACGGCCGCCTCCCCGACCTCCGGGCGCGCCCCCGACACCACGTTCACCACGCCCGCCGGCGCTCCCGCCTCCTCCAGCGCGGCCGCCATCCGGTACACCGAAAGCGGGTCCTGCGGTGCGGGCTTCACCACGACCGTGTTGCCCATGGCCAGGGCGGGCGCGACCTTGCCCGCGGGATTGGCCCAGGGGTTGTTGTACGAGGTGATGCAGGTGACGACGCCCACCGGCTGGCGCACGGCGAGCGCCCCGAGGACGCCCGCCTTGCCCATCGGCCCGGCTTCACTGATCTGCGGAGGGAGAGCCGTCTCGACCGGCTCCAAGGCCCCCTTCGCGTACCGCTTGAAGCGCGCCACCGACACCGCGACCTGCATCCCGCGCGCCGTCCCGGTCGTCGCGCCGCTCTCGGCCTGGGCGAGTTCGGCGTACGACGCGAAATCGCGCTGCATGATCTCCGCGGCCCGGTCGAGGACCGTGGCCCGCTCCTCGGGTGTCGTGCGCGACCAGGTGGCGAAGGCCTCGCGGGCCGCGGTCGCCGCCTCGTGCACCTGCGCGCGGCTCGCCTCGGGGGCGAGCCCGACGACGCCCTCGGTCGCCGGGTTGATCACCTCGTAGTGGCCGCCGTCCGGCTCGACCCAATCGCCGCCGATGAACAGCCGCTGCTCGCGGGGGAGTTCGGAGGTCACTGGATACCTCCGATCGGGTAAACCGACCGGCGTGCGTTGCGAGAGCCAAGCGCGTACGCCGTGCTGATCGAGAGCCAAGACAGCACATGCACCTCCAAACTTTTTGCACGAACCCGGGCTGGTTTCAACCCGGCTGGTGCTGATCGCGGAAGACCTGTCGGGTCGTTGACCTCCAGGCGGCGTGAGCCAGGAATCCCTCTGCTTCTGCGGGGGGAGGATTCAATTGGTGCTCACCGTCCTGGTGTCCCGGCCCGACCGGAGCACCGTGCCGGGGGTCGCGCCCGTCACCTGGTCCTCACGGATGGTCTCGACTCCGTTGACCCACACCGCGTTGATGCCGATCGCCTTCGAGTCGAGGCGCGGACTGTCCCCCGGCAGATCGTGCACCAGGGTCGCCTTGCCCGCGTCGATGCGCTCGGGGTCGAAGAGGACGAGGTCGGCGTGGAAGCCCTCCTGGATGCGCCCGCGGTCCCGCAGCCCGAAGAGCCGGGCGGGATCGTCGGTGAGCATCTTCACCGCCTCCTCAAGACCGACCAGCTTGCGGCCCCGCAGACAGTCCCCGATGAACCGCGTCGTGTACGGGGCGCCGCACATCCGGTCCAGGTGCGCGCCCGCGTCGGAGCCGCCCAGCATGACGTCCTCGTGCTGCCAGGCCTCCTGGCGCAGGGTCCACGATTCGGGGTCGTTGTCGGAGGGCATGGGCCACAGGACCGTACGCAGATCGTCGTTGGCGCAGATCTCGACGAGGCACTCGAAGGGCTCCTGGCCGCGCTCGGCGGCGATGTCCCGGACGACCCGCCCCGTCAGCCCTTCGTTCTCCTTCGAGTACGTGTCCCCGATGACGTACCGGTCGAAGTGCGCGAGCCGCCGGAAGACCCCCGCCTCCTTGCTGTCGGCGCGCCGCAGCATCTCGGCCCTGACGTCCGGGTCACGCAGCTTGGCGATGCGCTCGGGAACGGGCAGGCCTAGGACGTCTCCCCATCCGGGGATCAGATTCAGGGCGCAGAAGGTACCGAGGGACATGTTCATGGGGGTGAGGATCGGCATGGTGAGGGCGACGATGCGGCCGCCCGCCTTGCGGGCGCGCTCGCTGGGGATCAGCTGGCGCGGCACGCGCTCGGGCACGGCGGAGTCGATGGTGAGGACGTTCCAGTTGAGCGGCCGCCCGGCGGCCGCGCTCATGTCGACGAAGAGGTCGATCTCGTCGTCGCTGAACTGGTCCAGGCACCCCGCGACGATGGCTTCGAGCTGCGTTCCCTCGTGCTCGGCGACGGCCCGGCTGAGCGCGAGCAGCTCATCGGGCTTCGCGTGCCGGGATGCGACTGGCTGCCCGTCGCCGTCGGAGTGGGTGGAGGACTGGGTGGTGGAGAGCCCCCAGGCGCCGGCGTCCATGGCGTCGTGGAACAGGCTCAGCATCTCCTCCAACTGCGCGGGGGTCGGCTGACCGCCGACCGCGTCCGCGCCCATGACGTACCGGCGCAGTGCGCAGTGCCCCACCATGAAGCCCGCGTTGACGGCGACGCGCCCCTCCAGGGCGTCGAGATACTCCCCGAACGAGCTCCACGACCAGGGCGCGCCCTCTTCGAGCGCGACGAGCGACATGCCCTCGACCTTGGACATCATCCGCCGTGTGTAGTCGGCGTCTTCGGGGCGTGCCGGGTTCAACGGGGCAAGAGTGAAGCCGCAGTTGCCGCCGGCGACGGTGGTGACGCCGTGGTTGAGGGAGGGCGTGGCGTACGGATCCCAGAACAGCTGGGCGTCGTAGTGCGTATGCGGATCGACGAACCCGGGGGCGAGGACGCGCCCTTGGGCGTCTTCGCTGGTCGCGGCCGACTCGGTGACGGTGCCGGGTTCGGCGATGACGGCTATGCGCCCGCCCCGGATGCCTACGTCGGCGACGCGTGCGGGGGCTCCGGTCCCGTCGACGACGGTCGCGCCCTTGATGAGGTGATCAAGCATGACGGTACGAGTCCCCCTTCGGGGTAAACGGGTGGGTGGGTGGGAGAAGATCAAGCCCGTCCGGCGCTTGAGGACGCGCCCGAAGGGCGAAGGGGGGAGCCCCGGCCTCCGTCCGGGAAGGGAAGGCCGGGGCAGTCACAAGGGCCGGCTCAACCGCCGGAGGCACCCCGCATACGCGTAGTGCGGTGCACAGGATCCGTATCGATCTTCGGGATCACATGCTCACCGATCAGCTTGATCGTGTTCTTCGTGTCCTCCGGCGAGATCCCGATGGGCAGCCCGAACGACAGCTGATCGGCCCCCGCCTGCTCCCACCGCTTGCACTGCGTCAGCACCTCGTCCGGGTCGCCGCAGATCATCAGCTCCTCGGCGATGAGCAGCTCGATGATCTCCTCGCTGTACTCGGGAAGCAGCTCGGGCCACTCCGGGATGCCCTCGGGCCGCGGGAAGGTGTCGTGGTACCGGAAGAGCAGCGACTGCAGGTAATTGAGACCCCCGCTCACCGCGATCTCGACCGCCTTCTTGTGCGTCTCCGCACAGATCGCGGTCGACGTCACCATGACGTTGTCGTTGACGAAGGCCCCGACCGGCTCGGCGTCCTTCACGGCCGTCTTGTACGACTCGAGGACCCACTCCATGTCGGAGACCTTCTGCACGCTGAAGCCCAGAACCCCGAGCCCCTTCTTTCCGGCCATCGCGTACGAGGGCGGGGACCCGGCGGCGTACCACATAGCAGGGTGGGACTTCCCGTAAGGCTTGGGAAGCACCTTCCTCGGCGGCAGCGACCAGTGCTTGCCCTGGAAGCCGACGTACTCGTCCTGGAGCCACATCTTGGGGAACTCGGCGATGGTCTCTTCCCAGAGTTCCTTGGTGTGGTTCATGTCGGTGATCCCCGGCATGAAGCCCAATATCTCGTGCGACCCGGCGCCGCGCCCCGACCCGAACTCGAAGCGTCCTTCGGAGAGATGGTCGAGCATGGCGACCTTCTCGGCGACCTTGACCGGGTGGTTCACCGGGGCCAGCGGGTTGAAGATGCCGGAGCCCAGATGGATGCGGTCGGTCGCGTGGGCGAGATAGCCGAGGAAGACATCATTGGCGGAGAGGTGCGAGTACTCCTCCAGGAAGTGGTGCTCGGACGCCCAGGCGTACTTGAACCCGGACTTGTCCGCCTGGATGACGTACTCGGTCTCCTCGATGAGCGCCTTGTGCTCGGCTTCGGGGTCGACCTTGGCCCGCTTGGCGGGCACGTATCCCTGTACAAAGAGACCGAATTCCAAGGAGGTTCACCATCCTCGTGAGTTTCCGACGGAGTTTCTGACGCACCGTCAGATCTTGATGGGTCGACTGTTCCACCGGTCGCACGGACCGTCAATACCCGCGACCGCCCCGCACTGACGCATCGTCAGACAATGCTGACCCCCGCCAGCCATCCGCCGTCGATGACGAACGGCTGCCCGGTGATGTACGCCGAGTCCCCGCCGGTGAGGAAGAGCGCGAGCGCGGCCACCTCCTCGGGCTTCCCGATCCGCCCGAGCGGCACGAGCTTCTTGTAGAGCTCGGCGACGGCCTCCCGTGCCTCGGTCGGATCGGCGGTGGGGTCGAGCTGCGCCGGGTTCGTCATCGGGGTGTCGACGGCCCCCGGGCAGACGGCGTTGACGCGGATGCCCTGCCCGGCGAGCTCCATCGCCGCGACGCGGGTGAGCCCGAGGATGGCGTGCTTGGTGGCGGCGTACGCGCCGACATAGGCCATGCCGGTCATCGCCGTGTACGAGGCGGTGTTCACGATGGTGCCGCCGCCGGCCGCCCCGATCTCGGGGGCGACGGTGCGGATACCCAGGAAGCAGCCCACCTGGTTGACCTGGATCACCTGCTGGAATTCCTCCAGCGGCGTGCTGACCAGCTCGTTGAACCGCAGTATCCCGGCGTTGTTGACGAGCCCGTCGATCTTCCCGAACGCGTCCTTGGCGGCGCCCACGGCGGACTGCCAGTCGGCCTCCTGACTGACGTCGAGATGCACATACCGGGCCGACTCCTCGCCCAACTCCTTGGCGAGCGCCTCCCCTTGGTCGTCGAGCACGTCCCCGATGACGACCTTCGCCCCCTCGGCGGCGAAGAGCCGGGCCTCCTGCTCGCCCTGTCCGCGTGCCGCGCCGGTGACGATGACGACGCGCCCGTCCAGCTTGCCCATGCCAGTCTCCTCAGTTGGGGTGCGGAGTCCACTTCTCAGTTCAGGTGCGGAGCGACTTCGGCGGCGAACGCCGCCATCTGATCGGTCAGTTCACCGCGGCTGCGCGAGCGGAACCGCACCTGTATCTGCTGCACGCCCATCGCCCCGTACGCACGCAGCGAATCCGCGAGGGCGTCCGGCTTCCCGCTCAGCGTGCGCCGCCCCACGGACCAGGCCGGCTCCCCCACATACAGCGGCTCGGCGATGGCCCCCACGGTGATCGGGTCCCGCACCCCCGCCTCCTCCCGCAGCCGCCTGAGCCTGGCGATCTGCGCGGGCAGCTTGTCGCGCGGGTCGCCCTGCGGCAGCCACCCGTCGCCCCGCACGGCGGCCCTGCGCACGGCGGCGGGCGACGAGCCGCCGACCCAGACCGGCACGCGCGGCTGCACGGGCCGCGGCTGCTGCCCGAGCCCCTCGAAGTCGTAGTACTCACCGTGGTGTTCGGGATACTCGTCCGGGCCGAGGGCGGCCTTCAAGGCATCGATGGTCTCGTCGAGGACGGGCCCGCGCCGCTCGAAGTCGGCCCCGACCGCCTCGAACTCCTCCTGTACGTGCCCGGCCCCCACCCCCAGGACGAGCCGCCCGCCGCTGAGCCGGTCAAGGGTGGCGTACTGCTTGGCGCTGATGAGGGGATGCCTCAGGCCCACGACGGCGACGTGACTCATCAGCCGTACGTTCTCGGTGATCCCGGCGAGGAAGGAGAGCGTGGCCACGGGGTCGTACCAGATGGTGCTCATGGCTTCCGCGAGCCTCCGCGGAATGGCCACGTGATCACAGCTCGCGATATACGCAAAACCACTGCGATCGGCGACACGGGCGATCTCGGCGAGATCCTCGGTGGTGGCGTCCGCCTCCCACGCCTCCGCGTACATAGCGCTCTGCGACTGGATCGGGAGCTGCATCCCGTACACGAGTCGCCCTTGCGGAAAGCCCTGCGCCATGAGAAGCCCACCCACCCATCTAGATCTGACGATCCGTCATATCCGACGACACGCACACATCGTCGTAGCTGACGAACCGTCAGGCAAGGGGTGGGGGCGAACCTTCAGGCACGGGATGGGGCACGAAGAAGGGCCCGGCCTCCCCCACGGGAACGCCGGGCCCTCCGCCGCGGCATCACGCTCCGGCGGCCCACAACCCATCACTCGTGAGCCCGAGCAGCTCGATGGCGTTGCCCCGCACGATCCGGTCGATGACGTCCGGCGCGAGGTGCCCCATCTGCGACTCCCCCACCTCCCGGGACTTGGGCCAGGTCGAGTCGGAGTGCGGATAGTCGGTCTCGTAAAGAACATTCCCGACCCCGATCGAGTCGAGGTTCTTCAGCCCGAAGGCGTCATCGAAGAAGCACCCGTACACATGCTCCGTGAACAGCTCGGACGGCGGCCGGTGCACCTTGTCGGCGACCCCGCCCCACCCCCGGTTCTCCTCCCACACCACATCCGCACGCTCAAGGATGTACGGAATCCACCCGATCTGCCCCTCCGCGTACATGATCTTGAGATTCGGAAACCGCTCGAACTTCCCGCTCATCAGCCAGTCCACCATCGAGAAACAGCAGTTGGCGAAGGTGATGGTCGACCCCACGGCCGGCGGCGCGTCCGCCGACGTGCTCGGCATCTTGCTGCTCGACCCGATGTGCATGGCGATGACGGTGCCGGTCTCGTCGCAGGCCCGCAGGAAGGGGTCCCACTCGTCGGTGTGGATGGAGGGAAGACCCAGGTGGGGCGGTATCTCGGAGAACGCGACCGCACGCACGCCGCGCGCCGCGTTCCTGCGCACCTCGGCGGCGGCGAGCTCGGCGTCCCAGAGCGGGATGAGGGTGAGCGGGATGAGCCGGCCGCGCGCTTGTGGACCGCACCATTCCTCCACCATCCAGTCGTTGTACGCGCGCACGCCGAGCAGCCCGAGCTCGCGGTCCTTGGCCTCGGTGAAGGTCTGCCCGCAGAAACGGGGAAACGTGGGGAAACAGAGGGCGGACTGGACGTGATTGACGTCCATGTCGGCGAGCCGGTCCGGGACGCTGAACGACCCGGGCCGCATCTGCTCGTACGTAATCACCTCAAGCTTGATCTCGTCACGGTCATACCCGACGGCGGTGTCGAGCCGAGTGAGCGGCCGATGCAGGTCTTCATAGACCCACCAGTCGCCGATGGGCCCGTCATCCCCCTTCGCCCCCATCACCGGAGCGAACTTCCCGCCCATAAAGGTCATTTCCTTCAGGGGCGCACGGACGATGCGCGGCCCGCTGTCCTGGTACTTCGCCGGGAGACGGTCCCGCCAGACGTGGGCGGGCTCAACGGTGTGGTCGTCCACCGAGATGATCCTCGGGAACGTCGGAAGGGTCTCAGTGGTGTCCATGTCGACCACGGTAGCGCTGATCTGACGACCCGTCAGCTAGTCGTACGCCGTCGATTGCCCGGCCCGGAGTGCGAGGACCCTGTGAGAGCCGTCTCGCGGAGCTGACGCATCCGCCATGAACAAGGCAAACTGGCGGGGAGCAAGAACCATGAACCGGACCCGAACCGGATGGAACCGGTCCGATCCGGTTCCATCCGGTGTCGATCCGGCGTCGATCCGGATAGACGAACGGCAAACGCGGGTAGGGCAGCCCCGCGACGCACAACCAGGCACGGCGACGGCCGGTCACGGCAGGGCAGCAGGGGGAGCGATGGACGGTGTACCGCGAGTACCGGAGCAGCGGCGTCCGGCCCCGGGGAGCACCCCCGAGGTCGAACAGACGTCGCAGTTCAGCGTGCTCGGGCCTGTACGCGCGTGGCTCGGCACCGAGCAGCTCTCCATGGGCTCGCCGCAACAGCGCGCCCTGCTCGCGGCCCTCCTCATGCGCGACGGCCGCACGGCCACGGCATCGGAGCTGATCGACGCCCTGTGGGGCGACGAACCCCCGTCCCAGGCCCTCGCGGCGGTCCGCACGTACGCATCCCGCCTGCGCAAGGTGCTGCCGCCGGGCGTCCTGGTCAGCGAGTCGGGCGGCTACGCGGTGGTGGTGGCCGACGGCGCGCTCGACCTCACCCTCGCCGAGGACCTGTGGGCGGAGGCCGAGAAGGCACGCGGCGTGGCCGACCTGTGCCAGGCCCGCACGCTGGTGAACAAGGCATTGAGCCTGTGGGACGGCGAACCTCTGGCGAATGTGCCGGGCCCGTACGCGGAAACCCAGCGCGCACGCCTGGAGGAATGGCGCCTCCAACTGCTGGAATCCCGCCTGGACATGGACCTGGAGGTCGGCTGCCACGCGGAGTCGGTCTCGGAACTGACGGCGCTGACGGCGGCGCATCCCCTGCGGGAGCGGCTGCGCGAGCTGCTGATGCTGGCGCTGTACCGCAGCGGGCGCCAGGCGGAGGCGCTTGCGGTGTACGCGGACACGCGCCGCCTGCTGGCGGACGAGCTGGGGGTGGACCCGCGCCCCGGCCTGAAGGAGCTGCAGCAACGCATCCTGCAGGCGGACCCGGCCCTTGCGGAACCGTCGGCGGCGGCCCCGGAGCCGGCGGCAGCGGTGGTCCGCCCGGCGCAGCTCCCGGCGACGGTCCCGGACTTCACGGGAAGGGCATCTTTCGTCTCCGAACTGAGCGAGATCCTCTCCTCGGCAGAGGGCCGGGTGATGGCGGTCTCGGCGCTGGCGGGAATCGGGGGCGTGGGCAAGACGACCTTGGCGGTCCATGTCGCCCACGTGACGCGCACGCACTTCCCGGACGGCCAGCTGTACGTGGACCTGCAGGGGGCGGGCGCTCGGGCGGCGGAGCCGGAGACGGTCCTCGGCGCGTTCCTCCGAGCTCTGGGCACTGCGGACTCGGCGATCCCGGACTCCTTGGAGGAACGTTCGGCGCTGTACAGGTCGGTCCTGGACGGCCGCAGGGTGCTTGTGGTCCTGGACAACGCGCGGGACGCGGCCCAGGTGAGACCGCTGCTTCCGGGCATGGAGGGCTGCGCCGCGCTGGTGACGAGCCGTATCCGGATGGTGGATCTGGCGGGCGCGCACCTGGTGGACCTGGACGTGATGTCGCCGGAGGAGGCCTTGCTCCTCTTCACCCGAATCGTGGGCGAGGAGCGGGTCCAGTCGGAGCGGAAGGCCGCGCTGGACGTGGTGGCGGCGTGCGGCTTCCTGCCGCTGGCGATCCGCATCGCCGCGTCTCGCCTGGCGGCCCGCCGCACCTGGACGGTCTCTACGCTCGCCGCCAAGCTGGCGGACGAGCGCCGCAGGTTGGACGAACTCCAGGCGGGCGACCTGGCGGTGAAGGCGACGTTCGAACTGGGCTACGGCCAACTGGAGCCGGCGCAGGCGCGGGCGTTCCGGTTGCTGGGGCTCGCGGACGGCCCTGACCTGTCGCTGGCGGCCGCGGCTGCGGTACTCGACCTGCCGACCGAGGAGACGGAAGACCTCCTGGAGTCCCTCGTCGACACGTCCTTGGTCGAGTCGGCGGCTCCGGGCCGGTACCGGTACCACGACCTGGTCCGGCTCTACGCGCGTGCGTGCGCGGAGCGGGATGAGCAGCCGCCGAGCGAGCGGGATGCGGCCATGTCGCGGCTGTTGGACTTTTACTTGGGCTCGGCGGCTCGGGTCTATGCGATAGAGCGGCCGGGGGACCGGACCGCGGACCATTTGGAAGTGACCGGCCGGGGCGGCCTGGACTTCACCGACGGCACCAAGGCATTTGACTGGCTGCATGCGGAGGCCTCTTGCATCCTGGCGTGTGTCCAGCATTCGCTGAGCAAGAACAGCCTGCGACGGGCTGTGGACCTACTGCTCGCGGCGAAGGACCTGGCGGAGTCAGGGGCGATCTCGCACCGGTACGAGATGGCGACACGCGCCGCGTGCGAGGCCGCCGCCGCGGCAGGCGACGCGCTTGCCGAAGGGCGGGCACGCGTGACGCTTGCCCAAGTACTCAACAAAGTTGGTCGCTTTGACGACGCCGCCGTTGAGCTGGAGCACGCCACCGCGCTCGCCTCGACCTCCGGAGACCCGTGGACCACCGGGAACGCTCTTAACGAACAGGGGATCGTCAACAACTGCATCAACCAGCCGGCAGTGAGCGAGACGCACCTGCGCCGGGCAATCGACGTCTTCCGCGCCGACGGCAACCGTCACAGCGAGGCAAGCGCCCTGTGCAATCTGTCTCGGGCCCTCCTCGCGATGGGGCGCACCACCAAGTCGATTGATCTCGCTCAGCAGGGGATCGCCATATACAGCGACCTCGGTGTCACGTACCGCCTGGCCAACGCGAAGTACGCTCTCGGACTCGCCCTGAGTGACGCGGATCGCCGTTCGGAAGCGCTTGAGCAGCTGAACGACGCCCTTCGGATCTTCGCCGATAACCGCCAGCGCCTGTGGGAGGGAACGACGCACTACCGCGTCGCCCAGGTTTACTTGGCGGACCGCCACGCCGGGCAGGCGGCCCAGCACGCCGAACAGGCGCTCGCCATTGGATGTGTCGGTGGCGAGTGGATGCGAGCCAACGTACTGACCCTGCTTGGTGAGTCTCTCGTCGGCCTGGGACAACTCGACCGCGCACGGGCCTGCTGGCGTGAGGCTCTGTCGATCCACGAGGAGGCGGGCGCGCCCGAAGCGGCTCAGGTCCGCAATCTCCTCAAGCCTGCCGCCGCCGCCTGACCAGGCCCGGAGGGACGTTCATCGAACGTTTATGAGTGGCTGCCACTCTCATGGAGTCGATCCGTCGCGTCGGGGGGCAGACGGGTCGCACGGGCCCTGCAGATAGAGTGAGCGGCCCAAAACGCCCGTTCGGCGACCCTCGGGGGAGTTGCCGAACGGGCGTATCCGATATCAAGAGCCCGTCAATTCCATAGGAGTTGCCATGAGCGAGACCGCCAAGAAGAGCGACGTAACCACCATGGGCGAGGGCCACACGCCTGCCCCGCCGAAGGACGGCACCGTGACCACGCAGGGCGAGGGCCACACGCCCGCCCCGCCGAAGGACGGCACCGTGACCACGCAGGGCGAGGGCCACACGCCCGCCCCGCCGAAGGACTAACCCAAGTCTTACATCCTGACGGGGGATCGATCGGCCGCGGTGGCGCGGAGGGGGAGCCACCGCGGCCGACGCATGTCTGGGGGGGACAGCCGCGATCACGTCATCTCGTGGCCAGTTCCAACCAGAGGGCTCGAACATTTGTCCCCCTAGCCACTAGCGTCACTGACGTTGGAAGTCCGCCTCTCCTAAGGAGTTGGAATGACCCGCGCCAAAAAGATCCTCGTCACCTTCGCGATCGCGGCTGCGGCCGCGGGCGGGGCGTCAGCCCCGGCGTTCGCCGACAGCCACAGGCCGGTCGCGCCGCTCGACAGCCACAGCCCGGTCGCGCCGCTCGACAATCACGCGGGCGTCACCCCGCTCGACAATCACGCTGGCTGACAAGCCAGAACATAGGCGGGGCCGAGAGCGCTATTCGGCCCCGCCTATGCATGCCGCGCATCCCATCAGAGCCCCCGATAGCACGCCCCCGAACACCACTGGCAAGCGCCACGCCACGCGACCGCCACCTCAGCGGCATCCCGCGCCACCGGCTAGGCCGCGCGCAACTCGCACCAGACGTACTTGCCGGCATCCGTCAGCGGATACCACCCCCACCCGTCGGCGCAGCTCTGGATGATCCCGATCCCCCGCCCTTCCTCGGCATACGCGGCCACGGCGAGCGGCGTCGGCTCCGGCGGGGTCGGGTCCGCGTCCCACACTCCGATGCGGAGTACGTTCCTCGCCCACCGGAGGCGCAGAGCCGCGGGCCCCTTGGTGTGCCGTAAGGCGTTGCTGATCAACTCCGTTGCGAGGAGTTCGGCGGCTTCAGTGAGGTGGGGCAGGCCGTGGGCGTTGAGGATGAGGCGGAGCGTGCGGCGACCGATGGTGACGGCGCGCAGGTCGTGGGGGATGTAGAGGGTGTATTCCCATGGCTCGGCGAAGCTCTCGGCTTCGCCACCGCCGTTGCTGCTGCATGTTTTGGGCATGCGGAACTCCGTGTGGAGTGAGGGAGGTTCGGACTCCCTGCGGTTCCGGGCGGTGGCATGTCGCCGCCGCCATGGCATGGCGGGGCGGTGCGCTTCCGGGTTCCCCGTGATCTCGCAGGGTGTGCGTCGCATTACAGACGGTAGGGGTTATTAGTAACCCCGGTCAAGCTCCTCCCGTAGCCTGGCAGAGTCTTCAAGTGGCGGGAGAGCAGGGAAAGATGCCAGCGCGGAAGGTCATCACAGCCAGGCAGACGCGGCTAGCGACGGAGCTTCGCAAACTCCGCGAACGGGCGGGGCTCACAGTCCAAGAGGCGGCCCGGGAGCTGGGCATCGCACAGACGAAGCTGTCCAACACCGAATCGGCGCGGGTCGGCGTGAGCCCGGATCGAGTACGCCATTTCGCCAGCCAGTACGCCTGTGCCGAATCGGGCCTGGTGGAGGCATTGGCCGCCATGGCGAGTGAGCGTGCGCACGGCTGGTGGGAGGAGTACCGGGAGCTGCTGCCCACGGGATTCCTGGACCTGGCGGAACTCGAGCGAAGCGCCCAGTACTTGCACACCCTTGAGATCGCGCACGTGCCGGGGCTGCTTCAGACCGAGGAACAGGTTCGGGCGATCTTCGCCTACTCGGTCCCGGAGTTCCCCACCGAGGAGCTGGAGGCTCGCGTTTCCTACCGATTGCGTCGGCAGTCGGTCCTCGACGGGAACGAAGCACCACCCTACGAGGCCGTGGTACACGAGGCCGCCCTACGCATCAGGGTCGCCAACCGTGCGGTAGCACAAGGCCAGTTGGCTCATATTCTGGAGATGACTCAGCGGCCAGGAGTCACTGTGCGCGTCATCCCGTTCAACGTGGACGGATTCGCCGGGGTCGGGTACCCGATGCTGTACGCGGGCGGGCCGCTCCCACAGCTCGACACAGTCCAGTTGGACTCCGTACACGGGGTGGCATTTCTGGACGGGGAGTCACAACTGGCCCGATATCGCGCCCTGTTCAGGAAGGTGCAGGGTGTCGCACTCGACGAAGTAAGATCGAGAGATCTCATCCACCGACTGATCAAGGAAGTCTGAGGGGCCTGGACATGGCGACGACAATCACCTGGCAGAAGTCCTCATTCTCCGGTGGCGGCGACGGAGCCAACTGCGTTGAGCTCAGCGCGACGCAATCCACCGTCCGCATCCGCGAAAGCGACGCCCCCGCCGCAGAGTTGACCACCACCCCTGCCTGCCTCGCCGCCCTCATACGCGGCGCGAAGTCCGCTGCCTTCACCCACGCCGACGGGTAGCTTCCGGCATTCGCCGCTACTCCCCCCTCCCCCCCGGCGACCTCACCCGGCAAGGGCCCCGGGCGGCGCGCCGTCAGGGTCATGGGACCCCCGCAGATGGCACATCAAGCACGCCAGCCCCGAGCCGAGGATGGCGTTCCGCCGAACGAGGGCACGTTCGTGGCGCCTCAGTCGACACAGAACTCATTGCCCTCGATGTCCTGCATCGGGATGCACGAATCATTGCCGTCATACAGCGTTCGCACGTGAACCGCCCCGAGCGGGACCAGCCGTTCGCACTCGGCCTCAAGTGCGGCGAGGCGCTCTTTACCCACGAGTCCGATGCCGACGCGCACGTCAAGATGCAGCCGGTTCTTGGCGGCTTTCCCCTCGGGTACGCGCTGAAAGTACAGTCGCGGGCCCACGCCTGAAGGGTCGATGCAGGCAAACCATGCGTCCTGCTGCTCAGGTGGCTGCGAACGCTTGAAATCGTCCCAAGTCGCAAACCCCTCCGGTGGCGGCGGCACGACGTACCCCAACACCTCACACCAGAAGCGAGCGAGGCGCTCAGGTTCTGCGCAGTCGAAGGTGACTTGGACCTTCTTGATCGGCATCATCAGGCCACCGTATGAGCGCGTGCCGCCCAGAGAAACCCCGCTTGCCGCTCTGTGAGGCACTCGGAAAACCAGTGGGCAGCGCCGCTGTGTGCCATTACCGTGCTGCCGAACCACGTCGTCTAAGCAAGGGCGTTCCGTTGTACACCGCGTGAGACCTCCCGATTGCTGATTTGTCGCGCGTCGCGCTTATGCGCCGCGCTGCTTTTTGCTGCGGACTTCTCACTGAAACCGGTGTACTTCTGTGCTCAATAGCTGGGTGGTCATGCCCACCTGCCTGCCTACCGTTCTCCGCCGTTGCCACACGTGCGCGTCCGAGCGCTTCCGGGCGAACGGAAAATTTCGCGTCAACGCCAACCACAAGCTCCTCGACGCCTGGCTCCTCGTGCTCTGCCGCTCTTGCGGAGAGACCGCGAAGCTCACGGTGTTGGAGCGGATGCATGTGCGTTCCGTACAACCTGAGTTGCTGGACCGGATGCACGACAACGACCCCGGCCTGGCAGCTGAGTTGCTCCAGGATCCAGTCGTACGGCGCCGTAACCGCATCGCCCTCGACTGGGACAAGGCCTGGCGCCTCGACACCGGCGGAACGGATCACCTGGACTGCGAGGTGATCGACGTCTCGGTCCGCTTCGCGGCCCGGATCCCTGTCCGGCCGATGCGACTGATCGCTGACGGTTGCGGTCTTTCGCGGTCCGAGGTCGAGCGGCCGATGGAGGAGGGGAAGCTCGTTTCGGCAGCCCGCCTGAGCGGCAAGCTCTCCGGCGACTTCACCTTCATGCTCAAGCGCTGAGCGCCCTGCTGGGGTAGCGGGGGGCTTTGCTGTCCCGGCGTCGAGTTGGCGCCGGGGCCGCCCGGTTGTCCCGAGGTTGGCGGTTCCGGGCCGGGTGTAAAGGGCGCTCCGCTGCGCTGCGCGTCGGCTTCGCCGATTCCGCTTCGCTCCACCCTTGACACCCGTCCCTCCACCGCGAGAAGCCAATTGACCGGGCGGCCACGAAGCGGGGCTCTCGGGACGGCGGGGATGGGTCATCCGGCTTCACTGCCGGGTGCGGACTAGTCCGTCGCAGGCGCCGTGAGGAGGAAGGGTGCGCGGCCGGTCCGGGGATCGGTCCCGGCTTCGTCAAGCGGGCGCGGACCGGATCTTCCGGGGTGGCCGTCGCTTCCTGGATGAGTGGGGGGTGGGGGACCTACTTTGGGAAAGTAGTGTTCTGGCACAAGGGGGGCGCGCGGCGCTGCGAAACGCAACTTTGCCGAAGTAGGTTCCCCACACCCCCCTCTCTCTCTGCCTCTCTCCCGGCTGGGGCCGGGAGATCCGGTCGGCAGACGCTTGACGAAACCGGCCACCCATCCCCGAGCCGACCGCGCAGCCCGTCCATCCCTTCAGCGGGCTGCGCTGTTACGAACTAGTCCGCACCCGGCAGGAAAGCCGGACGCCCCAAGGGCCCGTCCCCGTGAGCCCCGCTTCGTGGCCGCCCGGTCATCTCGGTTCCCGCGGTGGAGGGACGGGTGTCAAGGGTGGAGCGCAGCGGAATCGGCGCAGCCGACGCGACGAAGGAGCGCCCTTTACACCCGGCCCGGAACCGCCACACTCCGGACAACCGGGCGGCCCCGGTACGAACACCACCACCGGCCCAGCAAAGCTCCGTATCAGACCTCGACCAGACTCCCCAGGTCGATGTCGACCGGGAACGGCACCTCAGTCGTGAGCTTGCCCGTGTGGACGGGGCTGTCGGGGCTCGGCACGAAGACGCCGGACTCGTGGTGTCGCCAGAACTCGTGCACGACCGGGATGTCGTCCTCGCCCCGCTCCACGCGCCAGTAGTAGGCGATCCCGGCCTCGGCGTACATCCCCGGCTTGCGGAAGCGGTCGTCGGTGCGCGAACCGGGCGAGACGACCTCGATGGCCAGGACGACGCTGGCGACCGGAGTCCACTCCAGGGTGCGGATATCGAGGCCGGTCTTGTCGAAGACCACGACGTCCGGCTTCGACACAGTGCGCTCGTCGAACATGGTCCACCGCTCGACGTTGGTCGCGTACGGCGCCCGCCTGGCCGACTCCAAGTGTAAGTACAGCTCATCCCTCACCTGGCCGTGCCACCATTTCGACGCCCCACGTACCGCGATGTTCCCATCCACTAGTTCCCAGTCGAACGGGACGTCCAATTCCTTGACCTGGTCGTACGTCCAGCCGTCCTCCGGCGGGTACATCCAGTTCTCGGAGGTTGCCTGCGTCCGCCCGTCGCCGCCGTGTGCCTCTGCGGCCATGACTGCTCCCATGGAGGAGATCGTGGAGGGACTTGGCGTGGTGCGTTGCCCGTACGACGGTATCGCCACCCGCGCGAGTGAGGCGGCAACGTTCCTGCGCTCGCGTCGCGGCTACGCAGGCCGGCCCTTGGCAGGAAAGGTGGGGGACTCGTCATTGCGGACGCCCGTAGCCGGCTGAAGAATTGATGGCACGACCGACCGGCACCGGTTCCCGCCCACCCGAAAGGCAGCCCCGTGCAGATCGCGATCCTGCTCTACGACAACTTCACCGCCCTGGACGCCATCGGCCCCTTCCAGACCCTCTCCGCGCTGCCCGACTCCGAAGTCGTCTTCGTCGCCGAGGAGGCCGGGCCCGTCCTCGATGACACCCGGACGCTCTCCTTCGTCGCCACCAAGGAGCTTCGCGACGTCACTCGGCCCGACATCGTCGTCGTACCCGGCAGCCCCGCCCCCGCCCTCGACAACGAAGCCGTACTCGGGTGGCTCCGGAGCGTGGACTCCGGCACCACCTGGACCACCTCCGTCTGCACCGGCTCCCTCATCCTCGCCGCCGCCGGACTGCTCAACGGGCGGCAGGCCACCTCCCATTGGCTTGCTCTTGAGGAGATTAAGCAGTTCGGTGTCGAGCCGACCGGGCAGCGCGTCGTCTTCGACGGCAAGTACGTCACCGCCGCGGGGGTCTCCGCAGGGATCGACATGGGGCTCACCCTCCTCGGGAAGATCGCGGGCGACGAGTGTGCCCAGGCCCGGCAGTTGCTGATCGAGTACGACCCTCAGCCGCCGTACGACGCGGGGTCCCCGCAGAAGGCGCCGGCCGCGGTGGTGGAGATGGTTCGGGGGCAGGGAGCCGTCTGAAAGGGGCAGCTCCCTTGCGGGAACGTGGCAGAGTCACCGGCATGGTCCGCATGGTCACGTCACCGCAGCGGCCGCGCCCCGGCGCGGTGTCCGCTCTCCTCATAGGCACCGCCCTCGCAGCACTCACCGGCTGTGGTGAGCAGCGGCGCGACGCCGACACCGACGCCGGTGCACCCAGCACCAGTGCCAGTGCCAGCAGTTCTCCCGGCGCCTCCCCCTACGTAGAGCCCGGCGTCGTCGACGGTGCGCCCCACAACGGGGACAACAACGCCTACCGCCGCCCCGGCGACATGACCCCGGCCGACGAGGAAGCCGCCCAGGCCGAGGCCGCCCGCATGGAGCCCGTGCTCAAGCAACTCCACAGAGAGAAGAAGTGGGACCCGGAGAGCGTGAAGGACGCGCTCACCGGCAAGCTCGGGTACGAGATCCGGAAGGTCAGCAGCCGGGGCAAGCTGCTCGGCGGCGAGCTCGACGTGCAGGCGATGCGCCAGCGCTACGAGGGCGAGACCGACGAGTACGTCACGCCCGAAGGCGCTTCGATCGGGCTCTACGTAGGCCGGCACGCCTGCGTCACCGCCTTCGTGCAGCCGACCAACTACGGCCTGAAGACCAACGGACCCTTCCCGGAGACCGGTTGCATGGAACCGCCCGTCGGGCACTGACTCAGCGAAGGCCCCGCAGCCACTCCAGCAGCAGTCGGTTCACCTCATCGGGCCGCTCCTGCTGCACCCAGTGCCCGCACCCCTCCAGGATGTGCGAGGACACCAGGCCGGGGAGCGTCTCGGGGTACGCCTTGATCGCGTCGGACAGCCATGTCGTCGAGGGGTCGAGTTCGCCGCCGATGAAGAGGGAGGGCTGGCGGATCGGGGCCGAGTCCCAGGCCGCCAGGTCCTCCCAGTCTCGGTCGACATTGCGGTAGCGGTTGAGCGCTCCGGTCAGGCCCGTCCGCTCGAACTCGGCCGCGTAGACGTCGAGTTCGGCCACCGTCAGCCAGGAAGGCAGCGCCCCGCCAGCCTCGAAGCGGTCCGACATCCTGCCGCCCGGTGCGATGAAGTGGAGGCTGCCGCCCGCAGCGGAGGGCGGTCGCATCGTGTCCGCCGAGAGCCCCGCGTAGAAGCCCGCCAGCCAGCCCCGCACGTCCGGCTCGATCTCCGCCTCCGCCCTTCCCGGCTTCTGGAAGTACGAGACGTAGAACTCCTCATCGCCCCCGATCCGGGCAAACGCGTCCGTCGGCCGGAAGCCGTTCCGCGGCGCGTAGGGGACGCTCAGCAGGGCCACCGCCGTGAAGACGTCCGGCCTGAGCAGCGCGGAATTGGCCGCGATGGCCGAGCCCCAGTCGTGCCCGATGATCGTCGCGGTCTCCCCACCGGAGCCGAGGCCCAGCGCGCGGACCACCCCCACGTTGTCGGCCACATGCGCCAGCATCCGGTACGCCGCCACCCCCTCCGGCTTCGACGAGCGCCCGTATCCGCGTACGTCGACGGCGACCGCCCGGAAGCCCGCCTCCGCCAGAACCGGAAGCTGATGGCGCCAGGAGTACCAGGACTCGGGGAAGCCGTGCACGAGCAGGACCAGCGGGCCCTCCCCCTGCTCCACCAGGTGGATCCGGCCGCCACCGGGGACGTCCACCAGTCGGTGCTGCGGGCCGTGCGTCGGGCTCGGCATGTTTCCTCCCGGATCAGGCGTTACGTACGTACACCACGATCCTGGGATCCGGGACCTACCGCCCGCCAGAAAATTTGCCAGGGCGGCAAACGGTCCCGAACGCTCACCCGAAACTCGTTGGACAGCCGGTCCGCCGCTCCCCGATAGTCCCGCTCATGAGTTCTTTGGTGCGCCACCTCACATTCGACTGTTCCGACGCCTACCGCCAGGGCACCTTCTGGGCCGAAGTCCTCGGCGGGAAACTCTCCGACGAAGACTTCCCGGGGGACCCGGAAGCGCTGGTCGAGGCCGACGGGATGACTCTTCTCTTCGTCACCGTGCCCGACGCCAAGACCGTCAAGAACCGTGTCCATGTCGATCTGCAGCCGCAGGACCGCACCCGCGACGAAGAGGTCGAGCGGCTGCTCGCGCTCGGGGCGAAGCTCGTGGGTGATCACCGGCTGCCCGACGGGCGCGGCTGGGTCACCCTCAGCGACCTGGAGGGCAATGAGTTCTGCATCGAGCGCAGTGCCGGCGAGCGAGCCGAAGCCAACTAGCCTTTCCTGACGCGCAGTTCCTGTTTCAGGACCTTGCCGCTCGCGTTCCTCGGCAGCTCCGTCACGAACTCGATCTGCCTCGGCACCTTGTAGTTGGCCATCTCCCGGCGTGACCAGGCGATCAGGTCGTCGGAGGTGAGAACCGCGCCGGGGCGGCGCACCACATACGCCTTTCCCACCTCGCCCAGGCGGGGATCCGGGACGCCGATCACCGCCACGTCCGCCACCTGCGGGTGCACGCCGATGAGTTGCTCTATCTCGGCGGGGTAGGCGTTGAAGCCGCCGACGATGAACATGTCCTTGATGCGGTCGGTGATACGCAGGTTGCCCGCCCCGTCGATGACTCCCACGTCGCCCGTGCGCAGCCAGCCGTCCGGTGTGAGCGTCTTCTTCGTCTCCGCCGGGTCCTCGAAGTAGCCCTGCATGACGTTGTGTCCGCGGACGAGGATCTCGCCCGGATGACCCGGCGAGAGCGTCTCGCCGCCGGGGGACACCACCCGTACCTCCGTGTCGGGGATGGCTCGGCCCGAGGTGGCGGCGATGATCCGCGCCGCGTCTCCCTGGCGGCACATCGTGACGATGCCGCTCGCCTCCGAGAGGCCGTACGCCGTCAGGACGGTGGCGATGTGGAGCTCGCTGCGCAGGCGTTCCACCAGTTGGAGGGGGACCACCGCCGCGCCGGTCACCACCAGGCGCAGGGCGGAGAGGTCGTGCTGGTCCCGGGACGGGTGGTCAAGGATTGATTGGTGCAAGGTCGGCGGCCCTGGGAGAACAGAAATCCTCTCCGCCGCCACGTTCGCGAGCACCGTGTCCACGTTGAAGACCGGTTGCGGGATCATCGTCGCGCCCCGCATCAGGCAGGCGATGATCCCCGCCTTGTAGCCGAAGGTGTGGAAGAAGGGGTTCACGATCAGGTAGCGGTCGCCTTCGCGCAGGCCCGCGAGCTCGCTCCAGACGTCGTAGCAGCGCAGGGTCTGGGCGTGGGTGATGACCGCGCCCTTGGGGCGCCCTGTCGTGCCGGACGTGTAGATGATGTCCGAGGGCGCCGCACCGTCGATGCCGTCCGCGCGCGCCCGGACGTCCTGCGCACGCACCCCGTCACCGCTCGCGACGAAGTCCTTCCAGGTGCGGAAGTCCTCCGGGGCGTCGTCGGACAGGACGACCACCTGCTCCAGGTGCGGGAGGCCCGGCAGCGGGCCGTCTCCCCTCCCCTCGGCCGTCGCGCGACGCAGCGAGGCGACATACGACGTACCGAGGAAGGTCCCCGTGATGAAGAGGAGCTTCGCGCGGCTGCGTTCCAGGACGTAGGCGGCCTCCGTGCCCTTGAAGCGGGTGTTCAGGGGGACGAGGACCGCGCCCGCCGAGACGGCGCCCAGCGCGGAGACGATCCAGTCGAGGGTGTTGGGGGCCCAAACGGCCACCCTGTCCCCGGAGTTGACGCCGTTGGCCATGCAGGCGGCGGCCGCCCGTTCCACGCGCCGGCCGAGCTCCTCGTACGAGACACGGGTGCGGCCCTCGACGACCGCCTCCCGCTCCCCGTACCGCTCGGCGGCCGCCCGGACAAGTCCCGGGATGCTGCCCCACTCCAGGTCGCCGCGCATGGCAAGCCCCTCCGACGCAGTAGCTGACTATCCGTCAGATTAGCTGTAGCCTGACGCGCTGTCAGCAGTCGGGACGACGTATGGCGAAGCCCTGAGGGCCGAGCCACCCGGGGAGGTGCCGTTGCCCATGGCTTCACTCAAAGACGCTACAGCGATAGTCGGGATCGGACAGACCGCGTTCGCGAAACAACTGCCCGAGGACGAGAAGACGTTGGCGTGCCGCACCATCGTCGCCGCGCTCGACGACGCGGGCATCGCACCGTCCGAGGTCGACGCGTTCGCCTCGTACACGATGGAGGAGACGGACGAGGTCGAGGTCGCCAAGGCGATCGGCGCCGGAGACGTCACCCACTTCAGCAAGGTCGGCTACGGCGGCGGCGGTTCCTGCGCCACCATCGCGCACCTCGCGGCCGCCGTCGCCACCGGACAGGCGAGCGTCGGCGTCGCATGGCGCTCCCGGAAGCGGGGCAGCGGCCCGCGCCCCTGGAAGAACACGGCGGTCCAACTCCCCACCCCCGCCCAGTGGACCCGCCCCTTCGGGCTGCTCCGCCCGGCCGACGAGATCGGGATGCTCGCCCGCCGGTATATGCACGAGTACGGCGCGACCCGCGACCACCTCTTCAACGTCGCCCTCGCCTGCCGCAACCGCGCCAACCAGAACCCGGCCGCGATGATGTACGAACGTCCGCTGACCCGCGACATGTATATGACGTCACGCTGGATCAGCGAACCGCTCTGCCTCTTCGACAACTGCCTTGAGACCGATGGTGCGTTGGCGTGCGTCATCGTCTCGGCCGAGCGGGCCCGCGACTGCCGCCAGAAGCCCGTGTACGTCCACTCCGTCGCCCAGGGGCTGCCCGCGCAGCACCACGGGATGGTCAACTACTGGAACGACGACCCGCTGACGGGCCCCGCCTGGACGGCGGCCCGACACCTGTGGAAGCAGGCGGACTTCGGGCCGGAGGATGTGGACGTGGCGCAGATCTACGACGCCTTCACACCGCTGATCCCGCTGTCGCTCGAAGGGTACGGCTTCTGCGGTCGAGGCGAGGGCGGCGCGTTCACGGAGGGCGGCGCGCTGGAGAGCGGCGGCCGCCTCCCGATCAACACCGGTGGCGGCGGCCTGAGCGAGGCGTACGTCCACGGCTTCAACCTGATCAACGAGGGCGTGAAGCAGCTGCGGGGCACGAGCACGGCCCAGGTCCCGGATGCGGCCACTTGCCTGGTGACGGCAGGAGAGGGAGTCCCAACGTCGGCGGTGCTACTGCGGGCCCCGTAAAGCGCCCCTAGGGGGCGCGGGGAACTGCGCGAGCAACCACAAACAAACCCGCAGCCGCAAAAGGACACCCACATGGCAGACGCGACGCAAAAGACCGAGCCCCTGCTGACCCCCACGATCGACACAGACGGCGCCCCTTTCTGGGAGTACGCCGCCCAGGGCGAACTCCGCATACAAGCCTGCACCGCCTGCGGCGAGCTCCGGTTCCCGCCCAGGCCCTGCTGCCCCCACTGCCAGTCCTTCGAAAGCGAGTGGCGCCGCATGAGCGGCAAGGCCCGCATCTGGTCCTACGTACGCCCCCACCCACCCCTGCTCCCCGCGTACGCGGAACACGCCCCGTACAACGCGATCATCGTCGAACTGGCCGACGCCCCCCGCATCCGCCTGGTCGGCAACCTCGTGGCCACCCCCGACGCCCCCCTGAACTCCGTCGACCCCGAACGCCTCCGCATCGGCGCGAAGGTCCAGATCGCCTTCACCGAGATCGACGGCATAGCGATGCCCCGCTGGCTCCTGGAGCGGCCATGAGCCCCGAGAGGACCCTGAACATACGGACCGACAAGGAGACGGGCGTCGCGGTCGTCACCCTCGACCGCCCCGCCCGCCACAACGCCATAGACCAAGACACGGCTGCCGAACTCACCGCCGCCTGGCGGGAGTTCCGCTTCGACGACACCGTACGGGCCATCGTCCTCACCGGCGCCGGCGAGAAGGCGTTCTGCACCGGCATCGACCGCGACACGGACGTCCCGCAGCCCAACTCCCCCTACTCCATGGACGATCCGCTCCTGACCATCGGCCCCAAGGCCAACGACCTCTGGAAGCCGGTCATCGCCGCCGTCAACGGAATGGCCTGCGGCGGTGCCTTCTATCTCATCGGCGAGGCGGAGTTCGTGATCGCCGCCGAGCACGCCACGTTCTTCGACCCGCACACGACGTACGGCATGGTCAGCGCCTACGAGTCGATCCACATGGCGCAGCGGATGCCGTACGGGGAGATCGCGCGGATGTCGCTGATGGGGTCGGCGGAACGGGTCTCGGCCCGCCGCGCGTACGAGACGGGCCTCGTCTCCGAGCTCACGACGCCCGAGGAACTCCTCCCCACCGCCACGAAGGCCGCCGAGGTCATCGCGTCTCACCCCACCGAGGCGGTCCAGGGCACGGTGCGCGCGCTCTGGTCGTCCAGGGAGGCGGCCCGCACGCACGCCTTGGCGCAGGCGCCGCATCTGATCACGCTCGGCAATCTGCCGCCGGAACGGCAGGCGGAACTGTTCACGGGCCGCGGCTCCGGCCACCGGACGAGATGACCGGCGTACGGAAGAGGAAGGTGGCGTGGGTCACACAGACGGCGTAGCGTCAGCAGTGGCGGCCGCCGTCTAGCCCCTTCCAAGCCTGGTACGACGGCCGTCCCAGCAGAGACGAGCGGGCTGCGGTCCTAGGACCGCGCCGTCCCGGTCCCCCGCTCCGCGTCCAGCGCGTAAACGCACCGGTCCTTGCTGCACGCGTACACGACGCCGTCCCGCACCACGGGCGCCCCGGTGATCTCTCCCCCGGTGGCCAGCTTCCAGCGCAGGCGGCCGTCGTCGGCCTTCAGCGTGTACAGCAGGCGGTCGGTCGAGCCGAAGTGGATGCGCCGGTCGGCGACCACCGGCGTGCCGACGACCTCGCCGCCCGCCTGGAAGCGCCACTTCGGCGTGCCCGTCACGGCGTCCAGCGTGTAGAGGCCCTTGCCGCTGCCCACGTGGACATGGCCGTCGGCGACGAGCACCGGCTCGATCGACGCCCGGGACTCCGTGGCGATACGCCAGCGATCACGGCCGTCGGTGGCGTCGAGGGCGTACACAGTGCCCAGGTAGTCGGCGAGATACACGCCACCACCCGTCACCGCGGGCCCCGGCGCGAACGCCGGCGGGCACAGGAAGACGGCGGGCGCCTCGAAGTGCCAGCGGACGTGGCCGCCCGCCACGTCGATCGCGAGGACGCGGGTCCCGGCGGACACGTATACGTAGCCGTCCTCCGCCTGCGTCAGGCGGACCGGTACGCCCCCGCAGGATGCCGCGTCGCCGATCGGGTACGACCAGCGCTCCTCGCCGGTGCGTGCCTCCAGGGCGCGCAGGCGCGCGTTCTGCCAGACGTAGACCGTGCCGTCGTGGATGACGGGGCCCGCTTCGGGGGTCTCGAAGTCGGTCTGGGCTCCGGTGATCTCCCAGAGCTTCTCGCCGTTCGCCGCCTCCCAGGCCTGTACGCCGCCGCCGCGCGTGCCGGTGACGACCGTGCCCCGGTCGGCGTGCAGGGAGTACACCCAGGCGTCGGTGGGCAGCCGCCACAGGTCCGAGCCGTCGGCGCCGTCGAGCGCGTACAGCGTGGGGCCGTCGGATGCGTGGATACGTCCGTCGGCGACCGCCATGGACCAGGCGACGTCCCGTGTCTTGAAGCTGCGGCGGCCCGTGCTCACGTCCAGGGCGTGCACCTCGAAGGACGTGACGTAGACCAGGTTCCCGGCGACGGCGGGCGTGCCCCATACGTCATTCGACATACGGAAACGCCACGGCCGCCAGGCCGCCCCCGCGTCCGGCGCCGCGGTGGGCGCGGGCACCACGGGGTCGGCGCCGTTCGCCGCGGCCTTGGAGCGCGACCAGGACGCGGCGAGGCCGGCCTCGGCGGGCGGTGCGGCCACGGCTGCGGCGCGGGCGTCGGCCACCCGGGGGCCAGGCCCGATCGGCACCTTCGCCCCGGCAAGACGCACAGGACCCGCGTCCGGCACGCCACCGAGCTGCGGCGGCTGGGACGGCGGGGCGGGCGGCGCGTGCGAGGGCTGCGGCGCGGCGGCGGAGGAGGCGGGGGCCGCGCCCCGCCCGCCGCTCCTGCCGGACGAGGAAGCGGCGACCCGTGCGGGCGGGCGGCCGCCCCTGCGGGCCTCGATGAGGGCGACGGCCCGCTCCGGCAGCCACGCGGAGGCCGTACCGCTGTCGCCGTCCTCGCTCTCGGAGGCGAAGAGGTGCGGCGCGAGCTGGGCCTGGAGGTCAGCGGGGCTGGGCCGAAGCGCCGCCTCCATCTGCATGCACGTCTCGATGAGCGGACGCAGCTCGTCCGGGAGTCCCTCCAGGTCAGGGCCTTCCCGGAGCAGCATGAAGACGGTCTCGACGGGGTTCGCGCCGTGGAAGGGCGCGTGGCCGGTCGCGGCGAAGACGAGCATCGAGCCGAGCGAGAAGACATCGCTCGCGCCGGTGACGCTGCGCGAGTCCTTCGCCTGCTCGGGCGACATGTACGCGGGGGTGCCCACCGCGACGTTCGTCATGGTCAGCCGGGTGTTGGAGACGCCGGACGCGATGCCGAAGTCGATGACGCGGGGTCCGTCCTCGACGACGAGTACGTTCGACGGCTTGAGGTCGCGGTGGACCAGGCCCGCGCCGTGGATGGACTCCAGGGCCTCGGCGACGCCCGCCGCGAGCCAGCGCACGGCCTGGGTGGGCAGCGGCCCGTGCTCATTCACTATTTCTTCGAGGGAGGGCGCGGGAACGTACGCGGTGGCGAGCCACGGCACCGCGGCGCGCGGGTCGGCGTCCACGACGGCGGCCGTATAGAAACCGGACACCGCCCGTGCGGCCTCGACCTCGCGCGTGAAGCGGACCCGGAACAGCTGGTCCTCGGCGAGCTCGGTCCGCACCGTCTTGATCGCCACCCGCCGACCTGACGCGGAGCGCGCGAGGTAGACAAGGCCCATGCCACCGGCTCCGAGCCGGCCGAGCACCTCGAACGGGCCGATCCGCCTCGGATCGTGCTGCGTCAGCTGATCCACCACTTGCCCTGCCACCTCCCCGTACGCGGGCACCGTATCGAGCGGCCCCGTGCAGCGTCTCACCACCGAGCCGCTACGGCGGCACGCACCCTGATTCTTCCTGTACGGGGCGACGGTTGCGAACCGGGGGCGGGATCGGGGTGTCTCGGGACAAAGGAGACGCAAGAAGGGACGGAAGGGGGAGAAGAAACGCCAGAGGCGCTCGATTCGAACGTCCGCTCTATTTCATGGGCGGCCGGAATCCACCGCCGAGACCTGTATCCGCCCCCGCGGGTGGATCGGGCGAATACCGAGACGAATAGCGCCCCCAACCCCATTTGCACTCGGCCGAATCGCGCTCCGATCACCCCTCGGTAAGCTGACGGCATGACAGGACAGGTACGTACCGTCGACGGCCGCGTGGCCGGTCGGCGCGGTCAGGCGACGCGTCAGAAGCTGCTCGACTGCCTCAGCGAGATGCTCAGCTCCTCGCCCTACCGGGACGTCAAAGTCATCGACGTCGCCCGGAAGGCGGGGACTTCACCAGCGACCTTCTACCAGTACTTCCCGGACGTCGAGGGCGCCGTCCTGGAGATTGCCGAGCAAATGGCCGCCGAGGGCGCCGAGTTGACCCAGCTGCTCGACGGGCGGTCCTGGGTCGGCAAGGCGGGGTGGCAGACCGCTCAGGAGCTTGTCGACGGCTTCCTCGACTTCTGGCGCAAGAACGACGCGATCCTCCGGGTCGTCGATCTGGGCGCCGCCGAGGGCGACAAGCGCTTCTACAAGATCCGCATGAAGATCCTCAACTCCGTCAACAACTCCCTTACGGACACGGTCAAGGAACTCCAGGCCAAGGGCAAGGTCGACAAGGACGTCAGCCCGGCGGCCATGGCCGGCTCCCTGGTGGCGATGCTCGCCGCGGTCGCCTCGCACCAGCGGGGGTTCCAGACGTGGGGCGTCAAGCAGGCTGAACTGAAGCCGAATCTGGCGTTGTTGGTGCATTTGGGAGTGACAGGCAAGAAGCCGACGAAGTAGCCCCTGCGGGGCTCCCGTCTTTTGTCCTGTCAGCCACAGCGGCGGATCACGTCTGTGATCCGCCGTTGTGGTCCCTGCGGGGTTCGCGGTTCTCGTCTGCGGGTTCGCTGTGGCTGGTCGCTCCCCCAAGTTCTCGGCTTCGCTCGAACAGGGGGGACCCCCTTCGCGGCGGAGCCGCAAATGACACAGCCTCGCGCCCCTTTGGGGCGGTATCAGCTCCGCCTCTCCAGGCGGAACAGGCGTATCTCCCTTTCCACTCGGGATTGATACGTGGCGTAGGGCGGCCAGAAGGCCAGGACCGCGTCCCACGCCTCCTCCCGTTCCTCATCCCTCAACAGCCTTGCCCGCACCGGGATGTCCTCGCCCTGCCAGCTCATGTCCGCGTCCGGGTTGGCCAGGAGATTGGCCGTCCACGCGGGGTGGCCCGGACGCCCGAAGTTGGACCCGATCAGCACCCAGCCGCCCGTGTCCTTCTCCGGCATGCACGCAAGCGGCGTACGCCTCGGCAGTCCGCTCTTCGCGCCGCGCACCGTCAGGATGACGCCGGGCAGCATCTTCGCGCTGAGCAGGACCTTGCCGCGGGTGAGGCGGTGCACCGTGCGGTCCATCGCCGGGATGAAGTGCGGGGCGATCCTGGCGAACGTGCGCGTCGACGACACCTTCTGGATCAGGCGCAGACCCGGCGGCATCAGACGGCCTCTTCCAGTGCGGCGGCGGCCGGTCCGCCCTCGAAAAGACCCGCCCGTTCCGCCGCCCGCGCCCGCAGCCGGTGCACCGGGCCGAAGAGCAGCTCGTCACTGGACGCCCGCTTGAAGTACAGATGCGCCTCGTGCTCCCACGTGAAGCCGATGCCGCCGTGCAGCTGTACGGCTTCGGACGCGGCGGTCCGCAGCGCGTCGAGGCCCTGGGCGAGCGCGAGCCCGCCGGCCCGTTCGGCGCCCTGTCCGCCGAACCCGGCGGCCTCGGCGCCGGCGGCCCACGCCGCGTAGTAGGCGGCCGAGCGCGCTGCCTGGACCTGCACATACACATCGGCCAGGCGGTGCTTGACCGCCTGGAAGGAACCGATGGCGCGGCCGAACTGCTCGCGCTGCTGCACGTATTCGACGGTCCGCTCCATCACCCGGTCCGCGGCGCCGACGGCCTCCGCGGCGACGACGGTGGCGGCGACGTCACCGACGGCGGCGAGCGCGCCCGGCACGTCCGACTCGTCCGTGCCCAGCAACTCCGCTTCCACGTCGCGCAGTTCGACGCGGGCCTGGGTGCGGGTCTCGTCGAGCGCGGTCTGCCGGGTGCGCACCATGCCGGGCGCCCCGTCGCGTACGAGGAAGAGGAGCGTACGGGAGCGTGCGAAGCCTCCCGCGTGCGCGGCCACGACAAGGAGGCCCGCGCTGTGCCCGTCGAGCACCTGCTCGGCCTGCCCGTACAGCCGCCAATCCCCGTCGGAGAGCCTCGCCTGTACGCCGCCCGCGCGGCCGCCGCCCGACCAGTCGCCGGAGTTGTCTCCGACGAGACCGAGGGCCGTGGCGAGTCCGACGCCGGGGACGGCGAGCGCGGCGGTCAGCTCGCCCGCGGCGATGCGGGGCAGCAGCTCGGCGCGCTGTTCCTCGGTGCCGAGGGAGAGGATCAGCGGGGCGGCGAGGACCGCGGTGGCGAAGAGGGGAGTCGGGGCGAGGGCCCGGCCCAACTCCTCACACCCGAGGGCCAGTTCCGCAGTGGTGCAGCCGACTCCTCCGTACGTCTCCGGGAGGGCGAGGCCGGGCAGACCGAGCTGTTCGGCGAGGGCCGCCCAGAGGGTGGAGTCGTGGCCTGCCGGGGTGCGCACCGCGGCCTTGACCTCGTCGGGGCCGCAGCGTTTGGTGATGACTTCGCGAAGGGTGCGGCGGATCTCGTCCTGCTCCGCACTGAAGGCGGCGTCCATCGGCAGGCTCCTCCCCAGGGCCCGGCGGCCCGGTACCCAGATCTGACGGGCCGTCATGCTAGGACGGCGGCGGCGATATGCACAGAGCGCTGACGTGACGCGATGCGATCCCGACTCTCGGCCCGACTCATTAATCTGATGTACCGTCAGATTCATGGCTGCTGCTACCGCTTCCGCTACCCGCTCCCCCTCGCCCTCCCCCTCGCCCTCCCGCAAGGTCGCCGTCGTAGGTGTCGCCCTCTCGGACTGCGGCCGGGTCGACGAGGCCACGCCCTACGCCCTGCACGCCCAGGCCGCCCGCCGTGCGCTCGCCGACTCCGGGCTCGGCCGCGACGTCATCGACGGCATCGCGTCGGCGGGCCTCGGCACACTGGCACCGGTCGAGGTCGCCGAGTATCTGGGCCTCAAACCCCGCTGGGTGGACTCGACTTCGGTCGGTGGCGCCACCTGGGAGGTGATGGCCGCGCATGCGGCGGAGGCGATAGCGGCGGGACGGGCGAACGCCGTCCTGCTGGTCTACGGATCGACGGCGCGCGCGGACATCAAGGCGAAACGGCGTACGTCGAATCTGTCGTTCGGCGCGCGGGGGCCGCTGCAGTTCGAAGTCCCGTACGGGCACTCGCTGATCGCCAAGTACGCGATGGCCGCGCGCCGCCATATGCACGAGTACGGCACGACGCTGGAGCAGCTCGCGTCGGTGGCCGTGCAGGCGCGGGCGAACGCCGCGACCAACCCGGACGCGATGTTCCGCGAGCCGATCACGGTGGACGAGGTGCTGAGCGGCCCGATGATCGCGGACCCGTTCACCAAGCTGCACTGCTGCATTCGTTCCGACGGCGGCTGCGCGGTGCTGCTGGCCGCCGAGGAGTACGTGGCCGACTGCGCTTCGGCGCCGGTGTGGGTGCTCGGCGCGGGCGAGCACGTGTCGCACACGACGATGTCGGAGTGGGACGACTTCACCGTCTCCCCGGCGGCGGTGAGCGGGCGGCTCGCGTTCGAGCGGGCGGGGGTGCGGCCGGAGGACGTGGACGTGGCGCAGATCTACGACGCCTTTACGTATATGACGCTGGTGACGCTGGAGGATCTGGGCTTCTGCGGGAAGGGGGAGGGCGGGGCGTTCGTGGAGAAGGGCCGCCTGCTGCGGGACGGGGAGCTGCCGACGAACACGGACGGCGGCGGTCTGTCCGCCCAACACCCCGGAATGCGGGGGCTGTTCCTGCTGGTGGAGGCGGTGCGGCAGCTGCGGGGCGAGGCGGGCGAGGGACGCCAGGTGCGGAAGGCGGGGGGCCGCCTGCCGGAGGTGGCGGTGGCTTCGGGGACCGGGGGGTGGTTCTGCTCTTCGGGGACGGTGGTGCTGGGGCGGGGGTGAGGGGGCCTCCTGCCGGCCGGGGGTGCGGTGTGCTCTGCGGGGCTGTTCGTCTTGGGGGCGGGGCTGCGCCGGTATGTCCGTACTCGCCATCTCGGTCCGAGCGTTCTGCTGCTGAGGCTGGGGAGTGCTGCGTACCGTGCTCCGTGCGGAAATACCGACACGTCCCCTCGCGAGCGTTGCGCGCTGACGGTGCGTGGAGGCCGATGTCCCGTCCCTTGCGTACGTCGCGTACTGCGGGTGAGTGGTGTGGTTCCACCGCCTCCCCCACCCACCCCTACGGCAGCCAGACGCCCCGTCGCTGCGGGGCAATCGGGCGGGTGGGCGGGAAAGGCTTGTTCGGTGAGGCGGCGCCGCGGGGCATCGGCGGGCTACTGAGGGCAGCCCTCCGGGCCTACGCTCGGGGAGATGCGGGGGACGCTGCTTGACGGGCGCAATCGGCTGCGCCAACCCATCGGCTCCGGCGGCATGGGCGAGGTCTGGCGCGCCCTCGACGAAGGCCTCGGGCGGGAAGTCGCCGTCAAGGTCTTCGCGCCGCCTGGTGCGACCGGATCATGGACCTGAGCCTCTCCCACCTGCCGGGCGCCCTGGAGAGGTACCAGGCCGCCAAAGCCGTAGCCGAGGCGCTGGAGTCGGTGACGTCGAAGGGGGCGACCACATCGGCGTCCTCATACGACGAGCCGATGGCGGAGCCCCGCGAGCAACTGTGGGGAGCCCTGCAGGAGGTCCGGGTCGAGGGTCTCGACGGGCCCTTCGACCTGCTCGGCAGGCCCGGCGACGCACGAGGGCCGATCTGGATCGAGCGGTACGAGGGTGCGGGCAGGTGGAAGGGCCTGGGTACGACCACCGCCCTCACCTAGATCACGGGTTGACTAGATTCACGGCATGACCGAGATCCCTGAGGCGACGACCGCTGCCCCGACATCCGCCACCGACCCCGAGTCCCAGGGCCGCGCCCTGCTCCGCACCCTGAAGGTGTGGGACACCGAACTGCCCGCCCTCGACCCTGCGGCGGTCCCCGCCGAACCGCTCCCCCTCTTCTGGCAGTGGTTCGTGGAGGTCGCGCAGGCGGGGCAGGTGGAGCCGCACACGATGAGCCTCGCCACGGCGGACGAGACGGGACGTCCCGACGTACGGACGATCATGCTGCACGACGCGGACGCGGCCGGCTGGCACTTCGGCTCGCACGCGGGCAGCGCCAAGGGCCGCCAGCTCGCGGCGCGCCCCGATGCGGCGCTCGGCTTCTACTGGCCCGCGCAGGGGCGCCAGGTCCGGGTGCGCGGCAGGGTCACGGCCGCGGGCCCCGCCGAGAGCCGTGCCGACCTCGCGCGACGCTCGCCGGGGGCGCTGGCGTCGGCGCTGGTCGGCAGGCAGAGCGAAGCACTGCCGTCGTACGAGGATCTGGTCGCCGCGAGCGAGACCGCCTGGCAACGGGCACAGGCGGAACCGGACGCACCGGCACCGAGCTGGACGCTGTATGTGCTCGCCCCAGAGGAGGTCGAGTTCTTCCAGGGCGACGCACGACGCCGGCATGTGCGACTGCGCTACCGGCGTGCGGCGGACGGGAGTTGGGCCCGGGAGCTGCTGTGGCCCTGAGGCAGGAGCGCCAGGCGCCTATGCGATGAGGCCGCAGCGCCAGGCATCTACGCCATGAGACCCGAGCGTCAGACACCCACACCGTGAGACCCGAGCGTCAGGCGCCTACGCCGTGTGGGCCGGACCTGCTCCCGGTCTACCTACGCCATGAGGCCTCAGCGCCAGACGCCCACGCCATGAGACCCGAGCGTGTCAGGCGCCCACGCCGTGCGGCCGGACCAGCTCCCGGTCTACCTACGCCGTGCGCCCGGACCCGCCCCCAGCCCACCCACGCCGTGCGGCCGGACCCGCCTCCGCCCCACCCACGCCGTGAAGTCGGAGCGGCTCTCGGCCCACCTACGCCGTGAAGTCGTACAACGTGAAGTCCCGCACCGGCCGATAGCCGATCCGCTGGTACAGCCCGTTGCTCGTGGGGTTTTCGAGGTCCGTGAAGAGCAGCACCTCGTCCGCCCCGGCGTCCAGCGCGGCCCGGCTCACCGCGACGGTGGCGGCTCCCGCGTAGCCGCGGCCGCGCAGGTCGGCGGGGGTGTAGACGGGCGCGACCCGGACCTGGCCCGCGACCTGGCGGGTGTTGCCCGCCATGGCGACGGGCGTGCCGTCGGGGGTTTCCCACAGGGTGGCGCCTCCGTAGGCGATGCGGGTGTCGGCCCATGCGCCCGCCTCCATCCCCGCGTGCCCGCCGACGGACTCCTCGAACTCCGTGTGCCAGCGCGCCAGGAGCTCCCGGTCCGCGGCGGTGGCGACGCGCGCGCCGCCCTGCGGTGACGGCTCGGGTGGGGTGAGCGTGCCCAGGCGGTACAGCCGCTGCCGGTAGGCGACGGTGGCGACGGCCCCGGTGCGCCGCTGCCAGGCGTCGGCGAACGCGGCCGCGGTGGTCTCCTCGCCGCCGACGCCCGGCAGTTGACGCCCCGCGTCGGCGAGCACCGCGGCGAGCTCGTCGGCGGCGGAGGCGTCGGTGAGCGGGCTCAGGGCGAGGCCGTGCGGCGGTGTCCACACGAAGGCACCGGTCACGGCGCCGTCACTGTCGGCGCCATCACCGTCGGCGAGGACTCCGAAGAGGGGCGCCCCATCCCCGTACGCATTAAGGCCCCGCGTACGCAGCGTCTCGGTGACGCTGAGCAGCGCGGTGTGCAGGGCGGGAGCGGAGTGCAGGAAGTCCCGTGCGCGGGACCGGAATTCATCGAGGTCGGAGGTCAGCTGCCAGCGGGGTTCGGAAGATGAGGCCATGGACGATGATCCATCGCACCGGGTGATGTACGGAAACGATTTCTGGTCCGCGAGCACCCGTCGCCACACAGCGGCGGCCCGACCCCCACGCACCCACAGCGCGCGACGAGACGCGAGGGGACGTGTCGGTATGTCCGCACGGAGCACGGTACGCAGCACTCCCCAGCCGCAGCAGCAAGACGCTCGGACCGAGATGGATAGTACGGACATACCGGCGCGGCCCCGTCCTACAACCGAGGCCCCCCGCCGACCCCCACCCCCCTGAACACCGCCACCGCAAACCCCCCTGCCTCCCGGAAGGCCACCTCAAGCCCCATCCCGATGCGCAGCTCGTCCTCCCCGCAGTCGACGATCTCCGTCATCATGCGCGGGCCCTCGGCGAGGTCGACGACGGCGGCGATGTACGGGACGCGGCCGCCGAAGGGCGGCAGGTCGTTCCGGTGGACGACCGACCAGGTGTAGAGCGTCGCCCGGCCGCTCGCCCGCTCCCAGGTGACGTCCTCGCTCCAGCAGCGGGGGCAGAACTCGCGCGGATAGTGATGCGCCGTGCCGCACCCGCCGCAGCGGCGGATCAGGAGCCGGCCTTCGGCTGCCGCGTCCCAGTAGGGGCGGGTGAAGGCGTCGGGCTCGGGGAGGTCGAAGCGCGGGCCGGTGCCCGCGGGAGCGGTGCTCACAGGAACAGTCCCATCGCGTTGTCGAGCGACCACGACTGCCAGGACATGGCGAAGAGGGCGACGAGCGAGATCAGCGCCATCATCGCGTTCTGCCCCTGCTCGGCCCAGTCGTGGATCATGAGGAGGAGATAGAGGAGGTTGAGCAGCAGACCGCCGATCAGGGCGATCGGGCTGAGGAAGCCGGCGATCAGGCCGAGACCCAGGGCGAGTTCGGCGTAGACGACGACGTACGCCATGGTCTTGGGGCGCGGCGCGATCACCGTGTCGAAGCCGCTGCGGACCGCGTTCCACTTGTGCTTGGCGGCCACGTCGGCCGCCCAGGCGATGCCCGTGCCGCGCTCGAACCAGCCCTTCTTGTCCTTGTGCCGCCAGCTCTCCAGCCACCACAGGCCGAGGCCTATGCGGAGCACGGCGAGCCATTCGGCGCCGGTGAGCCAGATCGTGTCCATGCCGTGGCCTCTCCCGCTTACTCGGCTTTCGGGTGCTTTCGGGTACGCGTTTCTGACGGTACGTCAGTTCAGCGCATGGGCGGCGACCGCGCAAGAGGCGTACGCGGGAAGGGAGTCGACCGAGGCGCGGACATACCGCACACCGCGTACACGTGTGATCAATTCGCAACCGGTTTGGGGCTTGACCGTCCCCCATCAAGTGACCACGTGATTACGCTCAGGTCCATGGCCGACACCACTCCCCCACAAGCGCCACAGCAAGACCGTCCCGTGTACGTCATCGGCGGCGGACCCGGCGGGCTCTCGGTGGCTGCCGCCTTGCGCGCACGCGGCGTACGCGCGGTCGTGCTCGAGCGGTCCGACCGCGTCGGCGCCTCCTGGCGCGGGCACTACGACCGCCTCCGCCTGCACACGACACGACGCCTCTCCGCGCTGCCGGGGCTCCCGATACCGCGCACCTTCGGACGCTGGGTGTCACGTGACAATGTGCTCCGCTACCTGGAGAAATACGCCGAGTTCCACCAGCTGGAGACCGTCACCGGCGTCGAGGTCTCCCGCCTCGAACCGGCCCCCGACGGCAACGGCTGGCTGCTGCACGCCACCGGCGGCCGGCAGCTGACCGGCAGCGCGGTGGTGGTCGCCACCGGCTACAACCACACGCCCCACCTGCCCGACTGGCCCGGCCGCGACGCGTACGCGGGTGAACTCCTGCACGCGAGCGCCTACCGCAACGCCGGCCCCTACGAAGGCAAGGACGTCCTGGTCGTCGGCGTCGGCAACACCGGCGCCGAGATCGCCGTCGACCTCGCCGACGGCGGCGCGTCCCGCGTACGGCTCGCGGTGCGCACCGCGCCGCACATCGTGCGCCGCTCCACGGCCGGCTGGCCCGCGCAGCTCTCCGGAATCCTGTGCCGCAGGCTCCCGGTGTCCCTGGTGGACCGCATCGCGCGCCCGCTCGCCAAGGTGAGCGTTCCCGACCTGGCCGAGCAGGGGCTGCCGCGCCCGGACACGGGCCTGTACTCGCGGGTCGCCGAGGGGGCGATCCCCGTACAGGACGTGGGTCTGATCGACGCCGTGCGCAAGGGGCGGGTCGAACCGGTCGCGGCCGTCGAGTCCTTCGAGGACGGCAAGATCGCCCTCGCGGACGGCACCCGTATCGGCCCCGAGGTCGTCATCGCGGCGACGGGCTACCGGCGCGGCCTCGAGCCGCTCGTCGGCGACCTCGGCGTACTCGACGAGCGGGGTGCACCGGTCGTCCAGGGGTCACGGACGCCACGGACGGCACCGGGCCTCTACTTCACCGGCTTCACGAACCCGATCAGCGGAATGCTGCGCGAACTGGCCCTGGACGCCGAGAAGATCGCGAAGGCGGTGGCGAGGACACAGGGCGCGAGGCGCAGGTAGCCGAAGCGCGGCCGAGCCCCGAAGGAGCGCCCCTTCGGGGCGCCCCAAAGGGGCGCGGGACGCGGGGCGCGGGACGCGGGGCGCAGCCACCTGAGCAATACAACCGAAGCCGGGGTCCGGGCCCCGAAGGGGCGCGGGGAACTGCGCGACCAGCCACGACGGCGCAGGAGTCGACACACACCCCGCCCACGACGGCGCACAGTCGACAAACACCCGCCCCCAACGGCCCCGCAGTGGGCCAACGCCCCCCGGCCACCGGGGTATGGCACCCCCGGTGGCCGATACAACCCCCCTCCCGACGCCCAGCCCCCGGCAGGGGGTAGCGCCCCCGGGTCAACGGGTACAGCTCAAGGGACGCCCCATACTTTGCATGCAGCACTGTTCCTGACGCAGCGTCAGTTCAGTAATCTGACTGAGCGTCAGTTGAGTTGCTGTCACACAGGAGCGGGCGGACCGATGCTTGGATCGACTTACGGCACCTTCACCACCGACCCCCGCCGCGCGCGTGTTGTGGCCTGCGGCGAAGCCCCGGCACCCAGCGTCCACGGCCAGGCCGCCACGGCGGACGACCTGGACGTCAGCGGACGCCCACTGCACGCCGAAGTACCGGACCTCGACAAGTTCTTCCGCCCCGAGTCCGTCGCCGTCATCGGCGCGTCGGACGCCGAAGGACGGCCCAACACCGGCATCACGCGCCAGCTCATCGCCTGGGCCGAGCGCGGCGGCGCCCGGCTGCATCCGGTGCACCCCACCCGTCAGTCCGTCTTCGGCATACGCTGCTTCCCTTCCGTCGCGGACCTGCCGGAACAGGTCGATCTGGCCGTACTCCTCGTCAGCGATCCGCTGCCCGTGATCGAGGAACTCGCCGAGTCCAAGGTCAAGTTCGCCGTCGCCTTCGCCTCCGGGTTCGCCGAGACCGGCGAGGAGGGCGCGGCCGCCCAGGCCCGCCTCGCCGCCGCCGTCGAACGCTCGGGCCTTCGGCTGCTCGGGCCGAACACCAACCTCAACGCCTTCGAGCGGTTCCGCGACGATCTGGACGGCCCCGCGATCGCCCTGATCACCCAGTCCGGCCACCAGGGCCGGCCCGTCTTCACCCTGCAGGAGATCGGCATACGCCTCTCCCACTGGGCACCCACCGGCAACGAAGCCGACCTGGAGACCGCCGACTTCATCTCCTACTTCGCCGAACAGCCCGAGGTCGGGGCCATCGCCTGTTACGTCGAAGGCCTCAAGGACGGCCGCTCCTTCCTGCTCGCCGCCGACCGGGCGGCCCGGCACGGCGTACCCGTCGTCGCCGTCAAGGTCGGCCGCACCGAGACCGGCGCCAGGATGGCCGCCTCACACACCGGCAAGCTCACCGGCGCCGACGCGGTCGTCGACGCGGCGATGCGGCAGTACGGCGTGATCCGCGTGGACGGACTCGACGAACTCCAGGACACCTCCGCCCTGTTGGCCCGCGCGCGGGCACCGCAGGCCGACGGCGTCGTCGTCTATTCGATCTCGGGCGGCACGGGCGCGCACTTCTCTGACCTGGCGACCGAGGCGGGGCTGCGGCTCCCCACCCTCTCCGGCGCCAAGCAGACGGAGCTGCACCAGTGGATACCGGACTATCTGAACGTCGCCAACCCCGTCGACAACGGCGGGCATCCGGTCGGCGACTGGCGCGGCCGGAAGATCATCGACGCGATCCTGGACGACCCGGAGGTGGGGGTGCTCATCTGCCCCATCACCGGCCCCTTTCCGCCCATGAGCGACAAGCTCGCCCAGGACCTGGTGGACGCGGCGGAACAGACGGACAAGCTGGTGTGCGTGGTGTGGGGCTCGCCCGTCGGCACCGAGGAGGCCTACCGCACGACGCTCCTCGGCTCCTCGCGCGTCGCCACCTTCCGCACCTTCGCCAACTGCATCACGGCGGTGCGCGCCTATCTCGACCACCACCGCTTCACGGCCGGCTACCGCTCCCCCTTCGCCGACGCGCCCCGCACCGCGTCGCCGTCCTTCCGCAAGGCCCAGGCCCTGATGCGGCCGGGCCAGCAGCTGAGCGAGCACGCGGCGAAGCAGCTGCTGCGCGCGTACGGGATTCGCGTACCGCGTGAGCAGTTGGTGACCAGCGCGGCGGCGGCCGTGCGGGCGGCGGGGCTCGTCGGCTACCCGGTCGTGATGAAAGCCTCTGGCGCGCGGCTCGCCCACAAAAGCGAACTCGGCCTGGTGAAGGTCGGGCTGACCTCGGCCAGCCAGGTGCGGGACGCCTATCGGGAGCTGACCGACATCGCGCGCTACGAGGGGATCGCCCTTGACGGCGTACTGGTCTGCCAGATGGTGGAGCGGGGCGTCGAGATGGTGGTCGGCGTCACCCAGGACGAGCTGTTCGGGCCGACCGTGACGGTGGGTCTTGGCGGGGTCCTTGTCGAAGTCCTGCGGGACGTGGCCGTGCGGGTCCCGCCCTTTGGGGAGGCCCAAGCCTCCGCGATGCTTTCCGAGTTGCGGGGGCGGGCCTTGCTGGACGGGGTTCGAGGGGCGCCGCCCGCTGACGTCGACGCGCTCGTCGAAGTCGTGCTGCGGGTTCAGCGGATGGCGCTTGAACTGGGCGATGAGATTGCCGAGTTGGACATCAATCCGCTGATGGTTCTGCCCCGGGGGCAGGGGGCCGTCGCTCTTGACGCCTTGGCCGTCTGCCGGTGAGTGGGGCGCTTTCGAAGCGCCGCTTCGCGGCGAATTCTTCCCGCCCACCCATCCGAATACCCCGCAGCGCCCCATCAACGAACGGAACCGCTTCCCCATGACTTCCTCCCCCGAAATCTCCCTCGACTCATTGGTACTCCACGCCACTGACAACGGCGTCTCGTGGATCACCCTCAACCGGCCCGAAGCCATGAACGCCGTCACCTGGGACCAGCGCGAACGCGTCATCTCGCTGCTCGCCGACGCCTCCGCCGACCCCGCCGTCCGCGCCGTCGTGCTCACCGCCACCGGCAAGGGTTTCTGCGCCGGGGCCGATCTGCGGGGTGCGCCGAGCGGTGGCGAGCGGGTTCCCGGAGATGTGGCCCGCACCATCAGGCTCGGCGCCCAGCGGCTCATCGCGGCCGTCCTCGACTGCGAGAAGCCGGTGATCGCCGCGGTCAACGGCACCGCGGCCGGGATCGGCGCGCATCTCGCGTTCGCCTGCGACCTGGTCATCGCCGCCGAACCGGCCAGGTTCATCGAGGTGTTCGTGCGGCGCGGGCTCGTGCCGGACGGCGGCGGCGCCTATCTGCTGCCTCGGCTCGTGGGGCCGCAGCGGGCGAAGGAGCTGATGTTCTTTGGGGACGCGCTGCCCGCCGCGGACGCCGAACGGCTCGGCCTCGTCAATCGTGTCGTACCGGCGGACGAGCTGGAGAAGACGGCCCGCGCCTGGGCCGAACGCCTCGCCACAGGGCCGACCCGAGCCATCGCCATGACCAAGCAGCTGGTCAACGCCGCCCTCGAATCCGACCGCGCGACCGCCTTCGCCGCGGAGGCCGCCGCGCAGGAGATCAACATGACGACGGCGGACGCCAACGAGGGCGTGGCCAGTTTCGTCGAACGGCGCACCCCGTCGTACGAGGGGCGTTGACGCCCGCGCGCAGCCTCCTATGTTGAGGGCAGAAGACCCGACCTAGGAGGGCACATGGCCGGAAGCCCGCCCGACGGCGTCTATCTCGTCAGGAACGACGCCAGCGGTCTCTACATGGAGCTCGCCGACGCCAACCTCGGCCCGAACGTGCCGATCGTCGGCGCCATCGCCAGCAAGCTGGCCGGCCAGCAGTGGGAGGTCACCGCCTTCCACGACGACGACCCGACCGAGGCGGGCGACGACAACGCGTACACGATCAAGAGCAAGGTCGGCGACGTCTACGTAGGAGAGCGCGCCTCCCGGCGCATCCCGCCGCGGCTCGGCTCCCGCGCCACTCCGACGGCGTGGATCATCGAGTACGTCGACGAGGGCACCGTCCGCGTCCGCAGTCCGCGCTCAGGGGATGTCTTCGACCTCTCGGGCGGCGACGACGGGCCAGAAATCCTGCTGGTCGAATGGAACGGGCGGGCCACACAGCGCTGGATCCTCGAAGCGGTGTAACTCTCTCCCCCCCAGCCCCTTGACCAGTCATTCCTCGAACCTCGAACAGTCAGTCCTTGACCAGGATCTCGACCTCGGGCGCGTCCACATCGCCGAGCACCACGAACAGCTCCGGGTCGTCCTCCGTCCCGCCGATCGTCCAGGTCTCCCTGCCGTCGCAGCCGTCCGTCTCGATGGCGACCACGGGCCGCCGGGCGTCCACGTCGACGTCGATCGTCCAGGTGCCGGTGGTCTCGCAGTCGACCGTGTCGCCTGTAGTGGCGTCCTCGTACGGATTCGGGGCGAGGTCCACCCTCCCGTCCGCCCGCAGCCGCAGGACCGCCTTGCCGCCGTCCTCGTGGCGCCACACCCCGGCGACCTGCTCGACGCCGAGCTGCGGCGGCTCGTACTCCCTGATGACGCCCGTGACGGTGGCCACGAAGGACGCCCCCACGAGCGCCACGCACAGTCCCACCGAGGCCAGGCCCGACCGGAACCAGATCCTGCGCCGCGGCGCCCGTGCGAGCCCGCGCCCCGGACGCCCTTCCCAGTATGCGACGGCCAGCGCGGGCAGCACACCGCTCGCCGCCGCCCACAGCGTGACCCCGGCGAACGGGCCGCCGAAGGCGGCGAAGAGGATCCCCCACCCCGCGCCCGGCACCAGCTGGCCGGCCAGGGTCCAGGCCCACTCCGGGCCGCGCCGCACCCTGCGGGCAACCGCACGCCCCAGCGCGAGGCCCGGAACGGTCTGCACGCACGCGTGCACCAGGCCGAGGACCGGGAGGAGCAGCGGCAGGAGGAGGGCGACGCAGACGAGACCGAAGGCCCCGCCGTAGCCCGCCGTCCCGTAGGAGTCGTCGTCCAGGGACAGCACGAAGGCGACCACAGCGGCCACCGGAAGCTGCGCGGCGCCCGCCGCGGCGGCGGCCGTCACATGCTCGTTGTCCCAGGCGTCCCGCACGTTCCCCCACGTCATGGGGGTGAAGATACGCCGCCCCCGACGGCGCTCAGGCAGTGCCCTCCGCACCCTTCCCATCTGACGGCCCGTCAGCTTCAATGGCTGATGTGATGGGACACGCTGGGATGGCGGCCACCGCCGTCCGATACCTCAGGTCGGTCGGGGCATCGACCACCACCGGGCCGGTCGAGGCCCTGCCGCGCCCGCAGCTGCGGGCCGTCGGCGACGACGAGCGGGCTCCGCTCGATCCGGGCGAATTCCGGCGCGTGCTGGGGAACTTCGCCACCGGCGTGACCGTTGTCACGGCACCGGCATCGGAAGGCGAACCGGGCCCGGCCGGATTCGCCTGCCAGTCCTTCTCCTCGCTCTCCCTCGCCCCGCCGCTCGTCTCGTTCATGGTCGCGCGTACGTCGACGACGTGGCCCCGCATCGCCCGCGCGGGCGTCTTCTGCGTGAACGTCCTGGGCGCCGACCAGGGCGAGTTGTGCCGCGGCTTCGCGGTCAGCGGCGCCGACAAGTTCGCGGGAGTGGAGCACGAGGCGGCGCCGGTCACCGGCTCGCCCCGGCTGACCGGCGCACCGGCCTGGATCGACTGCACCATCCAGGCCGTGCACACCGGCGGCGACCACCTGATCGTGGTCGGCAAGGTGGAGGCGCTCGGGGCCGCCGACGAGGACGAGGCGGATCCGCTGCTCTTCCACCGGGGCAGGTTCGGCCGCTTCGCTACGTGAGAGCGGGCCGGATCGCCCCGTGAGAGCAGGACGGATCGCCACCCCCTCCGTGAGACCTATGTGAGAGCGGGCCGCACCCCCGCGCCCTCGCCCCGCCGCCGGATCACCAGCGCCATCAGCGCGGCCGCCGCGCACAGCGCGCCCGATGCGTACCAGACCACGTTGTACGACCCGAAGGTGTCCCGCGCGACACCGCCCGCGAAGGCCACCACCGCGGCGCCCAACTGGTGCGATGCGAGCACCCACCCGAAGACGATCGCGCTGTCGTCGCCGTACTGCTCGCGGCAGAGCGCCAGGGTCGGCGGCACCGTCGCCACCCAGTCGAGGCCGTAGAAGACGATGAAGAAGATCATCGGGGGCTGCACGGACGGCGAGACCAGCAGCAGCGGCAGGAAGAGCAACGAGACGCCGCGCAGCGCGTAGTACACGGCCAGCAGGCGCCGCGCGTCGAACCGGTCGGTGAACCAGCCGGAGGCGATCGTCCCGATCACGTCGAAGACACCGATGACGGCGAGCAGCGACGCGGCGGCCGTGACCGGCATGCCGTGGTCGTGCGCGGCGGGCACGAAGTGCGTCTGGATCAGGCCGTTCGTCGAGGCGCCGCAGATCGCGAAGGAACCGGCAAGCAGCCAGAACGGGCCGGTGCGTGCCGCCTCGAAGAGCACCGTGACCGCGCGCCGCGCGGCGCCCGTGACCGGTGGCGGCTTCTCCACGAACTCCTCGGAGCCATAGGGCTTCAGGCCCACGTCGGCCGGGTGGTCACGAAGGAGCAGCCAGACGAAGGGGACCACCGCGAGGGCGGCGAGCGACACCGTCACCGCGGCAGGACGCCAGTCGTGCCGGTCGACGATCCAGGAGAGCAGCGGCAGGAAGATCAGCTGGCCGGAGGCGGACGCGGCCGTGAGGATGCCGGTGACCAGGCCCTTGCGCGTGGTGAACCACCGGTTGGTGACGGTCGCGGCGAAGGCCAGCGCCATCGAACCGGACCCGAGGCCCACGAGCAGCCCCCAGCACAGCAGCAGCTGCCAGGCGGAGTCCATCCAGAAAGTCAGGCCGGACCCGAGCGCGATCACGACGAGTGCGACGGCGACGACCTTGCGGATGCCGAACCGGTCCATCAGCGCGGCGGCGAACGGCGCGGTGAGCCCGTACAGCGCGAGATTGATGGAGACGGCGAGCCCGATCGTGCCGCGCGACCACTGGAACTCCTGGTGCAGCGGGTCGATGAGCAGCCCCGGCAGCGACCGGAAGGCCGCGGCGCCGATGATCGTCACGAAGGTGACGGCGGCGACGAACCACGCGCGGTGGATGCGGCGGGGCCGCGGAGCCTTCGAGGTCGGCCCGGTCGTCTCGTTCAGGTCTGTCTGTGTCACGCCCATCAGCATCGGGCCGCCGTCGATCACGATCGAGTGGCCCGAGGGACAGCCTTCGCTAGAATCGGGCCATGGCCCCAGCGACCGGCTCCACCAGTGGCACGCCCCGGCACCGCGTCGTCGTCCTGGCCCTGGACGGCGTGATCCCCTTCGAACTGGGCATTCCGCAACGGATCTTCGGGCGTACGAGAGACAGCGAGGGCGAGCGCCTGTACGAGGTGATCACCGCCTCGATCCGCCCGCCGGGCCCGGTCCGCACCGACGCGGACTTCGCCATCCTCGTCGAGAACGGCCCCGAGGCCCTCGCCACCGCCGACACCGTCGTGGTCCCGGCGTCGTACGAACTGGGTCCCGTCTACGAAGAGGGCCGCCTGACCGGCGAACTCGCCGCCGCCCTCGCCCACATCAGGCCCGGCACCCGCCTGGTCGCCATCTGCACGGGCGGCTACGTCCTCGCGGCGGCGGGCTACCTCGACGGCCGCAGGGCCACCACGCACTGGTCGTCGGCCGAGCACTTCCAGCGGCTCTTCCCCAAGATCACCGTGGACGCCGACGTCCTGTTCATCGACGACGGCGACGTGCTCACTTCGGCGGGCGTGGCGGCGGGTCTCGACCTCTGCCTCCATGTCGTACGCGGCGACCACGGCTCGGCGGTGGCCAACGAGGTGGCGCGCCGCACGGTGGTGCCGCCGCACCGGGACGGCGGCCAGGCACAGTACATCCAACGCCCCGTCCCCGAGCCCCAGTTGGCGACCACCACCACGGCCCGCGGCTGGGTGCTCGGCCATCTGCACGAACCGATCCAGCTGCGCGACATGGCCGACCAGGAGTCGATGTCCGTACGCACCTTCACGCGCCGCTTCCGCGAGGAGGTGGGCATCAGCCCCGGCCAGTGGCTGACCCAGCAACGCGTGGAGCGGGCGCGGCACCTGCTGGAGTCCAGCGATCTGTCGGTCGACCAGGTGGCCCGGGAGGCGGGCTTCGGAACGCCCCAGTCGATGCGGCAGCACCTACAGGCGGCTCTCGGTGTCACCCCCACCGCGTACCGGCGCACGTTCCGGACCGTCGTCCGCGTCGCCGGACGGTGACGGTTTGCCCCCGCCGGACGGTGCCGGCTTGACCTCGCCGAGCACGCCCACCACCGTCAGTACGAGGGTGAGGCCGACCCCGGCGAGGATGGCGGTCGACGGTGCGACGACCGTGAGCAGGCCGCCCGCGAGGGAGCCGCTGGCCGCGTAACCGGCGCCTACAGCCGCGTACATGACCGAGTAGCCGGCGGCGAGCGCGCTCGGCGGCAGGACCTCGCGCAGGGTCAGATTCCGGGTCAGCATCGCGCCGGCCTGCAGCAGTCCCGCGACGGCGAGGCCCGCGGCGATCAGTCCGGTGCTCGGCATCAGCGCGACGACGGCGACGACTCCGGAGACCGCGAACATCAGCACCATGCTCTGCGTGCGCAGCCGCCCCGGCCAGCTGCGCAGCCCGTACACCACCGAGCCGACGGCCGACCCGATCGCGAGCCCGGCGAGCAGGGGGCCCGCCCAGCCGACCTCGATGCCGCGCTGCTCAAGCAGTGCGGGGAGCACCAGTTCGGCGAGGGCGAGGAGCGAGAGGCTGGCGGCACCCGTCACATACACGGGCCAGGCCCGGATCATGATCCGGACCATCGACTCGCCGCCCCGGTCGTTCTCGTCCGACCGCCAGCCGGCCGGCAGCATCCACAGGCCGGGCACGGAGGAGGCCATGAGTACGGCGGCGAGCACCAGCGGCAGCTGCGGCGCGACGCCGAGCGCGAGGCCCGTGACGGCGGCGGGCGAGACGGCCCACACGCTGAACGTGAGCACCGACTCGGCGGACAGCGCCTGGGCGGCGGCGTGTTCGGGCACGAGGCTGGTGAGCAGGGCGCGCAGGCCGCCGGGGGCGGCGGCGGGGGCTGCGCCCGCCAGGAAGGCGGCCGCGCCGAGCACCACGGGGTGGGTGTGGGGGAACGCCCCCAGCGCCCCGAAGCCGAGGGCGCCGACGGCCAGCCCCGCCGCGAGCTGGGGCCTGGCCCGCTCGGCCCGCATCCGCATCCCGAGCAGCGGTGCACCGGCGATCTCGCCCACGACGTACGCCGCCGCGAGCACCGCCCCCAGGGTGTAGCCGCCGGGGCGCTCCCGCACCAGGAAAACCAGGGCGAGCGGCGCCATGGCCACGGGCATCCTCGCCCCCACGGCCACGACGCCCCACGCGGCTACGGGCCGGGTCGCCACATCGCGATAACTCATCCCCCGAAGCTAGGCTCCCACCGGGGTGAGCCGCCCCTGAATTACCCGGGGTGATCGGGTGGGTGGGCGGGGAAAATCCGCCGTGAAGCGGCGGGACAGAACGGCCCCACAGGACCAGCGGCCACAAACCCGCCAAGGCCACCCAGCCCAAGGCCCCCGGCCAGCCCCCTCAGAACGTCAAGACCCCCCTGGCCACCCGCCCCGCCTCCGCATCCCCCGCCGCCTTCGCGAAGTCCTCCACGGGGTACGTCGCCGTCACCAGCTCGTCCAGCAGCAGCCGCCCCTCCCCGTACAGCTCCGCGTACAGCGCGAAGTCCCGCTGCGGGCGCGCCGAGCCATAGCGGCAGCCCAGGATCGACTTGTCCAGGAACAGGGACGAGACGGTGAAGGACGCCTCCGCCGTGGCCGCCGGCACGCCCAGCAGCACCGCCTGCCCATGCCGGTCCAGCAGATCAATGGCCGCCCGGATCAACTCCACCCGGCCCACGCACTCAAAGGCGTGATCGGCACCGTTCGGCAGGATCGACTTCACCCCCTCCACGGACTCCAGGAAGTGCGTCGCCCCGAACTGCCGGGCCACCGCCTCCTTCCCCGGGTTCGAGTCCACCGCGACGATCTTCGTGGCCCCCGCGATCCGCGCCCCCTGCAGCACATTGAGCCCGATGCCGCCCGTCCCGATGACGACCACGCTGTCCCCGCGGTCCACCTTCGCGCGGTTCAGCGCGGCGCCGACCCCGGTCACCACCCCGCACCCGATCAACGCGGCGGACGTCAGCGGAATGCTCTCCGGGATCTTCACCGCCTGCACGGCCTTGACGAGCGTCCGTTCCGCGAACGCGGAGTTCGCCGCGAACTGGTACAGCGGCTCACCGCCCCGCGAGAACGGCCGGTCAGGCATCCCGATCGCCTTGCGGCACATGGTCGGCCGCCCCCGGTTGCACTCGGCGCAGGCGCCACAGCTCGCGATGGTCGAGAGCGCGACGTGATCTCCGGCGGCGACATGCGTCACCCCCGCGCCCACGGCCTCCACCACTCCCGCGCCCTCGTGCCCGAGCACCACAGGCACCGGGAACGGAATCGTCCCGTCGATCACCGACAGATCGCTGTGGCAGAGCCCCGCCGCCGCGACGGCGACCAGCACCTCCCCCGGCCCCGGATCACGTATCTCCAGGTCATCGACGACGTCGACCTTGCGCCCGTCGAAAACGACACCCCTCATCGAGCCTCCCTCGGCAGACCGAGCACCCGCTCGGCGATGATGTTCCGCTGAATCTCGTCCGAGCCGCCGTAGATCGTGTCGGCCCGCGTGAAGAGGAAGAGCCGCTGCAGAGCGTCGAGTTCGTACGGGGACTCCTCGCTCCAGTCCGCAGGACCCGCTGCCGCGGCAGCCCCCCGCACCCCCATCGCCAGCTCCCCGAGCCGCTGATGCCACCGGCCCCACAGCAACTTGGCCACGCTCGGCGCCCCCACTCCACCGCTCGAACTCCCCAACGTACGCAGCGCGTTCCACCGCATGACCCGCAGCTCGGCCCACTGCCGCACCAGCCGGTCCCGCAGCACGGGATCGGACACAGCGGCCCCCGAATCAAGAGCGCACCGCACGACCCCTGCCAACTCCTCCGCAAATCCGATCTGTTGGACCAGTGTCGACACGCCCCGCTCGAACCCGAGCAGCCCCATGGCCACGCGCCACCCGTTGCCGGCGCCGCCCACAACATGCGAGGCACTGGCGACCGCCCCGTCGAAGAACACCTCGTTGAACTCGCTGGTCCCGGTCAACTGCCGGATGGGCCGCACCTCGATCCGCCCCGGCTGGTCCATCGGCACCAGCAGGAACGAGAGCCCCGCGTGCCCTCGAGACCCGGCCTCGGTCCGAGCCAGCACAAAACACCAGTCGGCCTCATGCGCGAGCGAGGTCCAGATCTTCTGCCCGGTCACCCGATACGACCCCGACCCGGCATCCAGCACCGCGCTGGTCCGCACCCCCGCCAGATCGGACCCCGCACCGGGCTCGCTGTACCCCTGGCACCACAGGGCTTCCCCGCGCGCGATGCCCGGCAGGAACTCGTCCCGCTGCTCCTGCGTGCCGTGCGCGAGGAGCGTCGGCGCGAGCAGGTTCTCGCCGATGTGCCCGTACCGTCCGGGCGCCCGCACGCGCGCGTACTCCTCGGCCCAGACGACCTGCTGGGTCAGCGTCGCCCGCCGATTCCCGTACGCGACCGAGCCCGAGTCCGAATCCCACCCGAGCCCGATCCAACCGCCGCGCCCCAACTCCCGTTCCCAGGCACGCCGTTCAGCCCCACCCTCGTGCTCACTCCCCGGCCCGCCCCGCCCGACCGCACCGGCGAAGTCGCCGACGAGACGCCCGGCGAGCCATGCCCGCGCCTCGGCCCGGAACTCCTCGTCCTCGACGCCGAACCCGAAGTCCACGCCCCCGGCCCGCCTACGCGCCCGGCCGCGCACCGGGCGCCGCGCCCGGCCCCGCGTTGGGCCGGTCCTTGGCCGCCGCCGCCTTCGCCATGGCCTCAAGCTGCGCCAGCATCGGCATCGGGTCGACGCCCACCGTCCCCGGCAGGAAGTCGGCGATCTTCTCCGGCGTCCAGCCGCCCTCCACATACCCGGCCCGCAGCTCGCGCGGCTGCGCCCACACCGCGATCTTCGGCCCCGCGACCGTATAGACCTGCCCGGTGATCTTCTCCTCCCGCGCCCGGTCGCTCAGCAGATAGGTGACGAGCGCGGCCACGTCCTCCGGCTCCCCGATCTCCTTCAGCTCCATCGGTACGTTCGCCGACATCCGCGTACGGGCAACAGGGGCAACGGCGTTGGCGGTCACCCCGTACTTGTTCAGACCCAGCGCCGCACTGCGCACCAGCGAGATGATCCCGCCCTTGGCCGCGCTGTAGTTGGCCTGCGCGACGGACCCCTGATGGTTGCCGCTGGTGAACCCGATCAGCGTGCCCGTGCCCTGCTTCCGCATGACCGCCGACGCGGCCCTGAAGACGGTGAAGGTGCCCTTCAGATGGGTGGCGACCACCGGGTCCCACTCCTCCTCGGACATGTTGAAGAGCATCCGCTCGCGCAGGATCCCGGCCACGCACACGACACCGTCGATGCGCCCGTACCGCGCGAGCGCGACGTCGACGATCCGCTGCCCGCCCGCCATCGTGGAGATGTCGTCGGCGACGGCGACCGCCTCGCCGCCCGCGGCCTGGATCTCCTTGACCACGGCATCGGCTATCTCGCTGGTCGGTTCGCCGCCCTCCATCGAGACGCCGTAGTCGTTGACGACGACCCTCGCTCCCTCGGCCGCCGCGGCGAGCGCGACGGCCCTGCCGATGCCGCGCCCGGCGCCGGTGACGGCCACCACCTTGCCTGCCAAGAAGTTCCCCACGTCCGGCCCCTTCCCGCGGTTTCTGACGGACCGTTAGATTCTATGACCCGTCAGATACCGAAAGACAAGCCCCGGGGAGGACTCATGTCGCTGCCGCCCGAGTTCCACGACATAGCCAAGCGCGTGAACAACTGGGGCCGTTGGGGCTCCGACGACGAGATCGGCACCCTCAACCTGATCACCGACGAGGTCGTACGCGAGGCCGCCGCCACCGTCCGCAGCGGCCACCGCGTCCCGCTCGCGCTGCCCCTCAAGGAGGACGGCGTCCAGTCGGGTCTGATCCAAGGCCGGGTCAACCCCCTCCACTCCATGACACAGATCAACCAGGAGCTTTTCGGCCCCGGCACGGTCGCCACCAGCGACGACGTCGTCACGATGAGCCTGCAGACCGCCACCCACTGGGACGCGCTCACCCACGTGTCGCACTCGGGAAAGATCTACAACGGCCGCCCCGCCGACTCCATCACCCCGCACACCGGCGCCCAGTTCAGCGGCATCGACAAGGTGCCGCACCTCGTCTCGCGCGGCGTACTGCTCGACGTCGCCCGCGCCAAGGGCGTGGACCGGCTGCCGGGCGATCACGCGGTCACGCCCGAAGACCTGGCCGAGGCCGAGGAGTTCGGGGGCGTCACGGTCCGCGCCGGCGACATCGTCCTCGTACGCACGGGGCAGGTCCAGGTCTACCTGGCGGGCGACAAGCACGCGTACGGCTATCCGTCGCCGGGCCTCTCGGTCCGCACCCCGGAGTGGTTCCACGCGCGCGATGTCGCGGCGGTCGCCAACGACACCCTCACCTTCGAGATCTTCCCGCCCGAGATCGAGAACCTGTGGCTGCCGGTGCACGCGCTCGACCTCGTCGAGATGGGGATGCCGCAGGGCCAGAACTGGAATCTGGAAAAGTTGTCCACAGCCTGTGCAGAAGTTTCCCGCTACAGCTTCCTGCTCTCCGCGATGCCCGAGCCGTTCATCGGCGGCACGGGGTCACCGGTGGCGCCGGTCGCGGTGCTGTGAGGTCCGCGGGGGCGGCCGTGCCGTGAACCCCGTAATGAGCCTTCGGATGGCGGCGCCCCGGCTCCCGCCCCGAGCGCGTTGCCGCACGCGCCGCCATCCGGCTCCGGCGACCAAGCCCTGTCACTTTCGGCCCCGAAGGGACTGACGCCGAATGGCGACCCACGTCTCGCCAAGGTCCGGGCCACACACACCACCGTCCCTCGGCGTCCCCTCGCGGCGAATCGCTGCACATAAGCGTGATCAATCGGACACGGTACGTCAACACCCGTCCGGTGATTAATGAATTATGCCGCTTTTGTGCCGACCGCGCACGGCCGCGCATCGTGGCACGCGACGGCGCATACCGGAGCCCGGAACGGGGCCAGGGGCGCCCGCCGAAAGCTCAGACGGCTCGCACGCAAAGCTCAGACGGCCTCGCACGCAAGGCTCGGACGGCCTCACACGCAACGGCTCAGACAGCCTCGTACGCCACGTCGTCATAGGTCGTGCCGTCGAACGCCACCGCGCCGACTCCCTGCTCGCACCGGTCCACCTCGCACCAGATGCTCTTGCCGGCGCCTTCGGGCTGCCAGCCCCAGCGGTCCGCGAGTCCGTCGACGAGTTCGAGGCCCCGGCCGTTGGTCTCCTCGCCGTCCGCGTGGCGCGGCCGCGGCGGGCGGGCACTGGCGTCGGCGACCTCGACCCTGACGGTGCCCACGACCTGCCCCGCGGCCTCTTCGGCGACGTCCGGGGTGTCGGGGAGCACCATGCGCAGCACGGCCGGACAGCCGGTGTGCACAACGGCGTTGGTGACGAGCTCCGAAATCAGCAGGATCAGCGTCTCGGCCAGTGGCTCATCGACTCCTATGCCGGAACCGGCGAGCCGCGAACGCGCCCACCTGCGGGCCCGCCCCACCTCGGCGGGGTCGGGCCTGACCTCCAGCTGAACTTGAAGCACCTGCACCGCTCACACCATCCGAACCGGCGGACACATCGCCTCGCGACTCCACAGGGTCACGGAACGTGATCCCCTTGAGAGACAGCATGGTTGACGTTCAGTCACCCCAACAAGCGCTTCGGGCATATTCCAGCGCGAAGGAGTACGCGCGCGGCATACTGTGCGACGCGTGCTGCCGGGGGTCGAACAGGCGGGCGCGAGGCGCCTTCCTGCGCTGCGAGCGGCGCGCAACGCCGGGCCCGGAGCCGCCTCAGGGGCAGCACCGGCATGGCTCGGCCTCAGAACCATTCGCATCCCACACAAGGTACCGGAGCGGAAGCCCGACTCCGTGCCGCGACGAGTCACGCCTAGGACACAACCCGATATCGACGCTCTGTAGCTTCCCCCCGCTTCATAGGCTTCACAAGTCGATCACTCGCCGCACGGCGGCACCACAGTTCACAGTGCACACGCGGCGTCACACCGAACGCACAGCGTCACATCGGGCCCGCCCTTCACAGCGCCGCGGCCAGTTCCTCCTCCGCCTGGGCCGCCGACCGGCCAAGGCCCGCCCGCACCCAGGCCCGCTTGAGATGCAGATGCACGTCCGCCTCCCAGGTGAACCCCATCCCGCCGTGCACCTGCAGACAGTCCCGCGCGTTGTGCACCGCCGCCTCGTCGGCGAGCAGCTTGGCCCCGGCGATCTCCAGTACGTCACCGGTGACGGCCGCGGCGTACACGGCACCGCGCGCGACCTCGACACGGACAAGCATCTGCGCACACAGGTGCTTCACGGCCTGGAACCCCCCGATGGCCCGCCCAAATTGGGTACGTTCCCGGGCATACCGGACAGCCATCTCCAGAGTCTTCCCGCCGGACCCGAGCTGCTCGGCGGCGACGAGCAGATCCGCCAGATCCCCATCGACCGCCTCCGCCGCCGCCCCCACCCCCGCCCTTGCTTTGGGCAGGCGTCCCGCAGGGCGGGACGGGTGGGCAAAGCCCCCACTGCCGGGCAACCGATGAAGCGGCGTAAGGGGATCCAGCGACCGAAAAGGAACAGCACCTTCCACGCCGCCGCCCAGGACAACATCCGCTTCGTCCAGCCAAGGGACCAGTGAACCAAGGGAGCAAGTGACCACCACCTCCCCCGACGCAGCCCCCTGCAAGGACCCCGCGGCGAGGAACGTCCCCACCAGCGGCCCCGTCAGCAACGCCCGCCCCGCCTCCTCAAAGACCAATACCGCCTCAGGAAGCCCCAGTCCGACCCCGCCATCCGCCTCCGGCACCATCAGCGAGAAGAACCCGGCGTCCCCCAGCTCCTTCCACAAACCCCGGTCCAGAGAAGAGCCCTCGTCCAAGGCGGCCCGCACATCGAACCGCCCCTCGAGAAGATCCCGCACCCCGCCCCGCAACGCCCGCTGATCCTCAGTGAGTTGGAAATCCATACGCTCCCTCACCGCCCCTTGGGGAGGCCGAGTATCCGCTCGGCCACGATGTTCTGCTGGATCTGCGAGGTCCCGGCGGCGATCGTGTACGAGAGGGACGAGAGCCGGTCCAGGGTCCACTCGTGGTCCAGGTCCAAGGAGCCCGCGCCAAGGACCTCCCCCGCCGCCTCGTACAGCTCCTGCCGCGCATGCGAGTACCGCAGCTTGAAGACGGACCCGCCGACCCCCGGCACACCCCCGGAGCGCTGCGACTCGCTCACGTTCCACTGGGTGAGCCGCCACAGCGCCCCGAACTCCGCGCTCAGCCTGCCCAGCCTGCGCCGCAGCACCGCGTCGTCCCAGCGCCCGTTCTTGCGGGCCTCGCGGGCAAGCTCGCCCAGGACGCGGCGGCAGGCGACGACCTCCCCCACGAAGGCCGTCCCCCGCTCGTAGGAGAGCGTCACCATCGTCACGCGCCAGCCGTCGTTCTCCGCGCCGACCCGGTTGGCGACCGGCACCCGCACCTCGTCGAGGAACATCTCGGCGAACTCCGTGGAGCCGGCGAGCGTGCGCAGCGGGCGGACCGTGATCCCGGGGGCGTCCATCGGCATCGCGAGCCAGGAGATGCCCCGGTGCTTCGGCACGGCCTCGCTCACCGGTGTCGTACGCACGAGGAGCTCGCACCAGTCGGCGACCTCCGCGTGCGAGGTCCAGATCTTGGACCCGCTCACCACGTAGTGGTCGCCGTCCCGCCACGCGCGCGTGCGCAGTGACGCGAGGTCCGATCCGGCGTCCGGCTCGCTGAAGCCCTGGCACCACACCTCGTCGCCGCGCAGGACGGGTGGCAGCCAGCGTGCCCGCTGTTCGGGCGTGCCCTCGGAGGCGATGGTCGGGCCCGCGTGCAGCAGGCCCACGAAATTCGCGCCTACGTAGGGCGCGCCCGCCTTCTCCGTCTCCTCCAGGAAGATCAGATGCTGCGTGGGGGTCGCCCCCTGGCCGCCCGCGTCGGCCGGCCAGTGCAGGCCCGCGTACCCGGCGTCGTACAGCCTGCGCTGCCACCCCATGTCGTACGCGCGCCGCCCCGGCCAGTCCAGCGGGTCGGGGCGCGGCGGCAGTTCGGGGAGCGTCCGGGCGAGCCATGCGCGCAGCCGCGCCCGGAAGTCCTCTTCTTCCTCCGTGTACGTGAGATCCACGCCGGCCCCGCCTACTTGTCCAGGTCCAGGCCCAGCATGCGGATCGCGTTGCCCCGCATCAGCTTGTAGATCGTCTCGTCGTCGAGGCCCTTGACGTGGTCGAGGGCGACTTCCTTGGTGTTGGGGAAGGTCGAGTCGACGTGCGGATAGTCGGTCTCGAAGGTCGCGTTGTCGCGGCCGACCACGTCCAGCGACGCGACGCCGTGCTTGTCGCGGAAGAAGCAGCAGAACATCTGGCGGTAGTAGTACGTCGACGGCGGCTCGGGGATCAGGTCGCGGACGCCGCCCCAGGCGCGGTGCTCCTCCCATACGTCGTCGGCGCGTTCGAGGGCGTACGGGATCCAGCCCATCTGACCCTCGCTGTAGGCCAGTTTGAGCTGCGGGAACTTCACGAGCACGCCGCTGAAGAGGAAGTCCATCATCGAGGCCATCGCGTTGTTGAAGGACAGCGCGGCCTGCACGGCGGGCGGGGCGTCCGGAGACGCGGCGGGCATCTGGGAGCTGGACCCGATGTGCATGTTGACGACCGTGCCGGTCTCCTGGCAGATCGCGAAGAACGGGTCCCAGTAGCCGGAGTGGATGGAGGGCAGGCCCAGATAGGTCGGGATCTCGGAGAAGGTGACCGCCCGCACCCCCCGCGCCGCGTTCCGCTTGATCTCGGCGACGGCGAGGTCGATGTCCCAGAGGGGGATGATGCAGAGCGGGATGAGGCGGCCGCCGCTGTCGCCGCACCACTCCTCGACCATCCAGTCGTTGTACGCGCGCACGCAGGCCAGGGCTACCTCCTTGTCGTGCGCCTCGGCGAAGGTCTGGCCGCAGAACCGCGGGAAGGTGGGGAAGCAGAGGGACGCCTCGACATGGTTGAGGTCCATGTCCTTGAGGCGTTCGACGGGGTCCCAGCAGCCGCGTCGCATCTCCGCGCGGGTGATGCCTTCCAGGGTCATCTCGTCGCGGTCGAAGCCGACCGCCGCGATGTTCCGCTTGTACGGGAACTTGAGGTCTTCGTAGATCCACCAGTCGGTGGGCGGCCCGTCCGGGTCCATCGTGATCTGGTACTTGCCCGCCACGTAGGCGAGTTCGCCGATGCCCGCGGTGAGGGGCTTGGGGCCGCGGTCGCGGTATTTGGCGGGCAGCCAGGTCTCGAAGAGATGCGCGGGTTCGATCACATGGTCGTCGACGCTGACGATCCGGGGAAGCTCGGTCATGGTGTCCTGCCTTTCAAGGCGCCTCCGGTCATCCCTCCGGCCACTCCGGGCGATCTGATGACCCGTCAGATAGCAGGCTAGCCCCGCACCCCTGGACCGACAAGGCGGTGAGCCTTACGCTCTCCGCACGATCTGACTGTCCGTCAGTTGGGCGCAGCTTCGGTTCCGGCCACGAGGGGATCGCATCGCATGAGTACCTCGAGCAGCTCGAGCACTGCAGAGAACGAGACCGCCCACGCGCTCGGCGCATCCCGCACCCTCTGGGAGCTCATCGAACGCCGCGCCGCGCTCACCCCCGACGCCCCGGTCCTCGTCCAGGCCGCCGCCGATCCCGCGGACGATCGCACGCTCACCTTCGGCCAACTGCGCGGCCGCTGCGAGCGCGTGGCCGCAGGCCTGTACGAGATGGGCGTACGCCCCGGCACCGTGGTCGCCTGGCAGCTGCCGACCCGCATCGAGACCGCCCTGCTGTCCTTCGCGCTGGCCCGCATCGGCGCCGTGCAGTCGCCGGTCATCCCCTTCTACCGCGACCGCGAGGTCGGCTTCGCGCTGCGCGAGTCGAAGGCCGAGTTCTTCGCCGTGCCCGGGGTGTGGCGCGGCTTCGACCACACGGAGATGGCGGGGCGGCTCGGCGCGCGGGGCGTCTTCGAGGCGTACGCGTACGACGACCTGCCCGACGGAGACCCGTCCGTTCTGCCGCCCCCGCCCGCCGACGGCACATCGGTGCGCTGGATCTACTGGACCTCGGGCACCACGTCCGACCCCAAGGGCGTGCTGCACACCGACCGTTCACTGATCGCGGGCGGGTCCTGCCTGGCCCACGCCCTGCATCTGAAGGTGTCGGACATCGGCTCGATGGCGTTCCCCTTCGCGCACATCGCCGGGCCCGACTACACCGTGATGCTCCTGCTGTACGGCTTCCCGGCGGTCATGTTCGAGCAGTTCGCGCTGCCGGACGCGCTCGACGGCTACCGGCGGCACGGCGTGACCGTGGCGGGCGGGTCGACCGCGTTCTACTCGATGTTCCTCGCCGAGCAGCGGGGGCTCCCGGCGGGCGAGAAGGTCATCCCCACCCTGCGCCTCCTCGCGGGCGGCGGGGCGCCGAAGCCGCCGGAGATCTATCACGCGGTCGTACGCGAGATGGGGTGCCAGCTCACCCATGGCTACGGCATGACCGAAGTACCGATGATCACGATGGGCGCCCCGGACGACACTCCGGAGAACCTCGCCACGACGGAGGGACTCCCCCCGGAGGGGATGGAGATCCGGGTCACAGACGCCGAGGGCAAGGAGGTGCCCGCCGGGGTCGACGGCGAGGTGCGGCTGCGCGGGGAGGCCGTCTGCCAGGGCTACTTGGACCCCCGGCAGAGCGCGGAGGTCTTCGACGCGGACGGCTTCCTGATCACCGGGGACCTGGGGCACGTGAAGCCGACGGGACATCTGGTCCTGACCGGCCGGGCCAAGGACATCATCATCCGCAAGGGCGAGAACATCTCGGCGAAGGAGATCGAGGATCTCCTTCACCGGCATCCGGCCGTGAACGACGCGGCCGTCATCGGCCTCCCGGACGCCGAGCGGGGCGAGCGGGTGTGCGCGGTGATCGAGCAGCGGACGGGCGCACATGACGCCCTGTCGCTGGACTCCGTGGTGACGTATCTGCGCGGGGAGGGCCTGTCCACGTACAAGCTGCCGGAACAGCTGGAGACCGTGGAGGCCCTGCCCCGCAACGAGACCCTGCGGAAGGTGCTCAAGTACAAGCTGCGCGAGCGGTTCGCGGAGGGGTGAGTTACTCGGGCACCGTGAAATACGCCGCGAACGCCGCGACGATCTCCGCCTCCGAGACCTTGCCGTCCGCGTCCGCGTCGAGCGCGGTGCCCGCCACCTCGGCGATGTCCGCCTGGACGCCGAGCGCCTTCAGCGCGCGGCCGACCTCCTGCGGGGTGACCGCGCCGTCGGCGTCGGCGTCCGCCACGGCGATCATTGCGTCGAGGAACGGCCGTGCGATCTCGGCGAACCGGGCGGGGTTGTCGCGCAGGCGCTTCACCGCGCCGCCCACGAACTCGTGCTTGGTGATCCGCTGGTCACCGTCACGGTCGGCGATGCCGGCCATGCCCTGCCAGAAGGCCTCGGCCCCGATGTAGAGGGCCTGGCCCTTCTCGGAACGCGCTGTCGCGCCGAACTCGGTGAGCAGGGCGACAGCCGCCGTGCTGAAGTCCTCACGGGAGATGTAGCCGTTGCCGTCCTGATCGAACGTGGCGAAACGGGCCGCGATCTTACGCTCGTACTCGGCACTGTCCATGGTGTTCGGGCCGCCTCACTTCTGCGGTTGGGTGCGTGTGCACAGGGGGTTCCCTGGGTGTCTCTGGCAGCGAGCGTACGTGTTCGGCAACCGCCCGGCGTCAGGAAGCCGAAGGTTACGCGCAAACGCGTCCCACCGCTGTGGGCGGTGTGTTGGGGAATTGTTGGGCCGCCCTGTGAGCATGATCCTCAACTCCCGCTGGGCCCTGAGCGTTTGACGAGCCGACTGCCGCTCCGCTCCCGGACCCGGCACCGACCAAGGAGAAGCATGCGTACGAAACTTATTGTCGGGGCCCTGACCGCCGGAATGGCGATGACGCTCGCGAGCGCCCCCTCGGCGGGCGCGGCCGACACCCGTCTGGGGTGCGCCAAGCACAAGATCACCATCAGTGGCAGCGACCAGATCCTCCGGGTGTACAACCGCTGTAGCGGCAACATCAAGGTCAACGTCCACCAGGCCGGCAGCGACTCCGGCTACTACAAGATCGCCCGCGACAAGAGCCACAAGTTCACCGGCGGCAAGTGGCACGGCGTCTGCGGCCTGAAGATCTACTACGGCGGCACGCGCTACTACAACAAGATCGACGGCGACCTCGGCGACTGCTGAATGCTCCGCAGGTAGAGCGGTGATCGTCTGCGGGTCCGTCTTGGCTGGTCGCGCAGTTCCCCGCGCCCCTTCGGGCGCTGCCGACCGGCCGCATCACGCCGAGAGCGGCGCCGCCCCGTCGTCCACCGCCGCTGTCACGTCCGGGAAGACCTCGAAGAGGCGGCGTACGCCCAGGGCCGCGAGGACCCGGTTCACGTGTGAGCCGTCCTCCGCGCCGTGCGCGGGCAGTATCAGGCGTAGCCGGCCCTGACAGGAGCGGAAGAGGCGGCGCGTCGCGATCAGTACGCCGACGCCGCTGGAGTCGCAGAAGAGGACCTCGGAGAGATCGAGGACCAGGCTCCGGCGGCCGTCGGCGACGGCGTCGTGCACGCGCTGGCGCAGCACGGGCGACGTCACCAGGTCCATCTCGCCGGACACCCGCAGCACGGCCCAGCCGCCCTGCTCGTCCACGGCCACCTTCAGCGTCACACGCACGCCTCTCGCTGCTCGTCGCTCGCGCGAAGATCCGGAAGCTGTCCCTACGCTTCCTACGTCGCGGCTGCCCCACCTCTCCTCCATGAAACACCAGGGACGCCGGTCCCTATCATCCGAGGCCGGGTGGGCGCGTACTTTGCCGTAAAGGGAAGCCCGTTGTCGGTGACGGCGACTACATTCGATGGAAGGTTTCGACGGGCACGAATCCGGCGAGCCGAGGGCAGAGGACGGCAAGGGCAGAGCACGGCAGCGCAGAGGGGGCCGCATGGCGAAGGACGCGCCGCGTCGCTGGGACCGCCGCATGCAGCAGCGGCTGGCGCACGGCGAGGCCGCCGCGCTCGGGGAGCTGTACGACCGCTTCGCCTCGCTCGTGCACGGCCTGGCCCACCGCGTGCTCGGCGACGAGCAGGCCGCCGACCGGATCACCCGCGAGGTCTTCGCCCACATCTGGGAGAACCCGGACGCGTACGACCCCAAGCAGGGCCCCCTGCGCTCCTGGGTCGCCAAGCTCACCCACGAGCGGGCCGTCCGGCGGCTTCGCCAGACCGAGTCCGCCGCCCTCGCCCGCGGCGGCGAGGGCACCACGGAGGACTTGGAGCGCAAGGTGCGCCGAGCCTCCGCTGCCGCCCGCGCCGACTACATCGTCACGGCCATGCCGGCCCCGCTGCGCGCCGCCCTGGAGCTCGCGTACTTCCAGCGGCGGGACTACCGCCAGACGGCCGCCGACCTCGGCGTCACGGAGGACGAGGCGCGCCGCCGCCTCCGCCTGGGCCTGCAGCTGCTCTCCACCGCCAACGACGCGGGCGCCCAGGCCGCCGACAAGGACCCCGCGCCAGAGGCGCCTCCCGGTTACCGGAGAGCGCTGTGAACGGGCCCGGACGGCAGGAACCGTACGAGGAGCCCGAGCTCCCCGGCGGCGGCGCCGGAAGCGGCACGGGCTCCGGAAGCGGCCTGGGCGAGGGCGGCCGCCCGCCGCACCCCGGAAAGCCGCCGCGCATACCGCTGCCCCGCACCTCCATAGAGGACACCGGGCTCCCCTTGCCCGAGCCTCCGCTGGCCCTCGACCACCGCGTCCTGAAGTCCCTCCTCGGCGCATGGGCGCTCGCCGCCTGCTCCCCCGAGGAAGCGATCGCCGTCGAGGAGCACCTGGGCGACTGCGGCCCCTGCGCGGAGGAGGCCCTGCGGCTGCGCGACGCGGTCGGCCTGCTGCACCAGGAGGAGAGCCTCGACCTCGACCCCGGCCTGCGGGGCCGCGTCATCGAGAGCTGCCTCGGCCGCCGCCCGCCGCGCATCCCGGTGCCGGAGTGGGCCATCCCGTACGACGCGGAGACGGCCAGGCTCGACGCGCTCCTGCGGGACATCGGGGACTCGGAGTGGCACGCCCCGGTGCGCCTGCGGTGGTTCGACGGGGACGGCCCGGTCAGCCGCAAGACGACGGTCGCCGGGGTGATCGCGCACCTGTTGGCCGTGGACGGCCTGGTCGCCGCCGCCCTCGGCCTCGACGACCCGCTGAACGCGGGCGCTCCGGTACCGGCAACCCCCACCCAGCGCACGGAGGCGTACTGGCGCGCCTCGTACTTCCCGCCCACGCGCGCGGTGCACGGCCCCTGGCGCGACCAGAGCCACGAACTGATCCGCACGGTGTCCTTCACCGCGGGGTCCTCCCAGAGCCCCGGCTCACGGGACGGCTCGGGCGGCCTCGCCGTGGCGTACGGCGCGCCGGACGCCACGGGCCGCCGCCCCGAGCTGCCGCTGCGCGACTCGATGGTGGACCGCGCCTTCGAGTGCTGGATCCACGCGGGCGACATCGCGGACGCGGTGGACTACCCCTACGAACCGCCGTCCCCGCGCCATCTGCACCGCATGATCGACCTCGCCGCCCGGATGCTCCCCGGCACCCTCGCCGACCGCCGCCGCTCCGGCCTCGCACCGCCGCCGCGCGGACTGGTGGCCGCGGGCGCGCCCGGCCGGAGCCTGCGCCTGGAGGTCGAGGGCATGGGCGGCGGCGAGTGGTTCATCCCGCTGGACTCCCCCGCCGCCGATGCCTCCGCCGACCACGAGGTGGCCCACGTCGCCCTGGACGGCGTCGAGTTCTGCCGTCTGGCCGCGGGCCATGTCTCACCGGAGGAAGCGGCCGCGGGGCAGAACGGCGACCGCCAGGCGATCAGGGACGTACTGTTCGCGGCGGCTTCGCTGAGCCGGATGTAAGCAGGGAAAGAGCTGCCGTCAGGCGAAGACGACCGTCCGGCGCCCGTTGAGCAGAATCCTGCGCTCCGCATGCCACTTCACGGCCCGCGCGAGCGCCTGGCACTCCACGTCACGGCCGATCGCCACGAGCTGGTCGGGCGTCACGTCGTGCCCGACGCGCTCGACCTCCTGCTCGATGATCGGGCCCTCGTCGAGATCCGCCGTCACATAGTGCGCGGTGGCACCGATCAGCTTCACACCGCGCGCGTGCGCCTGGTGGTACGGCTTCGCGCCCTTGAAGCTCGGCAGGAACGAGTGGTGAATGTTGATGATCCGGCCGCTGAGCTGCTTGCAGAGGTCGTCCGAGAGCACCTGCATATAGCGGGCGAGGACGACGAGCTCGATGTTCTCCGACCGCACGAGCTCCAGGAGCTGCGCCTCGGCCTGCGGCTTGTTGTCCCTCGTCACCGGGATGTGGTGGAAGGGGATGCCGTACGAGGCGACCAGCTCGGCGAAGTCCGTGTGGTTCGAGACGACCGCCGCGATATCGACGGGCAGCGCGCCGATCCGGGAGCGGAACAGCAGGTCGTTCAGGCAGTGTCCGAACTTGGAGACCAGCAGCACGACCCGCATCTTCTCGTCGGCGCGGTTCAGCTGCCAGTCCATCTGGAAGGAGTCACCGATCGCGGCGAAGCTGGCCCGCAGCTTCTCCACGGTCACCGGCGCCTCGGCCGAGAAGTGGACGCGCATGAAGAAGAGCCCGGTGTCGTGATCGCCGAACTGCTGGCTGTCCTCGATGTTGCACCCGGTCATGAAGAGATAACTCGACACGGCGTGCACGATGCCCTGCTTGTCGGGGCAGGAGATGTTGAGGACGTACTGCTCAGCGGTGGCGGGGGCCTTCTGATTCATGCGCCCAAGGTTCCCACACGCCGACCCGGCTGTGGGCCCCGAAGGGGCGCGGGGAACTGCGCGACCAGCCACGACGCACCCGCAGACGCAAAGCTCAGGCGGACCGAGTCAAAATCCGCAGCACCTCAAGCGTCCGGGGCACTTCATCGGGGCTCTCCCCGTCACTCACAGCAAGAGAGACATGCGCATCACGCGCCGCCCGCACCGCCTCAGGCCACCCCGGATGATCGAGATAGGCGGACACCAAAGCATCCGGCCCCACCTCGTGCATGATCCGCAGCACCCGAAGGACCGCCGCATCGACCAGCGCCGCCTCCTCCGCATCCCGGAAGATCGTCCCCACGTACTTCTCGGCGGACCAGTTGTCCAGCCACGTGTCCTCGACCAGCCGGTACACGGCATCGGTCACGTCCCCGTACTCCTCGCGGCCCGCGAGCCAGCACTCACGCTGGAACTCCGGGTCGGAGAGCATGTGCAGCGCCGAGCGCACGTTGCTGCGCCAGCGCCACCACGGCATGTCGTTCGTTGGCATGCCGCCCATGGTGCTTGAGCGACTGCCGCGACGGGAAGACTTCTCCGAACCTTGCACGGTCATCGATCGTACGTTCCCCCTTCGGGCGGCCGAATCGGCCCCTGTCATTCACCTTCTTGTCACCATGCGTTGGCGAAACGTCACTCCTTGGTTGGCGCAGCGGCGGAATCGTGATTGCACATGCCGGTCTCGCGACGCACCTTGCTCCCCCGCCCCTCCAAGTCCACAGCGCTCACCGCGGCCGCCCTGGTGGTGGCGTGTGCGTCCCTGACAACCGGCTGCGGGGTCATCCCTGGATCCACGGGGGGATCCAGGGACGAACCCGTCACCGTCATGACCTGGGCCCCCGAGAACACCAAGGCGACCAACAAGCCCGGCATCCCCGCCATGGCCAAGGCCTACGCCCGCTGGGTCAACGCGCACGGCGGCCTCGACGGCCGCGAGCTCAAGGTCATCACCTGCAACGACCACAACGACCCGGTCGGCGCCGCCGACTGCGCCCGCGAGGCGGTCGCCAAGAAGGTCGCCGCCGTCGTCGGCTCCTACAGCCAGCACGGCCAGTCCTTCCTCTCCCCCCTCGAAGTCGCCGGCGTCCCCTACATCGGCGGCTACGGCGTCACCGACGAGGAGTTCAGCAGCCCCCTGTCGTACCCGGTCAACGGCGGCGAACCGGCCCTGATGGCGGGCAACGGCCGGCAGCTCGCCGCCCGCTGCGAGCGCGTCTCCCTCGTACGCCCCGACACGATCGCCGGCGACGCCCTCCCCAAGCTCCTCGACGCGGGCCTCGCCGAGGGCCGCCGCAAGCCCGCCATGGACATCCGGGCCCCCGAGGACGGCACCGACTTCACCTCGCAGGCCGAGCAGGCGCTGACCCGCGCGGGCACCGGCGGCTGTGTGACGGCCGCGCTCGGCGCCCGCACGGACACGTTCTACGACTCCTACCGGCGCACCGAGGACGCGTACCCGACCGCGAAGATCTCCTCCGTGCTCGGCAGCGTCGACCAGTCCCTCATCGACCGCACGGGCGGCGCGGAAGGACCGTACGAAGGCGCCTACGTCACCGGCTGGTACCCGGCGGCAAGCGATCCCCGCTGGGACGAGATGCGCGAGGTCATCCGGCAGCGGGCCTTCGGCGACAACCGGGTCGACCCGGCGGACGCGGGCGTGCAGACCACGTGGATCGCCTACACCGTCCTGAAGCAGGTCGTCGAGTCGCTCGACGGCGACGAGGTCTCGTCCCGCTCCCTGCGCCGGGCCCTCGACAAGGGGCTGCAGGTGAAGACGGGCGGCCTGACGCCCACCCTGAGCTGGCGCTTCAAGGACATGCTCGCGGCGAGCGACTTCCCGCGCCTGGTCAACGCCGACATCACGTTCCAGGTCGTACGGGACGGCCGTCTGGTCCCGGCACGCAAGGGCTTCGTGAACGTCTCCAAGACCCTGGAGGGGGTCCGGTAGGCCCGCAGGCCTACCGGCGGGGGCTTCTAGAGCTGCGACTTGTCGCGGGTGGTGAGCCCGTGCTGCTTGGCGATGGTGTTCCACAGCCCGGCCGCCTGCTGCTTGGCCGTGGTCGCCTCGCCGCTCGCCTTGTTCGCGGCGACCGCGTGCGGCGTCGAGCGGGCGTGGCCCTTCTTGCAGCCCTTCTTGCCCGCGACCTGTCCTGCCCACGCGGCGTAGTGGTTGTCGGCGGACGCTGACGCCTTCCACGCCTTGTTGAGGGAGGCGGTCAGCTGGGCGTTGGCGGGCAGCTTGTCCACGGAGAGCCCGGCCAGGCGCGTGACCAGGCCGTTGCGCTGCTTGGCCGCGTTGCGCAGATCGGTGGCCGACTGGGCGAGGTTCGCGCACTTGCCGACATTGCGTACGGCGGCGATCACCGAGTCACGGCTGTTGTTGCTGTCGGCGAGGAGCTTGTCCAGGGCGACGGCCTGCTCCTTGGCCGGGTCGACGGACGGCGACGGCTTCTCCTCGGCGGGCGCGGACTCCGAGACGGTCTTGGGGTCGTCCTTGTCCTCGTCACCGCCCCCGCCGCTGAGCATCGCGCCGGCGCCGACGCCGAGCACCGCGATGGCGACACCCACGGCGGCGAACAGCGGCGCCTTCGAACCGGTGCGGCCCCCGCGGGCGGGAGCGGCCGCGGCGGCACGGCGCGCGGCACGTCCCCCGCCGTCGCCGCCGTGCCCGGCGGGCTGCGAGGGCTGCGGGTGCTCGAAGCGGGGCATCTGCTGCGTGGAGGCGGGGCCTTCCGACTCCGGCTGCTCCGTACGGAAGAGACTGTCGAACTCGGCGGGCGGCTGCCGGTCCCCCGGAGCTCCGGGCCGGATCCCGAAGGGGGCGGCGCCGGGTGCGGCGGGGACGGGAGCGATGTACTGCGTGGGCTCGCTGTCCGCGTCAGGGGCGGCGCCCGGCATGGGGCCCGCAGCCGCCGGGGGCATGGGCGCGGCGGGGTTGGAGACCCGCCGCAGAACCTGCGTCCCGTCGCCCGCGGGAGCCTCGGGGGGCAGGGCGCCCGGCGCGACGGGCGGTATGTACTGGGTGGCACCTTCATCGGCACCGGCACCGGCACCGGGCATCGCCGGTATGTACTGCGTCGCGTCGGCGTCCCCGGCGGCCGGCGGCAACGGCGCGGAACCGGCCCCACCAGCGGCCGGCAGCTGACCGGCCGCGGCGACCGGAGGCAGCTGGCCCGGCTGAACGGCGGGCGGAAGCTGGCCGTCTTGAGCGGCGGACGGAAGGTGCCCGGCCTGAGCGGCGGGCGGAAGCTGGCCGCCCTGAGCGGCGGACGGCAGCTGGCCCGGCTGCGCACCGGACGGGAGCTGGCCCGACTGCGCACCAGGGGCGAATTGTCCCGACTGCCCAGGTGTGGCGTGCTGTCCCTGCTGCCCCGGGTACGCGGCATCGGCGGACTGCCCCGCGTGCATGCCACCCGCAGGCTGCCCGGCGTGCGCGCCACCCGAGGTCTGCGCCCCATAGGCCCCGCCGTCGGGCTGCCCCGCGTGCTGCCCCGCCTGCTGGCCGCCCTGAGCCTGCCCCGCGTACGGAGCACCCGGAGCCTGCCCGCCGTAAGAAGCGTCCTGCGGCTGCCCACCGTGCGAAGGGGCCGGCGCCTGGCCACCGTATGAAGGGGCCGACGGCTGACCACCGAACGAAGGAGCCGACGGCTGGCCACCGTACGAAGAAGTCGGTGCCTGACCACCGTACGAAGGAGCCGACGCCTGGCCGCCATAAGAAGGGGTCGGCGCCTGGCCGCCGTACGAAGCGTCCGCGGGCTGCGTCCCGTAAGGCTGTGCGGCGCCCTGCTGGGGCTGTGTGCCCTCGGGCGGCAGCGGGGTGCCCGCGCCGTAGGTCTGCGGCTGGTCGGGGGCCGAGCCCCAGGCCTGGCCCGCGCCCGGCGGGTCCGCAGGGGCGGGGCCCCACGGCTGGCCCCAGGGGCTGCCGCCCGTGGGGGCCACATGGTCACCGGCGGTGCCGGGCATCAGGGGCTCGCTCCCGTCGGCAGGCAGCACGATGCCTTCGTGCGCGTGCCGGTCCGCGGAATGCGGATCGGAGGAAGCGGCGCCCTGTCCGCTCTGCTGCGTCACCGGGACTCCTACGAATGGGGGACCTACGGAACCGTCGGCTCACGCTACCGGGTCGCCACAGCCGTCTGCCACGCAGCTCAAACCCCCGCCTCCGCCACGATCACGGGAGTAACAAAACCTCACCTCAAGACGCTGGTAATGGTTCGGCGAAGGATCGATCGCATACCGGAGTTGGCCGTTCACGGTGAGGAGGGGCCAGGGCCAGGTGGCGTTCACCCGGCCACAGCGGACACCACAAAAGCTTCACGCGGCCTGGATGTCCATCCGCGCCCCGAACTCCCGCACCACCGGCTCGTCCCTGAACGGATCGAGCCGGTCCTTGAAGTCGTCCAGATACTCCGCGCCACGGTTCGACCGCAGCGTGCCGAGCAGTTCCACCGCCTTCAGGCCCGTATGGCACGCCTGCTCGACGTCCCGCCGCTGCACCTGCGCCGTGGCGAGCAGGACGAGCCCGATCGCCCGGCGCCGCGCCCGCGTCTCGGGGTGCCCCGCCAGGGACTCCTCCGCACTGCGCGCCGCCGCGTCCGCCTGTCCCAAGTCCCGGTGACAGTGCGCCAGTTCATCGGCGAGATACGCGTGGTCGAAGTGCCGGATCCACACCGGGTCATCGCCCGAACCGGCCTCCCCCGCCGCGCGGTCCATCGCCTCGACCGCCCGGCCCGCCACGGCCTGCGTCGACCGCCCGTCCCCGAGCAGCGCGTGCCCCCGCGCCTCGGCGGCGTAGAACATGGCCTCCGCGCGCGGGGTGACCCGCCCGCGCGTCCCCTCCTGGGCCGCCCTCGCCAACTGCGCGATCTCCCGCGGGTTTCCGAGCTGAGCCGCGAGATGGCTCATGGACGCGGCCAGTACGTACCCGCCGTACCCCCGGTCCCCCGCCGCCTGCGCGAGCCGCAGCGCCTGGATGTAGTAGCGCTGGGCGAGCCCCGGCTGCCCCGTGTCGACGGCCATGTACCCGGCGAGCTCCGTCAACCGCGCGACGGCGGAGAACAGTTCACGCCCCACGGACTCCCGATAGGAGCCCGCCAACAGCCCCGACACCACACTGTTCAGGTAGTGCACGACGACCGGCCGCACATGCCCGCTGCCGTACTGGTGGTCAAGCTGCGTCAGCGCCTCCGTCATCGCCCGCACCGCCGCCACGTCGGAGATCCCGACCCGCGGCCCCGCCATCCGCCCGACCTGCGCGTCCGGCGACGAGATCAGCCAGTCGCGGCTCGGCTCGACCAGCGCGGAGGCGGCGACGGACGACCCGGAGAGGAAATCGCGCCGCCCGACGTCACTGCGCCACAGTTCACACACCTGCTCGATGGCGCCGAGGACGGTCGGCGAGAACTGCAGACCCACGCCCGACGCGAGGTTCTTGCCGTTCGCCATGCCGATCTCGTCGATCGTGACCGTACGGCCCAGCTTGCGGCCCAGGGCCTCGGCGATGATGCCGGGCGCCCGGCCGCGCGGCTGCTGCCCGCGCAGCCACCGGGCGACGGACGTCTTGTCGTAGCGCAGATCGAGACCGTGCTCCGCACCGCACATGTTGACCCTGCGGGCCAGGCCCGCGTTCGAGCAACCCGCTTCCTGAATGAGTGCCTGCAGCCTTTCGTTGGGCTGCCGCGCGACGAGCGGCCTTGCGGCCATGGCGTACCCCCTGATGCGCACGTTGGATCATCGGTACAGGGGCCGAAATTCGGCCACCCAGATGATCAATGCCCTAGGGGCAAACGGAAGATGCACCACAAACGGACCATAAGTCGGTAACTGGGCTTCTTCTGAGCGCCCCAGACCTGGCTACCCGCACATGGAACCCATTCCCCATGCGCGCCCCCGCCCGTGCACCCATGCGCCCCGGATGCAGGATCGATGCTCCGCCCCGGCGCACGGCGGGGCCGTAACCGTAGGTGGCGGGCGGAGTTGAGAACTTCGTGGAAGAGACCTTGGGAGTCACGTCAGCCGCGCACATCCCGAAGCAGCGCGGAGAAGCCTTGCTGGACACGGCCGTGCGATATGCGGAAGAGCGCCACTGGGACGTGTTCCCCGGGACGTGGCTGGAGTCCGTCGAAGGCACCGAAGTCTGCTCGTGCGGTGACGGCGCGTGCACACAGCCCGGATCGCACCCGGCGCGCGAGGACTGGGCGACGCAGGCGACGGGCAGCGCGACGGTCGCCAGGCGGCTGTGGTCCAAGCAGCCGAAGTCGTCGATCCTGCTGCCGACGGGCCGTACGTTCGACGCGATCGACGTGCCGGAGACGGCGGGGTTCCTCGCGCTCGCGCGCATGGAGCGGATGGAACTGACGCTCGGTCCCGTGACCTGCACGCCGGACCGCCGCATGCAGTTCTTCGTCCTCCCCGGTGCGGCGGTGAAGGTGCCTGACCTGGTACGCAAGTTGGGCTGGCCGCCGGCCGCGATCGACCTGGACGCGCTGGGCGAGGGAACGTACGTTGCGGCGCCGCCCACGCGGTTCGGCGCGACCGGCGCGGTGCAGTGGGCCTGCCGGCCGACCGCGGCGAACCGGTGGCTCCCCGATGCGGAGGAGATCATCTCGCCTCTGGCGTACGCGTGTGGGCGCGAGGCGCGGAGGTAGCGCGCCCCTGCGGGTGCGGCGCCGCACCTGGGGCTCCGCCCCAGACCCCGCTCAAGACCGCCGCTTCGCGGCGGATCTTTCCCTCCTACCCACCCCATTGCCCCGCAGGCCTTTCGGTGCCCAAGACGTATCGTGCACTTCAGAGACGGCTACGACGAAGGGCGGCGGACACCGTGACCGAGGCAGACCCGGTGGCAGCCCCCGCGGCGGTAAGGGTGCAAGGGCTCTGGAAGGCCTTCGGCCAGCAGATCGCGGTTGCCGGGATCGACCTCGCCCTCCCCGCGGGCAAGTTCATCGGCCTCGTAGGACCGAACGGCGCGGGGAAGACCACCACCCTCTCGATGGTGACCGGCCTTCTCCGCCCCGACCAGGGCACGGTCGAGGTGGTCGGCCACGACGTGTGGACCGACCCCGTCGAGGTCAAGGCCCGCATCGGCGTCCTCCCGGAAGGCCTGCGCCTCTTCGAGCGGCTCTCGGGGCGCGAACTCCTCGCGTACACGGGAAGATTGCGCGGACTTCCCGGCGAAGAGGTCGACAAACGTGCGACCCAGCTCCTGGACGTGCTCGACCTCGCCGGCGCCCAGCACAAACTCGTCGTCGACTACTCCACCGGCATGCGGAAGAAGATCGGCCTCGCCGCGGCCCTGCTGCACAACCCTGAAGTCCTCTTCCTCGACGAGCCGTTCGAGGGCGTCGACCCGGTCTCCGCGCAGACCATCCGGGGCGTGCTTGAGCGCTACACCGGCTCCGGGGCCACCGTCGTCTTCTCCTCGCACGTCATGGAACTCGTCGAGTCGCTCTGCGACTGGGTCGCCGTCATGGCGGCCGGACGCATCCGCGCACAGGGCACCCTCGCCGACGTGCGCGGCGCGGCGCCCTCCCTCCAGGAAGCGTTCCTGGAGCTGGTCGGGGCCAACGGCCGTGACGCGGGCTCGCACCTCGACTGGCTCGGCGGCGGCACCCGATGAGCCCCGCCGAAGCGGCGGTCGCCCCTGCGCCCTCCATCACGCCCGTCTTCGTACGACTGAAGCTCTCGCTCCTGCGCAACGGGCTGCACCAGTCGTCCGGCCGCAAGGCCGCCTACATCGCCTCCGTCGTGGCCGCGCTCCTCATGGCGGCGCTGCAGCTCCTCGGCCTGATCGCGCTGCGCGGCAACGAACACGCCGCCACCGTCTCCATCCTGCTCACCGCGATCCTCGCGCTCGGCTGGGCGGTGTTCCCGCTGTTCTTCCCCAGCGGCGACGAGACCCTCGACCCGACGCGCCTGGTGATGCTGCCGCTGCGGCCGCGGCCGCTGGTGCGCGCACTGCTCGTGGCGTCCCTCGTGGGCATCGGGCCGCTCTTCACGCTCTGCCTGGCGCTCGGCTCGGTCATCTCGCTCGCGCACGGCGGCGCCGCCCTCGTCACCGGCATCCTCGCCATCGCACTCACCGTGCTGATCTGCGTCGCCCTCGCCCGGACCGTCGCCGCCGCCAACATCCGCCTGCTGACCAGCCGCAAGGGCCGCGACCTCGCCGTACTGAGCGGCCTCGTCATCGCGGTCGGCGCGCAGGTCGTCAACTTCGGGGCGCAGCGGCTCGGTTCGTCCGGGCTCTCACAGCTCGATCCGGCCAGGGACGTGCTGCGCTGGATCCCGCCCGCGTCGGCGATCGGCGCCGTCGACTCGGTGAGCGAGGGGTCGTATGCCGTCGGGGTCGCCCAACTCGCCCTGAGCGGCGCCGCACTGGCCGGCCTCCTCGCCCTCTGGCAGCGCAGCCTCACCCGCCTGATGACGACCCCCGACGGCTCCACGCTCGCCGCGGCGGAACCCACCAAGGAACGCTCCACGCGCGGCCTGGGACGGCTGCTGCCCGCCGGGCGCACCGGCACCGTCATGGAGCGCAGCCTGCGCTACGTATGGCGCGACCCGAAGACGAAGGCCGCCTGGGTGACATCCCTGGCCATCGGCCTGATCGTGCCGCTCTTCAACGCCCTGCAGGGCACCGGCTCGATCTACTTCGCGTGCTTCGCGGCGGGGATGCTCGGCGTCCTCATGTACAACCAGTTCGGCCAGGACACCTCGGCGTTCTGGATGGTCGCGATGACGATCTCCTCCGCACACGACGCGTACGTCGAACTGCGCGGCCGCGCACTGGCCCTGCTGGTGATCACCCTGCCGTACGCGACGCTGGTCACCGTCATCACGGCGGCCGTGCTCGGCGACTGGCCCGTCCTGCCGGAAGGCCTCGGCCTCTCGCTCGCGCTGCTCGGCGCGATGCTGGCGACGGGTGCCTGGTCATCGGCCCGCTTCCCGTACTCGATCCCGCAGGAGGGCTACAAGAACGTGGCCCCCGGCCAGGCAGGCCTTGCCTGGATCTCGATCTTCGGCGGGATGGTCGCGGCGGCCCTGCTGTGCGCCCCGGTCCTCGCCTTCACCATCTGGCTGCATGTGGCGGGCGGGGCCGACTGGTCCTGGGTGCTGCTGCCGCTCGGCGGCGCGTACGGCGCGCTGATCACCTACTTCGGCCTGCGCCTCGCCGCCCCGAGGGTGGCGCGCCGCCTCCCGGAGATCCTCCTCGCGGTCAGCAAGGGCTGACCTGAGCGTCTCCGGAACGCGGACAACCCGCGAGCCGTGGTTCCCGCCGTACGCAACGGCGGAAAGCCGGCCGGACGTACCGGCGGCTCGCGGGTCGGGTGACTGCTTGGGATTGGGCCGGCTGCACGCACATCACACGTGCTGGTCCGGCACCGAATTCGAGTTGCGACGACGGGCCACTAGCCCGCAGTCACCTCACGCGTCCGGTTTCCATACATCGGCCGAACCACCTCCCTTCGTGTGTACGTGCCACCCTAGGAACCGCCCCGTCCGTCGCACAACCGTTTTTATGGAGCAACGATTTCGCCCAACTTCCGGGAACCACCTGTGTGCTGCGTCACGTTCGAGTTCAATGATCTGACGTGCGGTATACGCAGAACTCGCAGAGCATGCAGCTCATGAGGACACGGCCTGCAGGGGGTGCCAGGTGAGTGCTTCCCGGCGTAGCGGGACCACCGATGAGTTGGGGCCCGAGGAGCCCGAACCGGGTGGGGCGGAATTGCTTGCGGCTTTGCTCGACGGGATGGACGCCGCGTTGTGCGCGTTCGATGCCGACGGGGTGGTGACCCACTGGAACCGTGAGGCCGAGCGGATACTCGGGTGGTCGGCGGCGGAGGCCGTCGGGCGGCGGGGGTTCGCGGGGTGGGCGGTGCGGACGGCCGATGCCGAGGAGGTCGAGACGCGGCTGCTCTCCGCCATGGAGGCTCCTGGGCGGCAGGTGCACGAGTTCGCGCTGCTGACCAAGGACGGCGGGCGGGTGCTCGTGCGGACGCAGTCCGCCGCGGTGCGGGGCGGGGACGGGAAGCCCGCGGGGGTGTACTGCGCCTTCAGTGAGGTGCACGCGCAGATCGATCTGGAGCGGTCCATCGCCCTGAGCGAGGCCTTGTTCGAGAACGCCTCTTGGGGGGTTGTTCTCGTTGATGCCGATCTTCGGCCCGCTGTCGTCAATGAGCATGCGGCGCGGGCCCTTGGCATGGGGCGTACGGCGGTGCTCGGGCGGCCGCTCGGTGATCTGCTGGGGCAGGGTGTCGAGGAGTTGGAGAGCGCGCTCTCGCATGTGCTTGCCGAGGGGGCGCCGCCGGCTCCCGCCGAGATGTGGGTGTCCGTGCGGGCCTCGGAGAGCGGTGAGCCGGAGCGGCGGTGCTGGCGGAGTGGTTTTGTGCGGTTGGCGTCGCCGTTGGCGGAGGAGCCGGTTCCGCTGGGTGTGGGGTGGCTTTTCCAGGACGTCACGGAGGCCAAGCAGACCGAGCAGGAGGCGGCTCAACTGCGGTTCCGTTCGCAGCAGTTGCATCGGGCGGCGCGTGCTGCGGCCGAGTGCGAGGATCCGACGGAGGCGGCGACCGTCCAGCTGGACTTCGCGCTTGCCGGATTCGCCGATCACGCGCTGATCGATCTGGTGGCGGGGGACTCCGGGGACGAGCCGGTGCGGCTCGTGCGGGCGGCTGCGACGCCCGCGGGGGCGCCGGGGCCGTGCCTTCCCGTGGCGAAGGCGGGCCTTCCGGTGCGGTATCTGGAGGGGCATCCGGCGCCGCAGTGTGTCGAGCGGGCGGGTTCCGTACGTGCCAGTGCGGGCGCGGCGGCTCCCGAGCGGGCCCGGGAGTGGGCCGCGGCCAGGCAGTGGCCGGAGGACTCCGTGCACGCGCTGTGCACGGTGCTGCGCAGCCGGGGGCGGACGTTGGGCGTGGTGACGTTTCTGCGGGGTGCGAGCCGTACGCAGTTCGAGCGGGCGGACGCGGCGTACGCGGAGAGCGTCTCGGCGAGGGTTGCGGCTTCGCTGGACCTGGCGCGCGTGCTGGGCTCCTGACTGCTTCTGCGGGTGGGTGGGCTTTCGAGGCCGCCGCTTCGCGGCGGATCTCTCCCGCCCACCCACCCGTTTACCCGGCAGCGCGTTTACCCCGCGTGCAGCGCCAACGTCGGGGAAAGCCGCGCCGCCCGTACCGCCGGGTACAAGCCCGCCACCGTGCCGATCACCAGCGTTGCCGCGAAGCCGCCCGTGACCGCCCACAAAGGGATCACCCAGGGCAGGCCGCCCGACGCCGCGTACGCCGCCGTCGCCGCCGCGCCCAGGGCGATTCCCGCGACACCGCCCAGGCCCGACAGCATCAGCGACTCCGTCACGAACTGAATCCGGATCTGTCCCTTCGTCGCGCCCATCGAGCGGCGGAGGCCTATCTCGTATCGCCGTTCCAGGACTGAGATGATCATGGTGTTGGCGACCCCGACGCCCCCGACCAGCAGGGCGATCCCGCCGAGCCCGAGCAGCAGCGTGGAGAACGCGCCCTCCGTCGCCGCCTTCGCCTTCAGCGCCGATGACGGGTCCGTGACCTGTACGTTCCTCGGGTTCTCCGGGTCGATCGACGCCGCGAGCAGCCCGCGGACCTCCCCGACCGCCGCGTCGGTCGAGCGCTCGTACACCGAGGTGGGGCGGCCGTCGAAGGCGAGTTCGGACTTCGCCGCGTTCCATCCCACGAGCGCCGAGCGTTCGATCTCGGGGGCCAGCGGCAGCGGGTCGAGGATGCCGATGACGGTGAAGTAGCGGTCGTCGAGCCACACTTGGGTGCCCGGTTCCGTGATGCCGAGGCGCTGCGCCGCGACATGGCCGAGGACCAGCGACGGATAGCGGCTGTTGGCCGCGTTGAACCAGGTGCCGTGCGCCATCTCGCCGCGCAGCACCTCCAGCAGACCCTCGGTCGCCGCCTTGACGGAGATGCCGCCGGTCTCGTCCTCGGGGATCTTCTCGCTGCGCCGTACGGAGCGGTCGAGGTCGCCTGTCGCGCCCACGTTCTCCACTCCCTCGACGCGCGAGACCCGGCCCGCCGCGTCGCGCGGCAGCACCACCTTCTCGCCCGAGAACAGCGGCTCCCCCGGCGACGCGACCAGCATGTTCGTACCCAACTCGTCGAGTTCCTGCATGAGTTGGGCTTTGCTCGATGAGGAGATACCCACCACCGCGATCATCGTGGCTATGCCTATCGCGATGCCGAGCGCGGACAGGACGACCCGGACCGGGCGGCTGCGCAGCCCCGCCGATCCGACGTGCAGGACGTCGCGGGGGCCGAGCCGCGCTGCTCGCAGCTTCTTGCGTGACGTATCAAGCGAAGTCATCAGACGGACACCTCCTCTGCCCGCGCATCCGCCACGACCCGCCCATCCCTGATCCGCACCTGCCGTGGCAGCCGCCGGGCGATCTCCGTGTCGTGGGTGATGACGGCGATCGTCGCGCCCTCCGCGTTGAGGTCGTGCAGGAGCTCCATGACCGCCTCGCCGGACGCCGAGTCCAGCGCGCCGGTCGGCTCGTCCGCGAGCAGCAGATCCGGAGCGCCGACCACGGCCCGTGCGATGGCGACGCGCTGCTTCTGGCCGCCGGAGAGTTCGTGCGGCCGGTGTCTCATGCGGTCCGCGAGGCCGACCCGCTCCAGCGCGTCGGCCGCGCGGCGGCGGCGTTCGGCGCGCGGGAGCCCGGAGTACAGCAGGCCCTCCGCGACGTTGTCCCGCGCGCTGACCCCCGGCACCAGGTGGAACGCCTGGAAGACGAAGCCGATGTGCCGCGCGCGCAGCGCCGAGAGGCTGCGGTCGGTGAGGGACGCGACGTCGTGCCCCGCGATCGCCACCGAACCCTCCGAGGGGCGGTCGAGCGTGCCGACGATGTGCAGCAGCGTCGACTTGCCGGACCCGGACGGGCCGACGATGGCGAGGAGTTCGCCCTCTTCCACCGTCAGGTCCACTCCGCGCAGGGCCGCGACCCCGCCCGGATACTCCTTGGTGACCCCGGCCAACTCCACGACGGCGCTCATATCTTGGGCACCCCGACCTTCGTACCCTCGCGCAGCCCGCCGCCGCTCACCTCGACGCGCCCCTGCCCGAACATGCCGAGCCCGACCTTCACCTGGCGGGCGCGGCCGTGCTCGACGACCTGGACGCCGTAGCCGCCGCCGGGCAGTGCGAGGAGCGCGTTGACGGGGACGGAGAGCACGTCCTTGCGGGTCTCGCCGGTGAGGTTCACCGTCACCGGGGACTGGTCGAATCCGTCGACCTTCCCCGGGTCGTCGAAGGAGACCGTCACCGGGATCTTCGGGGTCTTGTCGGCCGGGTCGTCGCCCGGCTTCGCTGTCCTGCCGACGGACGCGACCCGGCCCTTGACCGTCGAGCCGTCCGGCAGGTCCACGGTGACCCTCGTGCCCGCCTTGGCGAGCTTTCCCTCGGCGACGTCGAGGTCGAAACGTACGACCCGTTCGGAGCCGGTCGTGGCGAGCACCGGCTTCCCCGGGGCGACCTGGTCGCCGACGGCCGACTCGGCGGACTTCACGCGGACGGCTCCGGGCGAGAAGGCGATCTGGTCCGGGCCGACCCGCCCCGTCTGCTTGCGGTCGTGCGCCTTCTGCCACTGCTTGACGGCGGCCGCGGTGCCTTCCGTGTACGTGTCGTCGACGGCGAGGCCCGCACCGTGCCCGAGCGCCCGCAGATTCTCTTCCAGCTGTCGTACGTCGTCGCCCTCGTCGCCGGTCTTCAGCGTGCGGTACATGGGCTCGGTGCCGTACATGAGCCGTACCGGGACGCCGTTGACCTCGTACAGACGGCCGTCGCGCCGGATCGTCGAGCCGGTGCCCGTGGTCCAGGTGAGGATGCCGGTGGCGCCCGCGTTGACCTTGCGTTCCTTGGCGTAGCCGAGGGTGCCGTCGGTCTGGGTGCCGCTGCTGAGGTCGCCGCGCTCGACGGGGGCGGTGGCGGGCGGCAGTCCGGCGTTCTGGCGTACGGAGCCGTCCTTGCCGTTCTTCGCGTCGGCGAGCGCGGTGACGGCGATCCCGCCGCCGGTGACGGCGAGCAGCGCCACCACGCTGGAGACGACGGCGGTGCGGCGCCTCACGCGACGATGTCCTTGCACGCCTTGGCGGCCTTCTCCATCTTCTTGACCTCGGCGCCCTTGGGCATGGGCTGGGCCTGCATGGCGCCGCCGTCGAACTTGGGGTCCGGCATGTTGTAGCCGTTCTCGCGCATGCAGCGGGCGTACTTGAGCATCTTGTCCTTGTCGGCCTGCGAGACCGATCCGCCGCCCGCGCCGCCGCCCTTGCCGGTGCACTCCTTCATGGCGGCCTGCATCTTCTCCTTGCTCAGGTCGCCGCCGATGGTGATCCCGCGGCTGTCCTCGCCGGCCTTGGGTTCGGCCACCTTGAGGCCGTGCTTGCGCAGGCACTCGCGCTCCTTGAAGGCGGCGTCGGCCTGCTTGCCCTTTCCGCCGTCGGCGTTGTCCTGGCTGCTCTCGCCGCCGCCGGAGGAGCAGGCTCCGGCGAACAGGGCGAGCGCGGCGAACCCCGATGCGACGGCTGCTGAGCGCGTACGAGTCCTCATGACGTCCCCTTCACTTCTCGCTGTCACGTCGACGCGCACAGGCTGGCGGCAAGCGGGGTTTCGTTTCTCTCAACGGAGACGCTTACATCGACGAAAGGTGCACTTCAGGTACACAGGCCGGATGCGTGTACTGCTGGTGGAGGACGAGGAATTCCTGGCCGAGATGATCGCCGACGGGCTGCGCCGCGACGCGCTCGCGGTCGATGTCGCGTCCGACGGCCTGACCGCCCTGCGCAAGCTCCAGCTCGGCGAGTACGACGTCGTCGTCCTGGACCGGGACCTGCCGGGCCTGCACGGCGACGAGGTGTGCCGCCGGGTCGTGCGGCAGCGGCTGCTCACCCGGGTCCTGATGCTGACGGCGTCGGCCACGGTCCGGGACCGGGTCGCGGGCCTCGGTCTGGGCGCCGACGACTACCTGACCAAGCCGTTCGCGTACGACGAGCTGCTGGCCCGCGTCCTGGCGCTCGGCCGCCGCACCCGCCCCGCGCTGCCGCCGGTCATCGAACGCGCGGGCCTGGTCCTGGACACGGCCCGCCGCCAGGCAAGCCGCGACGGGCGTCATCTCGCCCTCTCCCGCAAGGAGTTCGCGGTCCTTGAGGCGCTGCTGCGGGCGGAGGGCGCGGTGGTCAGCGGCGAGGACCTGATCGAACAGGTCTGGGAGGAGGACACCAGCTACCGCACGAACGCGGTCCGGGTCACGCTGTCCAAACTGCGCACGAAGCTGGGCGATCCGCCGGTGGTGGAGACGGTGCCGGGTGCCGGCTACCGAATCGCGGGCTGGTCGGCGTGAAAGGGCTCGGAGTGACAGGGCCTCTCCGCATGAGCAGCGAACGCGCCCGGCTCACCGCCCTCTACGGCGGCATGCTCGTCCTCGCCGGAGCCCTGCTCACCGGCCTCGTCTACTTCCTGGTCCGGCAGGGGCTCTACTCCTCGATCACCGCCGCCGTCACCACCGCAGTCCCCGCGAGCAGGATCGGCCCGCCCTGGCGGCCACCGAGCCCGGCCGCCTCGGCCGCCCCCACCAAACGCCTGCCCACCGAGGTCACCCAGGGCCTCGCCGTCACAAAGATCAGCGATGTAGCCGAGCAGGCCGCCCTCAGCCGACTCCTGACCGTCTCCGTGATCGTCCTCTTCGTCTACGCCGCGCTGTCCATCCTGCTCGCCTGGTGGATGGCAGGCCGGGTCCTTCGCCCCGTGGCCGTGATCACCGGCACCGCTCGCCGGCTCTCCGGCGAGAACCTGCACGAACGGATCGCGCTCGACGCCCCGCCCGGCGAGCTGAAGCAGCTGGCCGACACGTTCGACGAGATGCTCGGCCGGATAGAGCAGCTGGTCGGCGCCCAGCAGCGGTTCGCGGCCAACGCGGCGCACGAGCTGCGCACCCCGCTCGCCGTGCAGCGGGCCGCCGCGGAGATCGGCCTGGCCGGTGCGCCGGACGCGGAACAGGTCACGAAGATCCGTACGAAACTGATCTCGGTGGCCGACGACAGCGAGCACCTCATCGAGGGTCTTCTGCTGCTCGCCACGTCCGAGCAGGGCCTTGAACGCCGGGAGCCGATCGCCCTTGACGTGCTGGCCGACGCGGTCGCGGAGGGCCTTGCGGGCCGGGCGGCGGAGCGCGAGGTGACCGTGTCGGTGCACGCCGAGCCGCTGACCGTGCACGGCGACGGGGTGCTGCTGGACCGCCTGGTGCACAACCTGGTGGCGAACGCCGTGTCCCACAACGTGAAGGGCGGCCGCGTCGACCTGCGCACGGGCCCCGAGGGCATCGAGGTCACCAACACGGGCCCCGCGGTCCCACCCGAGACCGTCCCCCACCTCTTCGAGCCTTTCCGACGCCTGCGGGAACGTACGCATGCGAGGGGGGAGGGCGCGGGACTGGGCCTGTCGATCGTGGCAGCGATCGCACGGGCACACGGGGCGGAGGTAACGGCAGAGGCGAACGGGGAGGGCGGAGGGCTAACGGTGCGGGTCCGATTCCCGCCGGGGCGCTAGGCGCCCCTTTTAGGGGCGCGGGGAACTGCGCGAGCAACCACGACGCACCCGCAGCCGCTCACCGCCGATAGAAAATCCGGTCTCCGTACTCCTCAAACACCCGCCCGTTCCACTCATGGCCCCCATCCACGTTCCCCGACCGAAGCAACGGAGGCTGAACCCCCCGCCCGGCGAGAGCCTCAACCGCAGTGGCCATCATGGCCTGCATGATCGCGTTGGTGACCACGCTGGAGGCGGGCCCAAAAGGCGCATCGACGGAATCAAGGCTCAGTTCCGCGTCACCGAGCGCGATCTTCGAGTCGATCACGACGTCGCAGTGGTCCTTGAGGAAGGTCCCGGACACATGCCGCGACTTCGTCTCCGTCGCGTACGCCACCGACGTCACGCCGATGACCTTCAGGCCGAGCGCGCGGGCGTTCATCGCCATCTCCACGGGAAGCGAGTTCCGCCCGGAGAGCGAGATGATCACGAGTACGTCGCCGGGGCGGGCCGGCGAGGAGTCGAGGACGGCGCCCGCGAGGCCGTCCACGCGCTCCAGGGCGGAGCCGAGCGTGGCGGGCATGACGTCGATGCCGACGACGCCGGGGACGGCGAGGAGGTTCATCAGGGCGAGGCCGCCCGCGCGGTAGACGACGTCCTGCGCGGCGAGCGACGAGTGCCCGGCGCCGAAGGCGAAGAGCCTGCCGCCCGCCTCGACGGCGTCGGCCAGCAGCGTGCCCGCCGCCTCTACGTTCCCGCCCTCTTCGTCGCGGACCCGGCCGAGCAGGCCGATCGCGGCGTCGATGTACTGACCGGCCAGCTTGCTCTCGCTCTTGGAGCCCATGCGCCGAGGAACCTTTCCGGGTACGAATGTGCTGTACGTATGCATGCCCTGTACGTCTGTCCGTCCTGCGTGCCGCGGATCACGTTGCGGTCTGGACCAGTGCCCTGTCAATACGGCCCGGGCACCCCCGTCAAGACCACCTGTACCGGGTTTTCCCCGGCGCAGCCCGGTTGTCAGCGCTATGCGTCAGAATTGAGGGCAGGGCCGGTCGCACGAGCGAGATCTGAGGGGCACCCATGTCGGGGCTGATTGACACCACTGAGATGTATTTGCGCACCATCCTCGAGCTGGAGGAGGAAGGTGTGGTCCCCATGCGCGCCCGGATCGCCGAGCGGCTCGACCAGAGCGGGCCGACGGTGAGCCAGACGGTCGCGCGCATGGAGCGTGACGGCCTGGTGGCCGTCGCGAGCGACCGTCACCTGGAGCTGACCGAGGAGGGCCGCAGGCTCGCCACCCGCGTGATGCGCAAGCACCGGCTCGCCGAGTGCCTGCTGGTCGACGTGATCGGCCTGGAGTGGGAGCAGGTCCACGCGGAGGCGTGTCGCTGGGAGCATGTGATGAGCGAGGCGGTGGAGCGCCGTGTCCTGGAGCTCCTGCGCCACCCCACCGAGTCTCCGTACGGGAACCCGATCCCGGGCCTTGAGGAGCTGGGCGAGAAGGACGGCGCCGATCCGTTCCTCGACGAGGGCATGGTCTCGCTGGTCGACCTCGACCCGGGCGCCGAGGGCAAGACGGTCGTGGTCCGCCGGATCGGTGAGCCGATCCAGACGGACGCGCAGCTGATGTACACACTGCGGCGGGCGGGCGTCCAGCCCGGCTCCGTGGTGAGCGTGACGGAGTCCGCGGGCGGGGTTCTTGTGGGCAGCAGCGGCGAGGCCGCCGAGCTGGCCGCGGATGTCGCGTCGCACGTGTTCGTCGCCAAGCGCTGAGGCCGTGGCGGCCTTCGCCATCGGCCGTCGTCATCGGCCGTCGTCATCGGCCGTCGTCATCGGCCGTCCACGTCGGCTTTCGGCGGATTCCGTCTCCCGTTGGGGGAAACATGCGTCAACTACCGGTAAGTATTGGGCAGTTGTGAAGACTCCTGGATCCTGTGGGGTCCAAGATTCAGTGTGCGGAATCGCAGCGGCCGGACGTTTTGCGTGCGAGGCTGTCGCGAGAGGCATATGACCTGAGGGCTCTTGACCGTGTCGGCACCGGGTCTGGCCGTCACGGGCGTGGGAGGGGGCAGAAGGATGTGCCCGTCTGGTGAGCACGAGCGAGGCCGCGTGCGGGTCCGCACGCGGGTCGTGCGCGCACGTCACGGAGATGGTGTGCCCGTACGCCGCGGAGATGGCGTGCCCGTACGCCGCGGACATCGCCTCGGACATGCAGAGGGCCCCGGCGCCCTTGAGCGCCGGGGCCTGTCCTCCCCTGTTCTGACCCGGAGCCCCGAGCTCCCAGGGTCATCCCCCTCGGACCGATTTCCCCGAGCGGCCCGCCTCCCGATGAAGATCTCCCCTCGGCTGCGGCGGCCAATCCTTGAGGGCGGTCACTCGAACGAGGGGTGTTGCCGGCGATCCGCCCGCTTTCGAAAGGGAGTTCGATAGCGTGCGGGGGTGCGTGACAGAACCAGGCGTTCAGCCCGAGAGGATTCAAGGGGGGTGCCAGGAATCATGGTGCGGCGCATCGACGTGACGGGCGCGGGTGGCGTGCGCCTGGCCGCCTGGGAGTTCGCCGATCCTCCCAAATCCAGGGAGGCCGACGGGTCGCCGGGCGGTGTGCTGTTACTGCACGGCCTGATGGGCCGCGCATCGCACTGGGCGGGCACCGCCCGCTGGCTCTCCGAGCGGCACCGCGCGGTCGCACTCGACCAGCGCGCGCACGGGCAGAGCGAGAAGCCACCCGAGGGCCCCTTCACCCGCGAGGCCTACGTGGACGACGCCGAGGCCGCGCTCGTCCAGCTCGGCCTCGCCCCCGCCGTTCTCATCGGCCACTCCATGGGAGCGCTCACCGCCTGGCAGCTCGCCGCGAGGCGCCCCGATCTCGTCCGGGCCCTGATCATCTGCGACATGCGGGCGTCCGCCCTGGGGGCCGCGTCGCAGCGCGAGTGGGAGGACTGGTTCAAGGCCTGGCCCGTCCCCTTCGCGACCCTCGCCGACGTACGGAAATGGTTCGGCGAGGACGACCCCTGGGTGGAGCGGCCCAACCCCTCCCGCGGCGAGTTCTTCGCCGAGGTGATGACCGAGGGCCCCGACGGCTGGCGCCCCGTCTTCGACCGCGACCAGATGCTGAAGTCCCGCGAGACGTGGGTGCACGACGCCCACTGGGAGGACCTCGCCCAGGTCCAGTGCCCCACCCTCGTCGTCCGCGGCCTGGACGGCGAGCTGGGCCGCGCCGAGTCCCAGGAAATGGTCCGCGTGCTGCCGCGCGGCGCGTACGCGGAGGTGGCGGACGCCGGCCACCTCGTCCACTACGACCAGCCGGAGGCCTGGCGCGAGGCGATCGAGCCGTTTCTGGACGGGGTCCTTACGGGGTAGGTTCGCGCCCCGCAGCTGGGGTGCCGGTTCGGGGGCTCCGCCCCCGTGCCCCCGGTCCTCAAACGCCGGACAGGCTGATTCGCGCGGGGCGATCCTGGACAGCCGCTCTCACGGGCTGAGGCGCTCCAGCGTCCAGCCCGTCGCGGAACCCGGATCGGCCTCCGCATCCGCCCGCACATAGCGCAACCGGTCGTGCAGCCGGTTCGCCCTGCCCTGCCAGAACTCCACCGCCTGCGGCTCGACGCGGAAGCCGCCCCAGTGCGGGGGCGCGGGGACCTGTTCGCCCTCCGGGTAGCGCGCCGCCAGATCGGCGTACGCGCGGTCGAGCTCCTCGCGGCCCGCGATCACCGAGGACTGGGCGCTGGCCCAGGCGCCGAGCTGGGAGCCGTGCGGGCGGCTGCGGAAGTACGCGATCGTCTCCTCGCGGCCGACGCGCTCCGCCGTGCCCGTGACGATGATCTGGCGGGCCACCGGGTGCCACGGGAAGAGCAGCGCGACGTTCGGGTTGGCGGCGAGCTCGCGGGCCTTGCGGGACTCGTAGTTGGTGAAGAAGACGAAGCCGTGCCGGTCGTAGCCCTTCATGAGGACCGTGCGGGAGCTGGGGCGGCCATCGGCGTCCGCCGTCGACACGACCATGGCGTTCGGCTCGTGAAGCACGCCCGCCTCGGCCGCGGCGAGCGCCTGCGCGAACCAGATCGCGAACTGCTCCATCGGCGTTCCGGGCAGCTCCGCCTCCAGAAGCCCGTCGGCGCCGTACTGGGCACGGAGGGCCGCGGGATCGGGCCCGGCCGCCCGGGGAGCGTGTGCGGCGGCTGACGGCGAAGCTGGGGCAGAGGAGGCGGCGGCTCGATCGGTCACGCGGTCATCTTGCCGTATACGAAGGGTCACCCGACGGGCCGACGGTCACCACGTAGAGGTGACGTGTGGCACTGAGTGCCGCTATCCATCGCCAAGGGTGGCACCAAGGGATATCGTTCCGCTGCCGTATCGGTTGGGTGACCACCAGCCGCACGGGGCATCACCGGGGTGACCGATCCGGACCGCGAGTCGACGGACCACGTAACCGGACCGGCAGCATCCCCTTTCTGACACATGGTCACGAGCTGTCTGTCACCACCATCTGTCGTACACATCACGAGGAGCCGCCTGATGTCCGACTTCGTACCCGGACTTGAGGGAGTCATCGCGTTCGAGACGGAGATCGCCGAACCCGACAAGGAGGGCGGCGCGCTTCGCTATCGCGGCGTCGACATCGAGGATCTGGTCGGTCACGTCTCGTTCGGCAACGTCTGGGGCCTGCTCGTCGACGGCGCCTTCAACCCCGGTCTGCCGCCCGCCGAGCCGTTCCCGATCCCCGTGCACTCCGGCGACATCCGCGTGGACGTCCAGTCGGCCCTCGCGATGCTCGCCCCCGTGTGGGGCCTGAAGCCGCTCCTGGACATCAGCGAGCAGGAAGCCCGCGACGATCTGGCGCGGGCCGCCGTCATGGCGCTCTCGTACGTCGCCCAGTCCGCCCGCGGGCAAGGCTTGCCGATGGTGCCGCAGCGGGAGATCGACAAGGCCGACACGGTCGTCGAGCGCTTCATGAAGCGGTGGCGCGGCGAGCCCGACCCCAAGCACGTCCAGGCCGTCGACGCGTACTGGACGTCGGCCGCCGAGCACGGCATGAACGCGTCCACGTTCACGGCGCGGGTCATCGCGTCTACGGGCGCGGATGTGGCGGCGGCGCTCTCGGGCGCGGTCGGTGCCATGTCCGGGCCGCTGCACGGCGGGGCGCCCTCCCGAGTCCTCGGCATGATCGAGGAGATCGAGCGGACGGGCGACGCGGTCGCGTACGTGAAGCAGGCGCTGGACAAGGGCGAGCGGCTGATGGGCTTCGGGCACCGGGTGTACCGGGCCGAGGACCCGCGGGCGCGGGTCCTTCGCCGTACGGCCCGTGAGCTGGGCGCTCCTCGCTTCGAGGTGGCGGAGGCGCTGGAGAAGGCGGCGCTCGACGAGCTGCACGCCCGCCGCCCGGACCGGGTCCTGGCCACGAACGTCGAGTTCTGGGCCGCGATCGTCCTCGACTTCGCCGAGGTGCCGGCGCACATGTTCACGTCCATGTTCACGTGCGCGCGGACCGCCGGGTGGTCGGCGCACATCCTTGAGCAGAAGCGGACGGGGCGGCTGGTGCGGCCGTCGGCCCGATATGTCGGGCCGGGCACGCGTAACCCCCGGGAGATCGAGGGGTACGGGGACATCGCGCGCTGAGGTTTGCCTCCGGCGAGTTCGTCCTCAAACGCCGGACGGGCTGAAAAAGCCACTGCCGGGTAAACGGGTGGGCGGGCGGGAAAGATCCGCCGCGAAGCGGCGGTCTTGAGCCCGCCCTAGCCCAGCGCAGCGTCCAGTAGTCGCGCCCACTCGCCCACCACCCGCTCCCTCCGCGCCCCGTCGTCCGTCAGAAGGTTCGCGAGGCCCAGGCCTCGCGCCATGTCCAGGAGTCCCTGGACCGTCTCCCGGACGCCGGGGCGCGACTCGTCCGCGCCGAGCAGCTCCACCGCGATGTGGTGCGTCTCCCGGCCCACCCGGGCCTCCAGCTCCGTGACCCGAGATCCCAGCTGCGGCTCGTTCGACGCCGCCACCCACAGGTGCAGCGCCGCCCGGAACAGCGGCCCCGTGTAGAGGTCCACCAGGGCCGCGACCACGGCGGCCCTGTCCTGCGCCGGCAGCGACCGCAGAGCCGTCGAGCGCTGCTCGGCCACGTACTCCACCGCCGCCGTGAACAGGTCCTCCCGCGTGGGAAAGTGGTGCTGCGCCGCGCCCCGCGAGACCCCGGCCCGTTCGGCGACCACGGACACCGTCGACCCCGCCCAGCCGTGCTCGGCCAGACAGGACACGGCGGCCTCCAGGAGACGCTGCCGCGTCGCCCGGCTGCGGTCCTGCTTCGGCGAGCGGTCCGCCGCGGTCACAACACCCATGGGCGCTCCCGTCGTTCCAGGAACGCCGCCATCCCCTCCCGTGCCTCGGCGGAGCCGAAGAGCCGCGCGGACAGGGCGATGAGGGCGTCCGAGTGGTGGTCGAATGCGTCGAGCACCCTAGCCGTGAGCAGCTTCTTCGTCTCGGCCAGGGCCTGCGGCGCCGCTTCCCGCAACCCGTCGAGCAGCGGGGCGAGCTCGGCGTCCACGTCCTCGCCCGCCGCCGTCAGCAGACCGATCCGCGCCGCCTCCACCGCGTCGAACCGCTCCCCCGTGAGGAAGTAGCGCGACGCGGCGCTCGGGTCGAGGCGCGGCAGGAGGGGCATCGAGATCACCGCCGGGGCGACCCCGATCCGTACCTCCGTGAGCGCGAAGGACGACCCCGGGCCCGCGACCCCCAGGTCGCACGCCCCGAGCAGGCCGAGCCCACCGGCCCGTACATGCCCGTCCACCCGCGCCACCACCGGCTTCGGCAGCTCCACGATCTGCCGAAGGAGCGCCACGAAGGCGGCCGGGTCCGGCGGCTCCCGCAGGTCGGCGCCCGAGCAGAACGTCGACCCGGTGTGGGTGAGGACGATCCCGCGTACGTCGGGGTCCTTGCCGCAGTCGGCAAGCGCCTCGGCCAGTGCGGCCACCAGGCCCGCCGAGAGCGCGTTGCGGTTGGCGGGCGCGTCCAGGGTGAGGGTCGCGATGCCGCGCTCCTGGGGTGCGTACACAACACTCATAGAAACTCCGGGAGTTGAGGGGCCGAGCACTTGGCGTCAGTACGACTTCGGAAGCCCCAGCGTCTGGTGCGACACGAAGTTGAGGATCATCTCCCGGCTCACCGGGGCGATCCGTGCCACCCGCGACGCCACGATCAGCGAGGCGATGCCGAACTCCTTCGTCAGGCCGTTGCCGCCCAGCGTGTGCACCGCCTGGTCGACGGTCTTCACACAGGCGTCGGCGGCCGCCAGCTTCGCCATGTTGGCCGCCTCGCCGGCGCCCATGTCGTCGCCCTCGTCGTAGAGCCGGGCGGCCTTCTGCATCATCAGGCGGGCCAGTTCGATGTCGATGTGGCACTGCGAGAGCGGGTGCGCGATCGCCTGGTGGGCGCCGATCGGGCTCTTCCACACGCTGCGTTCCTTGGCGTACTCGACGGCGCGGCCGAGCGCGAACCGAGCCATGCCGATCGAGAACGCCGCCGTCATGATCCGCTCGGGGTTGAGGCCGGCGAAGAGCTGCAACAGCCCCGCGTCCTCGTCGCCCACCAGCGCGTCCGCCGGGAGGCGTACGTCGTCGAGGACCAGCTCGAACTGCTTCTCCGGGGCCTGGAGTTCCATCTCGATCTGGCGCCGCTGGAAGCCCTCCGTCTCGCGCGGCACGATGAAGAGGCAGGGCTTGAGGCTGCCCGTCTTGGCGTCTTCCGTGCGGCCCACGATGAGCGTCGCGTCGGCGATGTCGACACCGGAGATGAACACCTTGCGGCCGGTGAGCAGCCAGTCGCCGGTCGCTTCGTCCTTGCGCGCGGTCGTCGTGATGCGGTGGGAGTTGGATCCCGCGTCGGGCTCGGTGATGCCGAACGCCATGGTGCGGCTGCCGTCGGCCAGGCCCGGCAGCCAGGCCCGCTTCTGCTCGTCGGTGCCGAAGCGGGCGATGACGGTTCCGCAGATCGCGGGCGAGACGACCATCATGAGCAGGGGGCAGCCCGCCGCGCCCAACTCCTCCAGGACTATGGAGAGTTCGGCTATGCCGCCGCCTCCGCCGCCGTACTCCTCGGGCAGGTTCACGCCCAGGTAGCCGAGCTTGGCGGCATCCGCCCACAGTTCGTCGGGGTGGCTTTCGGCCTTGACGACGCCGTTCATGTACTCGCGGCCGTAGCGCTTGCCGAGGGCGGCGACTGCGGCGCGCAGATCCTTGTGCTCTTCGGTTTCGAGGACGGTGCTCATACGGATTGCTCCTCCTGTACGGCGCCAACGGCGGCTTCGACGTCTACGTCTACGACTGCGAGCAGCGCGCCGACCTCGACCTGGCGGCCGGGCTCGGCGTGCAGGGCGGTGAGCGTGCCGGAGGCGGGGGCGGAGATGCGGTGCTCCATCTTCATGGCCTCCAGCCAGATGAGGGGCTGCCCGGCGGCCACCGTCGCCCCCTCGGCGAGTCCCTCCGCCAGGCGCACGACGGTGCCGGGCATCGGGGCGAGCAGGGAGCCGGGCTCCTGGCGAGCGGTGGGTTCGGGCAGCAGCGGCAGCGGCGTGAGGGCGACCCCGCCGACGTACACCCGGTCGTCGCCGTACCGCGCGACCGTGAACTGCCGTCGTACGCCGTCCACTTCGAGTACGACGAGATCGCGGGCCACGGACACGACCCGCACCCCGTCGGCGGTGAATCCGCCCCGCGTGTGCCGGTAACCGACCTCGTGCTCGGTGCCGTCCGGCTCGCTGCGGAAGCGTTTGACCTGGGGCTGCGATGCGAGGTTGCGCCAGCCGCCGAACCGCGAGCGGCCGTGCGCGTCGGCGAGCGCGGCGGCCAGCGGGGCGTGGGGGTCGGGTGCGGCCGTGGCGAGTTCGGTGACGTACCGGTCGTAGAAGCCGGTGTCCATGCGGGCCTCGGTGAACTCCGGGTGCCGAAGGGACCGAACGAGCAACTCCCGGTTGGTGACCGGGCCGTGGACGGTGGCCCGCTCCAGGGCGCCCGCCAGCTTGCGCACGGCCTGGGCGCGGGTGGGGGCGTACGCGATGGCCTTGGCCAGCATCGGGTCGTAGTGCACACCGATCGTGTCGCCGTCCGCGTACCCGGTGTCGAGGCGCACGCCGGGCACGTCGATGCGGTGCAGGGTGCCGGTCTGCGGGGCCCATGCGGTGGCCGGGTCCTCGGCGTAGAGCCGGGCCTCGACGGCGTGGCCGCGCGCGGTCGGCGGCTCGCCCTCCAGCGCCTCGCCCTCCGCGACCCGGATCTGCAGCGCGACGAGATCGATCCCGAACACGGCCTCGGTCACGGGGTGTTCGACCTGAAGGCGGGTGTTCATTTCGAGGAAGTGTGCCTTGTCGCCCGCGACGAGGAACTCGACCGTGCCCGCCCCGCGATACCCGGTCACGCGCGCCGCCCGCACGGCCTGCGCGTGCAGCGTCTCGATGAGACCGTCCCCGAGGCCGGGCGCCGGGGACTCCTCGATGACCTTCTGGTGCCTGCGCTGAAGCGTGCAGTCCCGGGTGCCGAGCGCCCACACGGTGTCGTACGCGTCGGCCATGATCTGCACCTCGACGTGCCGGCCGCCCTCGACGTACGGCTCGACGAAGACCTCACCGTCCCCGAAGGCGCTCGCCGCCTCCGCGCGGGCGGCCACCAACTCCCCTTCCAGCACGGCCAGTTCACGTACGACGCGCATGCCGCGCCCTCCGCCGCCCGCCGCCGCCTTCACCAGCACCGGAAGGTCGGCCTCGGTGACCGAGTCGAGCGACGCGATGCCCATCAGCTCCTTGGCCCGCGTCTTGGACGCCATGGCCTCGATGGACTCGGGGGGCGGCCCGATCCAGACGAGCCCCGCGTCGAGCACGGAGCGCGCGAAGTCCGCGTTCTCGGAGAGGAAGCCGTAGCCGGGATGGACGGCGTCCGCGCCCGCCGTCTGCGCGGCCTTCACGATCAGTTCGCCGCGGAGATAGGTGTCGGCGGGCGCCGAGCCCGGCAGGCGTACGGCGGAGTCGGCCTCGCGCACGTGCAGGGCGTCCGCGTCGGCGTCGGAGTACACGGCCACGGTCGCGATGCCGAGGTCGCGGCAGGTGCGGAAGACGCGGCAGGCGATCTCGCCGCGGTTGGCGACCAACAGGGAAGTAATCACGGGGAGTTCCTCACATCCGGAAGACGCCGAAGCCGCCACGCGCACCCTCGTAGGGGGCGGTGTGGATCGCGGACAGGCAGAGGCCGAGGACGGTGCGGGTGTCGCGGGGATCGATGACCCCGTCGTCGTAGAGCCGCCCCGAGAGGAACATCGGCAGGGACTCCGACTCGATCTGCTGCTCCACCATGGCCCGCAGGGCGGCGTCCGCGTCGTCGTCGTAGGGCTGCCCCTTGGCGGTCGCGGAGGCGCGGGCCACGATCGACAGGACCCCTGCCAGCTGCTGCGGCCCCATGACGGCGGACTTGGCGCTGGGCCAGGCGAAGAGAAAGCGCGGGTCGTAGGCCCGCCCGCACATGCCGTAGTGCCCGGCCCCGTAACTCGCCCCCATGAGGACGGAAAGATGCGGGACGCGCGAGTTCGAGACGGCGTTGATCATCATGGCCCCGTGCTTGATGATGCCGCCCTGCTCGTACTCCTTGCCGACCATGTAGCCGGTGGTGTTGTGCAGGAAGAGCAGCGGGATGTCACGCTGGTTCGCCAACTGGATGAACTGGGCGGCCTTTTGGGACTCCTCGCTGAAGAGAACGCCCTGCGCGTTGGCGAGGATGCCGATGGGATAGCCGTGCAGCTGGGCCCACCCGGTCGTGAGACTGGCCCCGTACAACGGCTTGAACTCATCGAAATCGGAGCCGTCGACGATGCGGGCGATGACCTCGCGCGGATCGAAGGGCACCTTCAGATCGCCGGGCACGATGCCGAGCAGCTCGTCCTCGTCGTACTTCGGCGGCTCGACGACGGTGACCGGATCGGCGTACGCCTTGCGCCAGTTGAGCCGTTTGACGACCCGCCGGGCCTGCCGCAGCGCGTCCCGCTCGTCCTCGGCGAGATAGTCCGCGAGGCCGGAGGTGCGGGCGTGCATCTCGGCGCCGCCGAGCGACTCGTCGTCGCTCTCCTCGCCGGTGGCCATCTTCACCAGCGGCGGCCCGCCCAGGAAGACCTTGGCCCGCTCCTTGACCATGATCACGTGATCGCTCATGCCCGGTACGTACGCGCCGCCCGCGGTCGAGTTGCCGAACACGACGGCCACCGTGGGGATTCCGGCGGCGGACGACTGGGTGAGGTGCTTGAACATCGCACCCCCCGGGATGAAGATCTCCTTCTGGGACGGCAGATCGGCACCCCCCGACTCGACGAGATGGATGGACGGCAGCCGATTGGCATGCCCGATCTCATGAGCCCGGAAGGCCTTCTTCAACGTCCACGGATTGCTCGCCCCGCCGCGTACGGTCGGGTCGTTGGCGGTGATCAGACACTCCACGCCCTCGACGACACCGATACCGGTGACCATCGAGGCACCGACGGGATAGTCACTCCCCCAGGCCGCCAGTGGGGACAGCTCAAGGAAGGGCGTATCGGGGTCGAGAAGCAACTCGATGCGCTCCCTCGCCAGCAACTTCCCCCGTTTCCGGTGCCGTTGGACGTACTTCTCGCCACCACCCTCCAAGGCCTTGGCCTGTTCACTGCCGAGCCCGTCGAGCTTGGCGAGCATGGCCTCGCGGTGTTCGGCGTACTCGGGGCTCGCGGGGTCGAGCGCGGACGCTAGGACGGTCACAGCAGTACCTCCGGGCTCACAGCAGGGCCTCCGGTATGTCGACGTGGCGGGCGCGCAGCCACTCGCCCAGGCCCTTGGCCTGCGGATCGAAGCGGGCCTGCGAGGCGACTCCCTCGCCGAGGATCCCGGTGACGACGAAGTTCAGCGCGCGCAGATTCGGCAGGACATGGCGTACGACGGTCAAGTCGGCGGTCTCCGGGAGGAGTTCACGGAAGCGCTCCTCGGTCAGTTCGTGGGCGAGCCACCGCCACGCCTCGTCCGTCCGCACCCACACGCCGACGTTCGCGTCACCGCCCTTGTCGCCGCTACGGGCGCCGGCGACGAGGCCGATGGGGGCGCGGCGGGTGGGGCCTTGCGGCAGGGGTTCGGGCAGCGGTGGGGTTTCGAGTTCTTCGAGTACGCGGGTCTCGGCACCCTGCGGCACGGAGAACCGCTCCCCGTCCGGGAGCACCGCCACATGCTGGACCTCGCCCCGCTCGACGTACGCGGCTTCGAAGACTCCGTAGGGGGCGCCCTTGCCCGGGGGTGCCGTCACGTGGAATCCGGGGTAGCTGCCGAGGGCCAGTTCGATCGCGGCGCCGCTCAGGGTGCGGCCGACGGGCTCCTGCTGCGGGTCGCGCACGACGAGCCGCAGCAGGGTGCTCGCGGTCTCCTCGGTGGGGGCGTCGGCCCTGTCGGTGCGCACGAGGTCCCAACGCACTTCCGCGGGCGCTTTCTTGGCGCCCCCGAGCGCGTCCTCGATCTGCGCCCGCACGAGGGCGGCCTTCTCCTCGATGTCGAGCCCGGTGAGGACGAAGACGACTTCGTTGCGGAAGCCGCCGAGCCGGTTCAGGCCGACCTTGAGGGTCGGGGGCGGCGCCTCGCCGCGCACACCGCCGACGCGGACGCGGTCCGGCCCCTCCTGCGTGAGGGTGACCGTGTCGAGCCGGGCGGTGACATCGGGTCCGGCGTACCGGGCGCCGGACGTCTCGTACAGGAGCTGCGCGGTGACCGTGCCGACGTCGACGAGGCCGCCGGTGCCGGCGTGCTTGGTGATGACGCTTGACCCGTCCTCGTGGATCTCGGCGAGGGGAAATCCGGGCCGGAGCAGCTGCCCCGGCCTTTGGTTGAAGAAGGCGTAGTTGCCGCCGGTGGCCTGTGTCCCGCACTCGAGGATGTGCCCGGCGACGACGGCTCCCGCGAGCCGGTCGTAGTCGTCCGGCGCCCATCCGAAGTGCGCGGCGGCGGGCCCCGTGACGAGCGCGGCATCGGTCACACGCCCCGTGACGACGACGTCGGCCCCGCCCCTCAGACACTCGGCGATTCCGGCGCCGCCGAGGTAGGCGTTGGCGGTGAGCGCGCCGGGGAAGCGCCCGCCGAGATCATCACCTTCGACGTACGCGACGTTGGTCTCGACCCCAATCCGACCGGCCAACTCCCTTACGGCATCGGCAAGTCCGGCCGGATTGAGCCCACCGGCATTGGCGACGATGCGGACGCCCCGCTCCTTGGCGAGCCCCAGACACTCCTCCAGCTGCCGCAGGAAGGTCTTCGCGTACCCCCGCGACGGGTCCTTGAGCCGGTCGCGCCCGAGGATCAGCATGGTCAGCTCGGCGAGATAGTCGCCGGTGAGGACGTCGAGCGGGCCGCCGGTGAGCATGTCGCGCATGGCGTCGAAGCGGTCGCCGTAGAACCCAGAGGCGTTGCCGACGCGCAGGATGCGGCTCACGGGGTGGCTCCCGTCGCCGAGCGTCCCGGTCCGGCGGGCCCCGCGAAGGCCTGCGCGACATCGAGCCACCGCTCTGCGTCGGGGCCTTCGGCGCGTACGGAGAGATCGTCCCGATGGGCGCGCTGGGTGACGAGCAGACAGAAGTCGAGAGCGGGCCCGGTGACGCGCTGCCCGGCATCCTCAGGCCCCTGCACCCACAACTCACCGGAAGGAAGGACAAGTTCGACCCGGAAGACCTCACCGGGCGCGCTCAGCCCATGCACGCCGAAGGAGAAGTCACGGGCCCGCACCCCGATATGGGCCACATGCCGCAGCCGGTCGGTGGGGGTCCGCCGGACGCCGAGCGCGTCGGCGACGTCCTGCCCATGGGCCCAGGTCTCCATCAGCCGCGCGGTCGCCATGGAGGTGGCGGACATGGGCGGCCCGTACCAGGGAAAGCGGGTGCCGCGAGGGGCGGCGCGCAGGGCCGCCAGGAGCTCCGCACGCCCCGCCCGCCACCGCGCGAGCAGCTCGGCGGGCGGCAGACCGGCCCCTTCCTCGGCCCCGTCGTCGACGAACGAGCCGGGAGCGGCAAGGGCCTCTTCGACCAACTTCCCAAAGGCATCAGGATCGGTCACGGCGATGAACGCGGCCCGGTCGGTCCAGGCGAGATGGGCGATCTGATGGGCGACGGTCCAGCCGGCGGCGGGCGTGGCGAGCGCCCACTGCTCATCCCCCAACCCCTCTACCAGCTGGTCGAGTTCCTCACTCTCACTGCGCAGATCGTCGAGTACGGGCACAGCTTCGGACACGGGGCGCTCCCCTCGGGGCACGACGGTGTGCCCCGGAGCATGGCAGCGCCCGGAGAAACAAGCAAGCGTGCTTGCATTACTTTCCGGACGACTCCGGGAGGGGTTCGGCGACGGCGCTCATGGCGGGCTCGAGGGTGGGCTTGGGGGCGGGCTCGGGGGCGGGTTCCGTCTCCGGGACACCGCCCGCACCCCCCGCGACGACACCCCCGCCACGGGCCGACCTGCGCCCGACCTGGGTGCGGACGGCGCCCATGCTGGCGGCGATGACCAGCGAGATCGCGAGGGCCTCGTTCACGGAGAGGGCCTGGTTCAGGACGAGGAATCCGGCGACGGCGGCGATGGCCGGTTCCAGACTCATCATGATCGCAAAGGTGGAGGCGGGAAGCCGCCGCAGGGCGAGCAGTTCCAGGGTGTAAGGGAGCACCGACGACATCACAGCAACGGCAGCACCAAGCCCGAGAACTTCCGGCTGAATGAGCTTGTCCCCCGACTCGATGAACCCGAGCGGCATGAAGAGCACGGCGGCGACGACCATGGCGAGCGCAAGCCCGTCGGCCTGCGGAAAGCGCCGCCCGGTACGCGCACTGAAGACGATGTACGTGGCCCACATGGCACCGGCGCCAAGCGCGTACGCGACACCAACAGGATCAAGCGAACTGAAGCCACCGCCCCCGCCCAGCAAAAAGACCCCGCACAACGCGAGCCCGGCCCACACCAGATTCAGCGCACGCCGGGAGGCGAAGACGGACAGGGCAAGCGGCCCGAGCACTTCAAGGGTGACGGCGGGCCCCATGGGAATCCGGGCAACGGACTGATAGAAGAGCCCATTCATCCCGGCCATGGCCACACCGAAGGCGACGACGGTCCCCCAGTCGGCACGCGAGTGCCCGCGCAGCCGGGGCCGGCAGACGATCATCAGCACCAGAGCGGCAAAGGCGAGCCGCAGGGTCACGATGCCGAGGGCTCCCGCCTTGGGCATCACGCTCACGGCGATGGCGCCGCCGAACTGGACGGAGACGCCGCCCGCGAGCACCAGCCCGACGGGCCCGAGGGCACCCCACCGCCCGCCGGTTGCCGCCTCCTGGCCACTCCTCGACGCGTCCACAGCCAACCCTTCCACTTCTCCAGCCTCGGCCAGTCCACTCACCTGGACTGCCTCGTCCAAGGTAGTAGACCACGTCAGGATTGTGGAGCGGTTTCACTGCTGTACGCAAACCGCGTCCACATTCCGAGGTGAGGTGCGCTCACGAGGCGGCGAGGGCGTCTCGCCAGACGGGGCTGTCGACGTAGTGGTTGTCGTAGCGCTCGGAGGACTCAGCGATCTTCTTCGGGTCGGTCTCGCCGCGCATGACGCTGCCGAGCAGGCGCAGGTAGTCGAAGCGGGCCATGCCGGGCGTGAAGACGAACAGGACGTCCGCGGTGCAGCCCGGGGCGGCGGCGAAGGCGTGCGGGGTGTGCGGCGGCACGGCGAGGAAGTCACCGGCGTTCAGGACGGTGATCTCCTCGCCGACGAGGACCTGGAGGGAGCCGCTGATCACGAAGAACAGCTCCGTGGCCTTGGTGTGGAGGTGCGCGGGAGCACCGACGGCGCCTTCGGCGAACGTGGAGCGGTACGTGGTGAACCCGCCCTCCGGCCCGTCCGTCTCGGCAAGGAGGGTCATCACGCTGCTCGGATCGGCGGAGGTCTCGGCGTCCGATGCGCGGGTGAGGAGGGCGGAGAAGTCGGTGTTCTTGCTGCTCATGGCGGTGTCCTCTTCGGCTCGGCAGCGGGGTTCGCTGCGTTGTGATCACCACTCTATGAAGCGGAAAGACCTCTGGACGAGTGCAATTGGGCACGAGAAATCCCGGTCAATTTCTTTGGGGTCCAGGCAGTGATGTGGGCCGGTGGTGGTGTTCGTACCGGGGCCGCCCGGTTGTCCCGAGGTTGGCGGTTCCGGGCCGGGAGTCAAGGGCGCTCCGCTGCGCTGCGCGTCGGCTGCGCCGATTCCGCTTCGCTCCACCCTTGACACCCAACCCTCCACCGCGAGAAGCCATATGACCGGGCGGCCCAGGAAGCGGGGCTCACGGGGACGGGCCCTTGGGGCGTCCGGCTTTCCTGCCGGGTACGGACTTGTTCGTAGCAGCGCTGCCCGCTGAAGGGATGGACGGACTGCGCGGTCGGTTCGGGGATGGGTGGCGGGTTTCGTCAAGCGTGTGCGGACCGGCCCCGGCCGCGAGAAGGGCGAGAGGGGGGTGTGGGGAACCCACTTCGGCAAAGTTGCGTTTCGCAGTGCCGCGCGCCCCCCTTGTGCCAGAACACTACTTTTCCAAAGTAGGTCCCCACCCCCACCTCTCGGCCGGGAAGCGACGGCCACCCCGGAAGATCCGGTCCGCGCCCGCTTGACGAGACCGGCACCGACCCCCGGACCGGCCGCGCACCCCTCCCACCCCTTCAGCGGGCAGCGCTGCTACGAACTAGTCCGCACCCGGCGCTCAAGCCGGATGACCCATCCCCGCAGTCCCGTGAGCCCCGTTTCGTGGCCGCCCGGTCAATTGGCTTCTCGCGGTGGAGGGTTGGGTGTCAAGGGTGGAGCGAAGCGGAATCGGCGAAGCCGACGCGTAGCGCAGCGGAGCGCCCTTTACACCCGGCCCGGAACCGCCAACCTCGGGACAACCGGGCGGCCCCGGCGCCAATACACCGCCGGAACAGCAGAGCCCCCCGACTACAGCACGTCAGTTGGCATCTCACCCGACGCCGCCGGCGGCAGCTCAGGACGGCACGAACTCGTACTGCAGCTCGTACAGGTGGCCCGCCTTGACCATCACCGTCGCCTCGATGGGCCGCTCGTCATCGCTGTAGACGACGCGCAGGGTGCGCAGCACCGGGAGGCTGCTGGGGAGCAGGAGAGCCGTGTACTGCTCCTGGGTGGGCACCCGCGCCGAGACCCGGTCGACACTGAGCCGCGGAGGGAAGCCGAGCCCGGACAGCAGGGCCGGGGTGCCACCACGAATCCTGCGCCGCTCCGTGATCGGGGTGCTCCGGGCGATCTCCACCGGATAGTAGGAGGCGACCAGCTCCGCCGGCTCGTCGTCGATGCTGAGCAGCTGGCGGCGCAGCACGGCCACACCGCCACCGGCGAGCCCCAGCGCCGCCGAGACATCCGCCGGCGGCACCACCTCGGCCACCTCCAGCAGCGTGCTCCGAGGGCTCGCGCCGTGCTCGGCGGCCTCGGTCAGCCAGCGATACGGGCGCCCGTCCCCGGCAGGAGCCATGTACGCGGCAGGCCGCAGGGTCCGCTGGCGGTGCTCGCGGACGGTGACCGCCGCCCCGGCCCGGCCGACGGCCAGGCCCTCATCCTTGAGCAGCTGCAGCGCCTTCTGCACAGTGGCACTCGACGCATCGAATCTGGCCTTGAGCTGCGCCGTCGAGGGGAGCCTGGCACCCGGCGCCAGCTCACCGCTCATGATCTCGTCCCGCACATCGGCGGCGATGCGTTCATGCAGCGCGCGGCGGTCGGACGCATTGGCATCGGTACGGGGCACGTTCATCCGATCCGAATCTCGTAGCGCAGCCGCTGGCGGGTGGCAGGCATCACCATCAAGTCCGCCTGGATGGCCCGGCCCTCCGCGTCCAGGGTGACCCGGGCCAGCCGCAGGACCGGCTCGTCCGGACCTGCGCGAAGGGCCGCCCGCTCCTCCTCGCTCGGCATCCGGGCAGTGACGTCCTCGCGCACCGTGACCCCGGAGTGCCCGAGCTCGGCGAGCAGAGTCACCGCGCCTCCACGGATCTTGGCCGTGGCGGCCAGCGGAGTCCCCCCGGCGATCTCAACGGGGTAATAGGTATCCGTCAACTCATTGGGTTCGCCGTCGAGTTCGATGATCCGACGCCGAACGACCACGGGCCCCCCTTCGGTCACGCCGAGCAGTTCGGCCACCTCACCGGGCGCCGGAACCTCACCGGCCTGAACGATGCGCTGAGTCCCCTTGCGCCCCGCAGCGGCCGCTTCAGCACCCCATGCCTCGGGGCGCTCCCGGCCCGTCGGCGTGAGATACGGCATCGACGTACTGACCCAGTCACCACTGCTGGTCATCGTGAACTCCACTGCGCCGGAGGGCTTCTTGCTGCGTTGCGCCGCCTTCGTACCGTAGCCAACTCACTGTAGGTCGCCGCCTTGGCCCAACCTTGCTGCTATTCGTGAATAGCAGTACGGTCCTGCTCGATCGTACAACCTCCCTGCACAAGGCGGTGGTTCACTGTGCGCCTGTCACAGCAACGACGATTCCCCCGGCATCCCAGATCTGTCCGCGCAGCCCGCGCCTTCGCCCTCGACACCCTCACCACCTGGGGCATCACGGAACGACACGACGACATCCGCCTCTGCGTGTCCGAGCTGGCCACGAACGCGCTGCTGCACGGGGTCCCCCAAGGCCGCGAATTCGAGCTGGGCCTCTCGATCTCACGCGCAGACGCCGAGCTCCGCGTCACGGTCCGGGACAGCGGTGACGGCTACCCCACGCCGTCGACGCCCACCGCGGACGACTGCACGGGACGAGGCCTGCACCTGGCCCGCGAACTGTCCGACGCCTTCGGTGTCACGGAACACTCGGTGGGCAAGACCGTATGGCTCACGTTCAAGGCGGTGAATGCCACCTGCGGCGAACAGGGCGCCGGGGCCGCCCAGTTGTCCTGAGGTTGGCGGTTCCGGGGCGACCTACTTCGGCAAAGTTGTGTTTCGCATGGCGTGCGCCCCCTTCGTGCCAGAACGCAACTTTCCCAAAGTAGGTCCCCCACCCCCCAGCACCGGTGCCGCGTGACGGCCACCCCGCAAGCGGCCGCCACCCCGGAAGATCCGGTCGGCAGACGCTTGACGAGACCGGGACCCATCCCCGGACCGGCCGCGCACCCCTCCCGCCCGGCTGCACTGATACGAACCAGTCCGCACCCGGCAGGAAAGCCGGATGGCCCGCCGGGTGGTCCCCGTGAGCCCCGCTTCGTGGCCGCCCGGTCATCACGCTTCTCGCGGTGGAGGGACGGGTGTCAAGGGTGGAGCGAAGCGGAATCGGCGCAGCCGACGCGACGAAGGAGCGCCCTTTACGCCCGGCCCGGAACCGCCAACCTCAGGACAACCGGGCGGCCCCGGCGCCAATCAACCACCGGATCACCGAAGCCCCTCCGCCAGTACCTCCGCCAGATGCCGCCCCCGAACCCCCTCCCCCAACTGCTCCAGCTGCGTACGGCAAGAGAAGCCGTCCGCCAGGATCTCCGACGAGGGCGGGGCCGAGCGCACCGTCGGGAGTAGTTGCTCCTCCGCACAGGCTCGTGAGACCTCGTAATGGCCCGCCTCGAAGCCGAAGTTGCCCGCCAAGCCGCAGCAGCCTCCGCTCAACTCGCCCTCCAAGCCTGCCTTCTGGCGGAGTCTGCGTTCCGGGCCGTCGCCCAGGACCGCGTGCTGGTGGCAGTGGGTCTGGCCGACCACCGGGCGGTCGATGCGCGGCGGGCGCCAGTCGGGGGCGCGTTCCTCCAGGACCTCGGCGAACGTGCGGACCGCGGAGGCGAGGCGCCGCGCCCGCTCGTCGTCCTCGCCTAGGAGTTCGACCAGGTCCGATTTCAGGGCCGCGGCACAGCTCGGTTCGAGGACGACCACCGGTGCGCCGCCCTCCAGGAGCGGCTCCATGTGGTCCAGGGTTCGGCTCAGGACCTTACGCGCGCGGTCCAGTTGGCCCGTTGATACGTACGTCAGGCCGCAGCACACCCCGCTTCCCGGCACGAAGACCGTCAGCCCCGCGTCCTCCAGTACCCGCACCGCCGCCCGTCCCACCTCCGGCGAGAGATGATCCGTGAACGTGTCCGGCCATAGGACCACGAAGCGGTCGGACGACGTGATCTGTGTTCCCTTGCGGCGTGACTGCCTGAGCCACCAGCCGCGGAACGTCTCCGGGGCGAGCCGCGGGATCTCTCGTTCCGGGGCGATACCGGCGACGCGTTTGGCCAAGTCCGCCAACACGCCTACACGGGACAGGGCGTTGGCCAGGCGGGTCGTGCGGGTGCGGGACGCGAGGCGTAGCCACAGCGGCAGCCAGCCCATCGCGTAGTGCGACGCGGGGCGGCGCCTGCCCTCGTAGTGGTGGTGCAGGAACTCCGCCTTGTACGTGGCCATGTCCACGCCCACGGGGCAGTCCGAGCGGCAGCCCTTGCAGGAGAGGCAGAGGTCCAGGGCTTCGCGGACTTCCGTCGAGCGCCAGCGGTCCGTAACCACCTCTCCCGCCAGCATCTCGTGCAGCAGCCGGGCCCTGCCCCGCGTCGAGTGCTCCTCCTCGCCCGTCGCCCGGTAGGAGGGACACATCACCCCGCTACCCGCCGAACCCGTCGACTCCGTACGGCACTTGGCGACCCCGACGCATCGCCGCACCGCCGCCGAGAAGTCGCCGCCGTCGTGCGGATAGCCGAAGGCGACGTCCACCGGCTTTCTCGGCAGCGGGGTGAAGCGGAGGTTCGCGTCCAGCGGCGCGGGGCGCACCAGCATTCCCGGGTTCAGGAGGTCCGCCGGGTCCCATGCTCCCTTCACCCGCTCGAAGAGGCGCACCAAGTCGTTGCCGTACATCTTGGGGAGCAGTTCCGCCCGCGCCTGGCCGTCGCCGTGTTCGCCGGAGAGTGATCCGCCGTGCGCGACCACCACCTCCGCCAGGTCCTCCGAGAAGCGCCGGAAGCCGCGTACGCCCTCCTCGCTCATCAGGTCGAAGTCGATGCGTACGTGGATGCATCCGTCCCCGAAGTGGCCGTACGGAGTGCCGCGCAGGCCGTGGTCCGCGAGAAGCGCCCTGAAGTCCCGTAGATACGCGCCCAGCCGGGCCGGCGGGACCGCGCAGTCCTCCCAGCCCGGCCATGCCTCGCTGCCGTCCGGCATCCTCGTCGCCGTCCCGCTGGCGTCCTCGCGGACCCGCCACAGCGCTCGCTGTCCCGCCGGGTCGGTCACCACCAGCGAGTCCACGGAGCCGCCGTCGCCGGAAGCCGCCTTCGCGATCGCCTCCGCACGCGCGCGTGCCTCGGCCTCGCTGCCGCCGCCCGTCTCCACGAACAGCCAGGCGCCGCCCCTGGGCAGCCCTTCCGCGCCGCGCACCAGGTCGGCGGCCATGCCCTCCACCGTCAGCGGGCCGTGCGGAAGCAGTGCGGCCGCCGCTTCCGCCGCCGCGCTCTCGTCCGCGTATCCGAGAACGGCGAGGGCACGCGCGCGTGGAGCCTCGACGAGGCGCACGGTCGCTTCCGTCAGGACGGCGAGCGTGCCCTCCGAGCCGCAGTAGGCGCGGGCCAGGTCGACGCCGTGCTCGGGGAGCAGGGCGTCCAGGGCGTATCCGGAGATGCGGCGGGGCAGCTCCGGGAAGCCGGTCCGCAGGAGCTTCAACTCGGCGTCCACCAAGGGACGCAGGCCCTCGGGAGCGCCTTCCCAGCCCTGGGCGAGGTTGAGTCTTTCGCCTCCCGAAGTGATGACCTTCAGGCCGTGGACGTTGTCGGCGGTGGTGCCCCAGGCCACCGAGTGGGAGCCGCAGGAGTTGTTGCCGATCATTCCGCCGAGGGTGCAGCGGTTGTGGGTGGAGGGGTCGGGGCCGAAGGTGAGGCCGTGGCGGCCGGCCGCGTTGCGGAGGTTGTCCAGGATCACTCCTGGCTGGACGGTCGCCGTTCGCGTGTCCGCGTCCAGGGCGGTGATCTGGTTCATGTGGCGGGTGAAGTCGAGTACGAGGCCCACCCCGGTGGCCTGGCCTGCGATGGAGGTGCCTGCGCCGCGGGCGACCACGGGGACGCGGTGCTCCCGGCAGACCGTGAGTGCCGCCGCCACGTCGTCCGCGTCGCGCGGGGCGAGGACGCCTTGCGGGACGCGTCTGTAGTTGGAGGCGTCCATGGTGTGCAGGGCGCGGGCGGTCGTGGAGAAGTCCACGTCTCCGCTGACGGCTTTTCGTAGGGCGCGCTCCAGGTCTCCGTGGTCGTTCATGCGTCTTCTCTTCCCCAATCCCGCCCCTACCCGAATCCCCCGGCTCCGCCGAGTTCGTCCTCAAACTCCCCCAAGCTCTTAAAGAGCAGGGGGGACCCCCTCGACAGGCTGAAAGATCTGCGGGGCAATCGGGTGGGTGGGCGGGAAAGATCCGCCGCGGAGCGGCGGCCTTGAGCGGGGTCCGGGGCGGAGCCCCGCGGCGTCCACCCCGCGTGGCGACGCGATCTCACCCGGCGGACACCCGTCAGACCCCGTGCCCTGAGCCGCTAGGCTCGCCCCGTGGCTGAGATCCAGATTCCCGCTGACATCAAGCCCGCCGACGGACGTTTCGGCGCGGGCCCCTCCAAGGTGCGCACGGAGGCGCTGGACGCCCTCGCCGCCACCGGTACCTCCCTGCTCGGCACCTCCCACCGCCAGGCCCCGGTCAAGAACCTGGTCGGCCGGGTGCGCGAGGGTGTGCGCGACCTCTTCTCCCTCCCCGAGGGATACGAGGTGATCCTGGGCAACGGCGGCTCCACCGCCTTCTGGGACATCGCGACGCACGGCCTGATCGAGAACAAGTCGCAGCACCTCAGCTTCGGCGAGTTCTCCTCCAAGTTCGCCAAGGCCTCGAAGCTCGCCCCCTGGCTGGCCGAGCCCACCGTCATCGGCAGCGACCCGGGCACGCACCCGGAGCCGCAGGCCGAGGCGGGCGTCGACGTCTACGCGTTCACGCACAACGAGACCTCGACCGGCGTCGCGGCCCCCATCAAGCGGGTGGCCGGCGCGGACGCGGGTTCCCTCGTCCTGGTGGACGCCACCTCCGGCGCCGGCGGCCTCCCCGTCGACATCGCCGAGACGGACGTCTACTACTTCGCCCCGCAGAAGTCCTTCGCCTCGGACGGCGGCCTCTGGATCGGTGTCTTCTCCCCGGCCGCCATCGAGCGCGCCGAGCGGATCCACGCGTCCGGCCGCCACGTCCCGGAGTTCTTCAGCCTCCCGACGGCGATCGACAACTCCCGCAAGAACCAGACGTACAACACGCCGGCGCTCGCCACGCTCTTCCTGCTCGGCGAGCAGCTGGAGTGGATGAACAGCCAGGGCGGCCTGGAGTTCACGACCGGCCGCACGGCTGCCTCCTCGCGCACGCTGTACGGCTGGGCCGAGGAGTCCAAGTACGCGACGCCGTTCGTCACGGACCCGGCCAAGCGCTCGCAGGTCATCGGCACGATCGACTTCGCGGACGAGATCGACGCCGCTGCCGTCGCCAAGGCACTGCGGGCCAACGGCATCGTGGACACCGAGCCGTACCGCAAGCTGGGCCGCAATCAGCTGCGCGTTGCCATGTTCCCGGCGATCGACCCGGCGGACATCGAGGCGCTGACCAAGTGCATTGATTACGTGATCGACAAGCTGTAGCGATAGATGGTTCTTCGTACGTCGACGGGGGCGCCCGGCACACACCGTGCCGGGCGCCCCCGTTCGCGTACGGAAAAACTCCTCAGCGGCTCAATTGCTTGAACTTCCTTACCGCCAGCGGCAGGAACAGCAGCGAGACCGCCAGCGGCCACACCACCGCCATCAGGATCGCGTGCTGCTCCACCCAGCTCGCGCCGCCCGCGCCCGGGTTGCCGAACAGTTCGCGTGCCGCCGTGCCCGTGGAGGACACCGGGTTCCACGCGGCGATCGGCGCCAGCCAGTCCGGCATCAGCGACGGCGCCACGAAGACGCTGGAGATCATGGTGAGCGGGAAGGCGACCGCGTAGAGGCCGCCCGCCGCCTCCGGGGTCGGGACGACGAGACCCAGGTAGACGCCCACCCAGATCAGGCTGAAGCGCAGCAGCAGGAGGAGGCCGAAGGCCGCCAGGGTCTGCGGCAGGCCCGCGCTCGACCGCCAGCCGATGGCCAGCGCCGTCAGGGCGAGGATCGTCAGCTCGGCGCAGGCCACGATGAGGTCGGCGAGGCCGCGCCCGGACGCCACCGCCGACGGCGCCATCGGCATCGAGCGGAAGCGGTCGATGACGCCCTTGGTGGAGTCGGTGACGACGCCCATCGCGGTGTTCATGAAGCCGAAGGCCATGGTCATCACGAACATGCCGGGCATCAGGAACTGCTTGTAGTCGCCGTCCTCGCCGCCGCCGGGCACCTTCATCGCCTCGCCGAAGACAAAGCCGTACAGGAGTACGGAGATGATCGGGAAGCCCAGCTGCCAGGCGATGTAGACCGGGCGGCGCTGGTAGTGGGTGAGATAGCGGCGGGTGATGTTCCAGGAGTCGGCGAGCGTCCAGTAGAGGCGCCCGCGCGAGGTGTCCGCGGTCAGTGCGACGCTCATGCCGCCACTCCGTCCTTCTCGTCGTGCTTCGCGTCGGCATCGGTCAGCGGCTCCGCGGGCGACTCCGCAGGCGGCTCCGCCCGGTGTCCCGTCAGCCGCAGGAACACGTCGTCCAGGCTCGGCCTGCGCAGGCCGATGTCCTCGATCGCGATGCCCTGGTCCTGGAGCGTCCGCGCCACCTCGGTCAGTGCGCCGACCCGGTCCGTGACGTCCGCCTGGACGCGGCGTTCCAGGGCGTTCGTCTGCGGTACGCCGTCGGCCACGCGGGACACGGCCGTCCACGCCGCCGACAGGTCGGCGGCATCGCGCACCACGACCTCCAGGCAGCTGCCGCCCACCGTGGACTTCAGGCCCTCCGGGGTGTCGTCGGCGATGGCGCGGCCCTGGTCGATGACGGTGATCCGGGACGCCAGTTTGTCGGCCTCCTCCAGATACTGGGTGGTCAGCAGGACCGTCGTGCCGTCCGCGACCAACTTCCGTACGGTGTCCCAGACTTCGAGGCGTCCGCGCGGGTCGAGTCCGGTGGTCGGCTCGTCCAGGAAGAGGACGGCCGGCGCGAGGATCATCGAGGCGGCGAGGTCGAGCCTGCGGCGCATGCCGCCGCTGTAGTCGCCCGCGCTCTTGTCGGCCGCCTCCACCAGGTCGAACTGCTCCAGGAGTTCCTGGGCGCGGCGCGCCGCCCGCCTGCCGCCCAGATGGAAGAGGCGGCCGAACATCTCCAGGTTCTGCCGGCCGCTGAGCACCTCGTCGACCGCCGCGTACTGCCCGGTGAGGCCGATGCGGGCGCGTACGGCTTCGGGGCTGCGGACGACATCGGCGCCCGCGACCTCCGCGCGCCCGCCGTCGAGCCGTACCAGTGTCGAGAGGATGCGGACGGCGGTGGTCTTGCCCGCACCGTTCGGCCCGAGCAGTCCGTGCACCGTGCCGCGCGCGACCGTGAGGTCGAAGGCGTCCAGGGCCTTCTTCTCGCCGTAGCGCTTCTCCAGGCCCTCGGCCCGTACCGCGTAGTCGTTCCGGTCGTAGTCGTTCCCGTCCATCGCTGCCCCTCCAGCCAGTTCCGCCACAAGCCCTATGCCCTATGCGCTAAGCCCGGCGCCCTATGAGTACGGCGTACCCAATTGAGAGTACACCGTACCCAGTTTTGCGGGTACACCGTACCCAATTACTTCTCGGACCATTAGGCTGAGCGCCATGACGAGCACGAACGGCGGCGACGTCCAGCGCACCGGCAGCGACATCACCCGCAGCCTCGACATGCTCTGGGGCAGCGGCGAGCGCCCGGCGCGGGGCCCCAAGCCGGGGCTCACCCTGGAGCGGATCGTCACCGAGGCGGTGCGCCTTGCGGACGCCGAGGGCATCACCGCGGTCTCGATGCGCCGCCTGTCCACGGAGCTCGGCACCGGCACGATGTCCCTGTACCGCTACGTCCCCGGCAAGGCCGATCTGCTCGACCTGATGCTGGACCGCGTGTACGCGCCCCCCGAGGACCCCGAGGGCGCGGAACCCTGGACCGGCGGCTGGCGCGAGGGCGTCGAGGAGTACGCCCGCGAGACCCTCGTCCTCTACCGCCGCCACCCCTGGCTGCTCCAGGTCAACCAGGCCCGCCCGGTGCTCGGCCCCGGAGCCGTCGGCGGCCTCGACCGGACGCTGTCCCGGATCAAGCCGATGGGCCTGACCGACCCCGAGCTGATCGGGGTGATCGTCATGACCGAGGGGTACGTCACCGGGGTCGCCCGCACCCAGGTGCACGAGATCGAGGCGGTGCGCAAGACCGGCCTGTCCGACCGGGAGTTCTGGGAGGCGCAGGCCCCGGCCCTCGACAGGATCATGCGCAGCGGCCGCTACCCGGCGCTCGCCGGCCTCTCCGAGGACGCGTTCGGCGCGGACTTCGACCACTTCGAGTTCGGCCTGCAGCGGCTGCTCGACGGCCTGGACGTCCTGGTCGCCCGGCGCGAGGGTGAGCAGGACGCCCAGAGAGCGTGACATATACGGCGATCAGTGCCTGTATGGACGGATGACGCCGAAACCCATGAGCCCAGCGAGCCCCGCCCTCGCCCCGTTCGTGAAGCAGTACACCGTCCTGCTCACGAGCCACAAAAAGGACGGCACGGGCGTGGGCGCCCCCGTCAGCATCGTCGTCGAGGGCGACCACGCGTACGTCCGCACCTACGCCAAGGCGTGGAAGGCCAAGCGGATGCGCCGCAACCCCGAGGTCGAGATCGCCCCGTCCACACTGCGCGGCGCACCGACAGGACCCGAGATCAAGGCACGGGTGCGGCTGCTCGACCAGGGCGGCGAGGAGAACAAGCACGCGGCGAAGCTGCTCAGGCGCAAGTACCCGGTACTGCACGGCCTGTTCGTCCCGCTCACCCACAAGGTCACGCGGGACAAGACGCTGCACTACGAGGTACGGGTACTGGGCGAGTAGCGCTGCACTTCCGCGCCCCGAAGCCCCACGGGGTGCGCTTCCGTGCCCCAAAGGGGCGCGGGGAACTGCGCGACCAGCCACATACGGCCCGCAGACTTCATCCTCAGCGCCGCCGCAACACCCGCTTCAGGCCGAGGAAGGCCGCCACCACGACGGCCAGGGCCAACGCCCCCACTTTGAAGTCCCCGTCGAGCCCGGCGCCCCCGCCATCCCCGGCATCCGGGCCCGAACTTCCGCCGCCTGAACCGGCGGTGCCGCCCGCGCCCTCCACCTCAACCGGCTCGACCTCGCCCTGCTCGCCCTCCGTGCCGTACATGAGGGTCGTCCCGTCCAGGGTGTACGACACCGACTCCCCCTGGCCCTGCAGGGGAACGCTCAGCCGCCCCTCGCGCGCCGGCATCTTCCCCTCGCCCTTCCAGGCGTACGAGACACCGCCCAGATAGCCCCGCAGTGCGAGCTGCTTGCCGTCCGGCGAGAAGGCGCCGTCGGTCGTCCAGAGGCCCGTCTTCCCCAGCCGCTTGAACACATTGACCCCGGAGGCGGACATCTGCGCAGGCCCCTCGTACAGCGCCCCGCCCTCCTCCTTCTTGTCGGCGATGTAGATCCGCCCGGTCTTGGGGTGGACCATCAGCGCCTCCGCGTCGCGCGCCCCGTCCTCGTACTTCACCGTGTACTGCGTGGCGCGCACGGTCTGGTCGCGGAGCTGCTTCGGCTCGGGCAGCTTGTAGATCCACACGTGGGACCAGGTGCCGCCGAGGTTGTCGCCGATGTCGCCGACGTAGAGGTTGCCGTCGCTGCCGACGGAGACCGCCTCGACGTCGCGTGGCTTCCCGACGCCGGTCATGGTGATCGTCGCGACCGTCTCGCCGGTCTTGCCGTCCACGGCGTAGAGCAGCGCCCCGCCCTTGTCCTGGTCGTTGTGCGTCCAGTAGACGCCCGGGTGGGCGCGGGACGCGGCAAGGCCGCTGGACTCGATGATGCGAGGGTCCTTCATGGTGAACCCGTCGTGGCTGTCGTCGGCGGCGGCCGGAGCGGCGGCGCCGAGCAGGACCAGGCAGCCGGCGGCGGCCGCAGCCATGGCACCCATCGAAGTACGCAGTGAACGCATGGCCCAAGACTGCCACCCCGGCGCGGGGCGACGGGCGTCCGGCGGGTGTTGAGCCTCACATCGCAGGCCGGGGCCTTGATCCGGGATGATGAGCGGATGCTCAGGTTCATGTTCGTCGGCGACTCGATGACGATCGGAAGCGCCGGGGAACACACCTGGCGCCACCGGATGTGGCAACACCTGCGGTCCTCGCTGGGCGAGCTCGGCGAGCTGGGCGAGCTCGGCGGCGAGGGCTTCGCCGTCGTGGGCCCGCGTCTGACGCTGCACGACAAGTCCACCGGCGAACCGACGTCGCACGCCTACGCCGACGGCACGGACCCCGCCTTCCCCCGCAACCACCTCGCGGGCTGGGGCGAGGGCTGGCTGCACATGGCGCCGCAGATCGCCGACGCGGTGACGCGCGACCGCCCCGACGTGCTGCTGATCTCCCTCGGCCTGATCGACCTCGGCTTCTACACGAACGCCGAGCAGACCGCGGAGAACATGCGCCGCTTCGTCGCTCAGGCCCGTACGGCCAACCCGCACATCCGGATGGTCATGCTCCCCGTCATACCGAACGTCCGGGCCCGCACGGACGCCCCGTTCGCGGCGGAGGTCGCCCGCTTCAACATGCTGCTCGCGAAGGCGGTCGCCGACCTCGACACGGGTACGTCCCCGCTGCTCCTGGCCTCGTCCCCGGCGTCGTACGACATCGACGTCGACACCTACGACGGGACGCACCCCAACGCCTCCGGCGAGCACCGCCTCGCGGGGGCGTTCGCCGACGCCATGCACCAGGCGTGGGGCGTGGGCGCGCCGTACGGGACGACGCGCCCAGAACTGCTCAACTCACTTACTACCGGCTGAAGTTGGCCTTGAGGGCCTTGAGCCCCGCGATGTCCCACTTCGTGTACTGACCGGCGTACTTCTTGACGCGGTCCTCGCTGCCGCCCTTCGCCCTGCCGTGGCCGCCGTTGGGCGAGCACATGACCGGGGTGTCCTTGCTGCTGTTGCTGACGCACTCGAAGGGGTCGACGGTCTTGTTGGCGTCCGGGCCGTCGGCGTTCGCGTGGTCGAGCCCGATCGAGTGCCCGATCTCATGGCTCATCATGTTCGAGATGCGCGCCGGTCCTATCGCGTAGTCCCCCGGCTTCCAGTACTCGCTGTCGACCCATATCCACCCGCCCCACGCACTCTGGTTGCCGCTCGCCGAGCAGGGGTGCGCCTGGGAGAAGCCCGGCTTGTTGCCGGGCATGAAGGGCCGGTACTTCAGGCCGACGGTGATGACGTGACGCTCGGCGGTGTTACAGGCGTTCTGTTCCTTGTGATAGCCACTGGCCAGCGTGAACTTGGTCCCCGTGACCGCGGTCAGCTGCGCCGCGGTCTTCTTCAGCTGCGCCCGCAGCTGGGACTCGGCGGTCTTGGTCTGCGCGGCGGTGAGCTTGGTCTCGGACGCCTTGGGCTCGACGAGATGGATGACGTACGGATCCGGGCTGAGCGACTGGATCCCCCGGCCGTTCAGGATCCGCCATCCGGTGCCCTGGTACACGTCCCCCGCGGCGTACGCCGGATTGCTGAGCGCGACGAGCCCCGCGGCGGCGGCGAGCACGCCGACGGAGCGGACGATCTTCTTCATGGTCATGCGCGGATCTTCGCGGAGGGTGCCAACAACTCCCCAACGGGGGTGGGTCTTTGGCGGCCGCCGGCCTGCCTCAAGCGCGCGGGGCGGCGCGGAAGATCTCCGCACCGCCCCGTCCCCCGTTCGCTCCCCCGTACCCCGCCCCGATCCCCCGTTCGTTCCCCCGTTTCATGCCGGGCGCCCCCGTGACGCCCGGCAGGAAGAACGCTAGGCAGCTCCGCCAACACACCGCCAACAGCGGCTTCGTACTTTGGTCGGCGGGACCGGCAGCCGACCGCATCCCTTCGTCGGCCACCTCAGAACGGAAGGCGGATGCCCACCCCGCTGCCGCCTTTCTAGCGTCGAAGCATGACGGTCGAGACCAAGAACACGGGTGCCCGCACCGCGAAGACGGGCCTTCGCACCGCGCCCCGCCGTGCGGGCGTGCTGCCCGCCGAGCGGGCCCTCGCACCCGACCTCGCGCGCGGGCTCATGCTGCTGTTCATCGTCCTGTCCAACACTGCGTTCCATCTGACGGCGGCCCGGCACGGTCCTTCCGGGTGGCAGCCGGTGGACGGCGGATGGCTGGACCATGCCGCGCAGTTCACCATGATCACCGTCCTTGACCTGCGCATCTATCCGCTCTTCGCGTTCCTCTTCGGGTACGGGATGATGCGGCTCTTCCTGCGGCAGACGGCGGCCGGAACCTCGGAGCGGGACGCGGTGCGCCTGCTGCGGCGGCGGAGTGTGTGCCTGATCGTCATCGGGCTGCTGCACTCCACCCTCCTGATGGCCGGGGACATCATCGGCTTCTACGGGGTGGTCAGCCTCATCCTCGGCTGGCTGTTCCTGCGGCGCAGCGACCGTGCGCTGAAGTGGTGGATCTGGATCGCCACCGCGCAGTTCGTGCTGCTGGCCGCCCAGCCCGTCGTATCCGCCCTGCTGGCAGGGGAATTGGGGTCACTCGGGGACGCCGGTGCCGAACCGGGCGCCGATGCCTACGCCGCCGGCGAGTCCAGCTGGGTGGCGGCCGCGGGGACGCGGATCGGCAGCGGGCTCTTCGTGACCTTCGCCGCCGCCCCGCTCTCCCTCGTCGGCGGCGCGTACGTCGTCTTCCTGCTCGGCTTCTGGGCCGCGCGCAGGGGCGTACTGGAGAACCCGGGCCGCCACCTGCCCCTACTGCGATGGACCGCAGTGATCGGCATCGCGGTGGGGTGGCTGGGGGCGCTGCCCGCCGCGCTTGCGCACGTGGGGGCGCTGGATGTCCCGGACGACGCGCAGAGCGAGGGCGGCGTCCTGACGATGCTGCGGGACGCGACGGGGAACGCGGCCGGGCTCGGATATGTGGCGGCGGTGGCGCTGTTCGCGCACTGGTGGGCGGGGCGGGAGTCCCGCGGGGGCACTCGGGCCCTGTCGGCCGTCACCGCCGTCACCGCCGTGACCGCCGTGGGCAAACGGTCCCTCTCCTGCTACCTCGCCCACTCGCTCCTCTTCGCCCCCGTCCTCGCGGCCTGGGGCCTCGGCCTGGGCGAGCACCTGTCGAGCGCGACGATGGCGCTGTTCGCGGTGGGGGTGTGGCTGATCACGGTGGCGGGTGCGTACGCGTTGGAGCGGGCGGGGCGGCGGGGCCCGGCGGAGACGGTGCTGCGCAGGATCATGTACCGGCCCGGGCGCGGCTCGGCCTAGCGCACCCCCTCCAGGAAGATCCCGCAGGCGAGCAGCGCGGCACTGCCTCGCGGCCGCAGCCCGCGCTCGCGCAGCTCGGCGTCGAAGGAGGCAAGCTGTGCGGCGCCCTCGGGGGTAGCGGTGCCGCCCGCGTCGAGCACGGCCCGCGCCCCGGCCTGGACGGCGCGGAGGCCGTGGGGTCCGGCGGCGTACAGGACCCCGGTGTCCTGGAGGGTGCTCATGAGGGAGAGGGGTACGTCTGGGTGGCAGGTCCCGCCCCGCAGAGCGGCCAACGCCCGCCGCGCGTGCGGGAATCCGGCGCGCGCCTCGCCGCGGGCGCCTGCGGCGCCGTAGCGCGCGGAGACGGTCGAGCCGGGCGAGGGGAGGCGGGGCGCGGTCGCGGAGGGCGGCGAGGGCTTTGGCTGTGTCGGTCAACTTGCCTATGTGTGAGGTTGGTTGGAGGGAAGTGGCCGCCACGAGCAGCCCCAGCGCCCAGATGGCGCCCCGGTGCGTGTTCACGCCGCCCGTCGCCCGCAGCATGGACCGCTCGGTCGCGCGGCCGATGGACCCGAGCTCCTCGCGCAGGGCCTGCGTGGGCTCCGCGCTGCGGCGTGCGGCGGCGGCCATGGCGGCGAAGCCGGGATGCAGCGCCTTCGCCGCCCACCGCACGGCGGTCACGTCCTCGCGGACGGCACCGGGCCTGGGTGCCAGCTCGGCCTCCACGAGCAGCGCCCGAACGGCGGACCGGGCGAGCAACTCGTCGTCGTACGCCCCTGAAAGCGCCACGCCGCGACTCTCACTTTCTGCTGCCATGGCGGCGACGCTAGGCGCGGATCCGGTGAGTCCCCTCGGGGTGCGCTGTGAGCGGCCTGTGGGTCACCCTTGCCCCCGGCAATCACGGGACGTGGAGCGGCAGTTGAAGACAAGCGGACTACCGTAGCTATGTATGGGGGAGAACACAGTCTCCGGTGGCCGTCAGGACGCAGTCGTCCAGGCCGACACTGTGCACAACGTGACCATCACGTCGCCGCCGCAGAGCGAGGAATCGCTCCCGCGCTATCTGCGGGACTCCGACCGCTGGCCGCTCACCGACGAGTGGGAGGCGTTGGCGGCGGGTGCGCATCGGGCGCGGCCCGGCGATGACGGGAGCAAGCTGCCGCCGTACGTCGAGCGGGACGTGGACGAGGTCTTGCGCGAGGCGGTCGCGCGGGGCGGCCTTGTCGTGGTCGTCGGCGACTCCACGGCCGGGAAGACGCGGGCTTCGTACGAGGCGGTGCGGGCGGTCCTGCCGGGGCGACGGGTGGTGGCGCCTCCGCCAGGCGGGCACTTGGAGCGGGCTCCAGAAGTGGTGGAGCGGGCCGGGGTGCCGTGCGTCGTGTGGCTGGACGACCTGGAGCGGTACCTGGGCCCGGAGGGGCTTGAGCCGGACGTACTCGAGGATCTCGTCAGGCTCGATGTCCCCGTCGTCGCGACGATGCGCCTCAAGCCGTACGAGACGTTCAGCCTGGGCCAGGAGGATGGCATCGGTTCGCGGGTGCTGCGGCTGGCCGAGGTCGTCGACCTGAACCGCTTGTGGAGCGATGAGGAGCTCTCTCGCGCCGGCGACTGCGACGACTCACGCATCGTGGACGCCGTTGCTCACCACGGGACTTACGGGATCGGGGAGTATCTGGCGGCGGGGCCCGCGCTGCTGCGGGAGTGGCGGCACGCGTGGTCGGCGCAGGGGCATCCGCGCGGCGCGGCGCTGGTTTCGGCGGCCGTCGACCTGACGCGCACGGGTCTGCGCGGGCCCTACCCGCAGGCACTGCTGGCCGAGCTGCACGACCACTATCTGGCTGCGGCGGGCGGTCGGGTGCTGCGACCCGAGCCCTTGGAGGAGGCCTTCCACTGGGCGTCGCGCGTGCGGTTTGGCGTGACGAGTCTGCTGGTACCGATGGCGGAGGAGCGGTGGGCGGCTTTTGACTACCTGGTGGATGCTGCGGAGTCGGCCGTGCCGGGATGGACATGGGATGGGGCGCTCGGCAGCGCTGCCGATGAGGATGATGGCTTCGCCATTGGGGTGAGCGCGTACCGGGCCAACGAGCACAGCATCGCTGAGGCGGCTTGGCGACCGCTCGTCGAGGCTAGCGACATGGCAGCCGCCAACAACCTCGCCAACCTCCTAACAGAGGACGGCCGTACCGAGGAAGCCGAACAGCTCTACCGCCACGCCCACAACAACGGCGACCCCGACGCCACGTACAACCTCGCCATCCTCCTCGCAGAGACCGGCCGCACCGACGAAGCCGAGCACCTCTACCGCCACGCCCACAACAACGGCCACCCCAACGCCGCGTACAACCTCGCCATCCTCCTCGCAGAGACCGGCCGCACCGACGAAGCCGAGCACCTCTACCGCCACGCCCACAACAACGGCCACCCCAACGCCGCCAACAACCTCGCCATCCTCCTCGCAGAGACCGGCCGCACCGACGAAGCCGAGCACCTCTACCGCCACGCCCACAACAACGGCCACCCCAACGCCGCCAACAACCTCGCCATCCTCCTGAACAAGGCTGGACACACCGACGAAGCCGAACAGCTCTACCGCCACGCCCACAACAACGGCGACCCCGACGCCACGTACAACCTCGCCATCCTCCTCGCAGAGACCGGCCGCACCGACGAAGCCGAACAGCTCTACCGCCACGCCCACAACAACGGCGACCCCAACGCCGCGCACAACCTCGCCATCCTGCTGGAGGAAAGCGGCCGCACCGACGAAGCCGAAGCCCTGCGCCGCCAGATCGCAGAAGCCGAGGCCTGAACCCTCACCCCGCAGCGCCGGCAAGCCGATCGCGCCACGACGGTGGTTGAGGCTGAGGCCCAGTGCCAGCACCCGCGGCTGACGCCCCCGCCCCCACCACCCTGCACCGCCCGCACCGCGTCTCCTCGCCCACCGGCCTGAAGACATGCTCGGCACCCGGCCCCACGCACGTCACCAGCCCAGCCGGTGTCGCCCCCGGAGGGGCATCCACCGCCGCCTCCACCGGCAGCTTCTGCACCAACCTGTGCCTGACGAACCCCACCGCCGACCGCACCCCACCCGCAGGCAGCCCCACCGTCAGCGCGCGCCGCAAGTCACCCGCCGAGACGCCTCGCCGCAACCACTCCGCCGCCGCGTTCGCCAGCCCCCGCGCCTCGCGCACCCCCAGCAGCAGGTCACGGTTCACGTGCCGCAGCGACAGCAACACCCGTTCCGCCTCTGCCAGTTCATCGTCGCCCTCACTCTCACCCTCGCCTTCCGCAAGCGGCGGCTCTTGGGGTGGGGGGTGGGGAAGGTTCTTCTCCGGTAGTTCTTCTACCGGTAAAGAGCCCCCGACGTTCCGCACGCCCGGACCGCCGACCGTCGGCGGGCGCTCACTCGGAGGTGCGCCTCCCGCCCGGACCGCCGACGCCTCCTCACGCGTGAGGGTGATGTTCGCCAGGAGCTGCTCCGTGACCCAGCGGCCGCGCTCGCCCTGCCAGCGCCAGGCGTGCAAGTAGCCGTATTCGCCGAGGAGTTGTTTGGCCCGCTGGTAGGCGCGGCCCTTGATGCCGAGCCGTGCCGCGTGTTCTCCGAGGGAGTGGGCGGCGGCATCCGCCTCCGAGAGCCCCTGCACGTACAGGAGCAGAATCTTCGCGTCGCTGTTCAGGGCCTGATGCCGTACGACGTCGTGCGAAGCCTTCGTGTAGCGCCGCGTGGGCGCGATAGCATGCCGAAGCATCCCGGTGGACCTCTGATCCATTCGGTGGTGAAGGTCCTCGGGCGGTGTCGCAAGCACCTCCGAGGACCGCTCCGCGCCCGAGTGGACACGGAGTGTGATGACGCGCTCACCGTACAGCACATCTCACCGCCTCGTGCAACAACTCCGCCTCCACGAACGGCACTTCAGCGGTCGGCGGCGACCGCCAGTCCAGCGGCCAGGTGTTGCCCCGCAGTGCCGGTACGCCGACGAAGGCCACACTTCTCCCCTCCCTGCCGATGGCCCGCGCGCCGTCCCGCCATACGTGCCGGGCGGCGCCCCCCGCCGGTAGCAGGAAGTACAGATTGCGCGCGCCCGTCGCCTCGCGGACGATCGGGCCCGCCTCGAAATCCGTGAACTGCATGAGTTCGTAGGCGACTTGCTCACCCAGCGCGCCACCGATGCGGATCGCGTCGAAGTGGATGCCCGCGTGACGCAGGGCGTGGCCTGACCTGGGGATCCAGTCGTGGACCGGGGCGGGGGGTGGAGTTTTCAGGTTCATGCGCCGAATGCTTCCGGCTGCTCACATACTGTGACCAGGGCCACACAAGGGCCGTGCAGGGCTGTGCACTTGGGGAGGATGTTGTGCACTCAGGTGAACGCGGGTCGGAGACGTTCGGCGCGCTGCTGCGGTTCTTCCGCGAGCGGGCCGGGATTACGCAGGAGGCGCTGGGCTCGCATGTCCAGTACTCCAAGTCGCAGGTGGCGATGGTGGAGCGGGGAGAGCGGCCGCCGAGGGGCACGCTCGTCGAGATCGCGGACGAGGTACTGAGTGCACAAGGTGCACTTCTGCTGCTCGCGGAGAAGGAGTTCAGGGAGAGCGGGCTTCGGCCGTGGACCGAGGATTACCTCGCCGAGGAGAGGCAGGCGTCCGCCCTTCACGTGTACCAGAGCCATGTGATCCCCGGTTCGCTCCAGACGGAGGCGTATGCGCGGGCGATCTACAACTGCCATTGCCCGGCGCTGGACGACGACGAGATCGAGCAGCGGGTGACAGCTCGACTAGCGCGCCAACAGCTATTCCAGCGCAAGCCAGCGCCCGTCATTAGCTACGTACTGGAACAGAGCACGCTCGCACGGCCGCTGGGTGGGCCCATGGCTCTCAAAGAACAGTTGCACCACATCCTCGGCATCGGCCGCTTGCGCCATGTCGAGATCCAGGTCATGCCGCACGACCGGCAAGCCCATGCGGGGCTGAACGGGCCCATGATCCTTCTGGAATCAGCCGAGCATCGCCAGCTCGCCTACGTCGAGGGCCCGAGGGGCGGCTACTTCATCTGCGAACAGCCGGACCTGGGAAGCCTGTTCGCACGGTATGGCATTCTGCGAGCACAGGCTCTCAACCCTGACGAGTCCGCGAGGCTGATCGAAGAGGCGGCAGAGACACTATGAGCATGGAGCTCGACTGGTTCAAGAGCAGCTACAGCGGCGACGAGGGCGAATGCGTCGAGGCAGCCCTCTCCTGGAACAAGTCCAGCTACAGCAGCGAGCAGGGAGAGTGCGTCGAAGCCGCCGTCCACTGGGGCAAGTCCAGCTACAGCGGCAGCGAGGGCGAATGCGTCGAGGTGGCCCCCGACTGGACCAAGTCCAGCCACAGCAGCGGCGACGGCGAATGCCTAGAGGCAGCCGCAACCCCCACCGCCATCCACATCCGCGACTCCAAGGCCCCCACCCTCCCCCACCTCACGCTCACCCCCACCGCCTGGACCGCATTCCTCGCCCACGCCACCGCGTAACCGCCGGGGGCACACCACTGCCCCAACCAGTGGCCGGCTGGGGCAGTGTCACGCGGTGGTGCGGGGGGGGGCAAAAACTAGGCGGTGCAGCTGGTCGGGTGCTCAGTGCCGGGGCACGTGTCCGTTCCGTTGCCGCCGTCGGCGGTGTCGTCCCCGGGCCCGGCGTTGATGGTGTCGTTGCCGTTGTTCCCGTTCAGGGTGTCGTCGCCGTCGCCACCGTTGAGGGTGTCTTCGCCGTTGCCGCCATTGAGGGTGTCGTTTCCGGCGCCCCCGTAGACGGTGTCGTCGGCGTTGTCGGCGTTCACGGTGTCGTTGCCGCCCAGCGCGCAGATCACGTCGCTGTCGACGGTGCCGTTGATCGTGTCGGCGCCGCCGGTGCCCGTGATCGTGCAGCCGTTGGCGTTGTTGACGGTGGTGGACTCGGAGTCGCTGTTGTTGCCGGGCGTCGGGTCGTCCTCGACGGCGCTGCTGGTGGCCGTCGCGGTGACGGTGCCGGTGGCGGCGGGTTCAACGGTGACCGTCACGGTGGCCGAGCCGCTGGCGGCCAGCGAACCCAGGGAACAGTTCACCGTGGAGCCGCTGGGCGTGCAGGTGCCCTGGCTGGAGGACACGCTGCCCACGGAGACCGCGGCGCCCGTGTAGGTGACGGAGGTATCGACCGAAGTGGCGGCGCCTGGGCCGTTGTTGGCGACGGTCACGGTGTCGGTGAAGGAGTCGCCGAGCGCGACTGGGTCGGGGGTGTCGGAGACGGCCGTGGACAGGTCGGCGCCGCTGGGCCCTCCGGGGCCGATCGTGGTGGTGGTGCTGGCGGACCCGAGGGGCCCCATGCCCACCAGCTCGGCGTCGGCAGTGACGATCCCGGCAGCGGTCGGCAGCACCGTCGCGGTGATGGTGATGGGGTCATTTCCCGGGTTGAACTGCGGGAAGCAGGACGCGTGGGTGCCGGACGCGCTGCACGACAAGGACACGTTGTTGGAGGTGACGGCTCCGGTGAAGGTGGCCGCGGCGCCACTGAGGTCGATGGTGGCATCGCCGAAGCCGCCCTCGAACAGCGGCTCGGGGATGGTCACGATGTAGTCGTACGGGATGTTGGCCGGGACCGGGTCGGCCGAGTCGGTGATCTGGATGTGATCGTCCGCGTGCGCGGGTCCGGCGACGGCGAGCATTCCGTACAGGGCCAGCGCGAGGGCGGAGACCAGGACGGTCAGCCGGGTGCGCAGTCTGCGCGGTAAGGACCGGGAGTGCGTGGTCGAAGACATCAGGATGTCCCCTTTCCGCGTCCGCATCCTGTCGGCGGGGGCAGGCAGCCCCCTGGGCATCCGCAGTGATGCAGACAACGGCACGACGGGCCGACGACGGCGGGGCGGCTCCGGGGGCATCCCCGGAGCCTGCCGTCTGCCGCCCGCCGGGCGAGGACTGGGCCGCGGCTGACGCTCAACTCCCCGTTCATTGCGCCGAGTTGGCCCGTGCGGGTCGTTGGCGCCAGCATGACACCGGCATACTCAACATCGGAATAGAGCGGGCGAAAGTGTCAATTTGATGCTGAAACAGTCATCCGCCACCAGAAGGAAGCGAAAGAATCCCAGCAGTCGGATACCCGGCAGGCGGCGACGGGGCCAGCCCCGCCCCGCCCTCACGTGGCCCGCGTAAGCCGATTCGCCAACGTCGACATCGTGTACGTACCGATGCCGAGCACGACCTCCAACGCGTTCCGCTCCGTGTAGCCGTGGGACAGGAACGCCTTCAGCTGCTCATCATCGACACCGCCCGCGGTCGCAAGGACCTCCAGCGTGAACTGCCGTACGGCTTCGAGCCGTTCATCCTCCAGGGCCCGGCCCTCCCGCAGCGCGGTGATCAGCCCCGTCCCCGCGCCCAGCTTGCGCAGCTTCCCCGTGTGCATGGTGACGCAGATGTGGCAGTCGTTGCGTACGGCGATCGTCATGATGACGACCTCCCGGGCCACCGGCTCCAGCGTCGAGCGCTCGAAGCTCGCGCTCAACTCCAGGAAGCCATTGAGGAGTTCGGGTGACTCGGCGAGGCGCGCCACCGCACTCGGGGTTTTGCCGAAGGCGGCTGCCGTGCGCTCCATCGCGGCGCGCGACTCGGCCGGTGCGGTCTCCACAGTGTGCTCAGCGAACAAGAGGTACCCCTTACGATGGACAACGTGGTTGACGATAAGAAGGTAAACCAGGTTGACGATTCCCGCAAGGGGGATTCCTCGGAGAATCCTGAGAGCGACGGGCGGGGCTACGAGCTGCCCCTGCTCCTCTTCGCCGGGTTCCGCACCCTCATCGACCAGCTGCACGCCGAGCTGGCCCGGCAGGGGCACCCGGACGCCCGCCCCGCGCACGGCTTCGCCATGCAGGCCATCGGGATGCAGGGCGCCAGCGCCAGTGAGGTCGGGCGACGGCTCGGCGTCTCCAAGCAGGCCGCGGGCAAGACGATCGACCGCCTCATCGCCCTCGGCTACGCGGCACGCACCGACGACCCCGCCGACGCCCGCCGCAAGCTGGTCCGGCTGACGCCGCACGGCATCGACGCGCTCGCCCGTTCGGCGGCGATCTTCGAGGAGCTGCACGCGGAGTGGGCGAGGCAGTTGGGCACGCGACGCCTCCGCGCCATGGAGGACGACCTCCGCACCGTCGTCCCACCGGAGGCGTTCCGGCTCGACGCGGCGGGGTGGATGGGCGGTTCGTGACGGACGTGACCTTGGCTCCGTGCGTATCGTTGTACTGCGCGGCTGTACTCAACTGTGGGGCAGCCGGGGAGGAGCGCCACGATGACCGTCGTAGACACCGACAGGATCGAAATGGCCGAGATCGGCGACAGGAACGGCTTGGACGCACTGTTCAAGGCGCTCGGGCGAGACCACTTCCTCGAAGGCTACCGAGTCGAGATCGTCGGGGGAGCCGTCTTCATGACGCCGCAGCGGAACACGCACTGGCAGATCATTCGCCGAATCGTCCGAGCCCTGGAGGACAGGTTCGGCATGGATGTGATGGTGCTCTCCGACGTGCGCATCGATTTCCCCGGACACCAGAACGGCTTCTGCCCGGACGTGGCGAAACTGCGGGACGGGGCACAGTGGAATCATGAGCGCGGTTGGCAGTACAAGGACGTCGAATTCGTCGCCGAGGTCATCTCCAAGGGCACTGCCGAGAACGACTACTACGCCAAGAAGTACGCATACGCCACAGCCGGAGTCCCTGCCTATCTGATCGTGGATCCGTACGAGGGCCAGTGTCACCTCTACACCTGCCCCAAGGAGGGCGACAACGGCATCGACTATGCCAGCGATCTCCCGTTCTCCTTCGGCTACGAGGTCGACCTGACCTGCACGCCGGCCGACCTCGTCCTCAAGACCGACGACTTCCCCCGCGACTGACCGCCCCACCAGGCCGCGCCCCCTTGCCTGGAGCCCACTCAAAGTCGTTGGCTAGGTACCCATGAAGTACACGCAGCTGGGACGCACAGGGCTCAAGGTCAGCCGGCTCACGCTCGGGACCATGAACTTCGGGCCGCAGACCAACGAGGCCGACAGCCACACGATCATGGACGCCGCGCTCGGCGCGGGGATCAACTACTTCGACACCGCCAATGTCTACGGCTGGAGCCCGAACAAGGGCCGCACCGAGGAGATCATCGGCACCTGGTTCGCGCAGGGCGGCGAGCGGCGCGACAAGGTCGTGCTCGCCACCAAGCTGTACGGGAGCATGGCCGTCGACGGAGAAGCGCCGTGGCCCAACCACGACAAGCTCTCCGCGCTCAACATCCGCCGGTCGGTGGAGGCGTCGCTGCGGCGGCTGCAGACCGACTACATCGACATCTACCAGTTCCATCACATCGACCGCCGGACCCCTTTCGAGGAGATCTGGCAGGCCGTCGACGTGCTCGTGCAGCAGGGGAAGATCCTGTACGCCGGGTCCTCCAACTTCCCCGGGTACAAGATCGCCCAGGCGAACGAGGTGGCCGCACGGCGCGGCAGCTACGGCCTCGTCAGCGAGCAGTGCCTGTACAACCTCGCCGAGCGCAGCGCCGAGATGGAGGTCATCCCAGCCGCCCAGGACTACGGCGTCGGGATCATCCCGTGGTCGCCGCTGCACGGCGGTCTCCTTGGCGGCGTACTGAAGAAGGAAGGCGAGGGCTCGCGTCGTACCGGTGGGCGGGCCGCGGCGGAACTCGCCAAGCCGGAGGTACGCGCGCAGGTCAAGGCGTACGAGGAACTGCTCGACAAGCACGGCCTTGAGCCGGGCGAGGTCGCGCTGGCCTGGCTGCTCACCCGGCCCGGCGTGACCGCGCCGATCGTCGGGCCGCGCACGGCCGAGCAGCTCGACTCCGCGTTGCGGGCGGTCGAGCTCGAGCTGTCCGATGAGGTTCTGGGCTCGCTGGACGAGATCTTCCCCGGGCCGGGGCCGTCTCCGGAGTCCTTCGCCTGGTAGGGCGTACGCGGGCGGGCCGCTTCGGCAGGCTGCTGTCCTAGCTGCCGAACGCGGCCGCCACCGCCACTACGACGAACATCATCACGAGTACACCGGCCATGATCCGGTTCCTGGTTTTCGGGTCCACGTAGTCGAGGTTAACCGGCGCCGCCGAGCGGCCAGCGCCCGACCACCTCGTAACGGGGCCGCTCCCCCGGCATCCCGCTCTTGGGCAGATTGCTGCGTACGAGGGTCAGCTCGGTCACCGTCCACTCCTCGCCCTGGAATGCGGCGAGGGCTTCGGCGTACGGGGCGAGGGGTGGCTCGCCCTTGCCGCGGGCCAGGGTGAGGTGGGGGCGGTAGTGGCGGTGCTCCTCCATGGTGATGCCGGACTTGCGGGCCGCGGCGTCCGCGCGGGCGGCGAGCAGACGCAGGGCGTCGATGTCGCCCGCGGCGCCGGCCCACAGCGCCCGGTCGCCGAAGTGGCCTCCGCCGTGCAGGGAGAGGGGGAAGGGGGCCGTGCGCTTGGCCGCGCGGGACAGGCGGTCGGAGAGCTCCGGGACTGTGGTGTCCTCGACCTCTGCCATGAAGGCGAGGGTGAAGTGCCAGCCCTGCGGGGCGGTCCAGCGGAGGTCGTCCGCGCCCGGCAGGGATTTCAACTTGGCTGTGGCCTGGGTGAGTTCGGCCGTGACCGGGGCGGGGGGCAGGACTGCCGCGAAGAGTCTCATGGTGCGAGTCTCGCCTCCGGCGGTTCCTTTCCCCAATCCCGCCCCTTCCCGAAACCGCCGCTTCGCGGCGGATCCTTCCCGCCCACCCACCCGATTGCCCGGCATCCCCAGGGGCACCGTCACGCCGCCGTAGCCAGCTGCTCCCTCGGCACGAACTGCACATGCTGCCGGCCGCGCCGCAGATCCACCTTCAGGCGAAGGTTCGCCGCCCGGGCCAGCATCAGGCCGACGCCCACCGCGGCGAGCGCGCAGACGAGACCGCCGACGGCCATGCTCAGGCGGACGCCGTACGCGTCGGCGAGCCAGCCGAAGAGCGGGCCGCCCAGCGGCGTACCGCCGGTGAAGACCATCATGAACAGGGACATGACGCGGCCGCGCATCTCGGGGTCCGTGGCCATCTGGACCGAGGAGTTGGCGGTGACGTTCACCGTCAGACCGAGGATGCCGATCGGGATGATCAGCGCGACGAACATCCACAGGTCGGGCGCGAAGGCCGCCACCATCTGCAGGACACCGAAGGCGATCGCCGCCCCGGCGAGCAGCCGCAGGCGTGATGTGCCGCGGCGCGCCGCGAGCAGCGCACCGGCCAGCGAGCCGACCGCCATCAGGGTGTTGAACAGCCCGTACATCCCCACGCCGCCGTGGAAGATGTCGTCCGCGAAGGCGCTCATCCAGATCGGGAAGTTGAACCCGAAGGTGCCGATGAAGCCGACGAGGACGATCGGCCAGATCAGTTCGGGATGCTTCGACACGTAGTTCAGGCCTTCTCGCAGCTGGCCCTTGCCCCGCGGCTTGCGCGGGGTGTGGTGCAGCTCGCTCGTACGCATCAGGAGCAGGCCGGTCAGCGGCGCGAGGAAGGAAAGGCCGTTGGCGAGGAACGCCCAGCCGGGGCCGACGGCCGCCGTCAGTCCGCTCGCCACGGCGGGGCCGACGAGCCGCGCCGACTGGAAGTTCGCCGAGTTGAGCGAGACCGCGTTGCGGACCTGGTCCGGGCCCACCATCTCGGAGACGAAGGACTGCCGGGTCGGGTTGTCGACGACCGTGACGAGGCCGGTGAAGAAGGCCGCCAGGTAGACGTGCCAGACCTGGACGTTGCCGGTGAGCGTGAGCGCGGCGAGGAAGAGGCCGCTGATGCTCATCGCGCCCTGGGTGCAGAAGAGCAGCTTCCGCTTGGCGAACCGGTCGGCGATGACGCCGCCGTACAGGCCGAAGAGCAGCATCGGCAGGAACTGCATCGCGGTGGTGATGCCCACGGCCGCGGACGATCCGGTGAGGCTCAGGACCAGCCAGTCCTGGGTGATGCGGGCCATCCACGTACCGGTGTTGGAGACAACGGCGCCGGAGGCGAAGAGCCGGTAGTTGCGGATCTTCAGCGAGCTGAACATCGACGACTTACCGGCAGGGTCTTTGTCGAGGGCGGTTGGTGCGGGGGCGGAGTCTGCTCCGGATCCCGTACTCAAAGTGCGTTCGCCTCCTTGGCGTACGTGGCAGGGGTTCCTGCCGGGGTCCTGCCGGGTTACAGATGGGCGAGCTTCTCCAGGACCGGGGCGGCGGCGCGCAGCCGCGCCCACTCGTCCTCGTCGAGGTGCTCCGCCAGACCGGCGAGCCAGCCGTTCCGCTTGCGGCGGCTCTCCTCGAGCATCGCCTCGGCGGTCTCTGTCTGGGTCACCACCTTCTGGCGGCGGTCCTCGGGATGCGGCTCAAGACGGACGAGACCCTTGGCTTCGAGCAGCGCCACGATGCGGGTCATCGACGGCGGCTGCACATGTTCCTTGCGGGCCAGCTCACCGGGGGTGGCGTGGCCGCAGCGGGCGAGGGTGCCGAGCACCGACATTTCGGTGGGGCTCAGCGATTCGTCGACCCGCTGGTGCTTGAGTCGACGGGACAGGCGCATCACGGCGGAGCGCAGTGAGTTCACGGCGGCGGCGTCGTCACCATGGGAGAGGTCCGGCATGTTCGTTAGAGTAACTCATTACTCTGCCTAAGGACCACCCGGTTTCCCGTGCTGGACCAGGGAGAACCCTTTCGTCACCCATATGAGTGAGGCGACTTCGGAAAGTGAGACGCGCGCGGCGGGGCGGCGGCGACCCTGTCACGCATGGGATCGACAGTGCTCAGCCTGCGGATAGACGGTGAGCTGCTCGACCGGCTCAAGCAGCACGCCGCCAAAAGAGGGATGAGCGTCCAGGACTATGTGGTCCGGACGCTCATCCGTGATGACTTCGACGAACGCTTTGCGACGTCCGTCGAGGAGACAGAGAAGTTCTACGGGGCCGCGTGACACCTGCGGACCGGTGGGGGCTGGTCGCGCAGTTCCCCGCGCCCCTTCGGGGCGCTTACGTGAGACCCAGCGCCGGCATCAGGTAGTAGAAGCCGAACACGGCCGCCACGACGTACATCGCGACCGGCACCGAACGCCCACGGCCTGCGGCCAGCCTCAGCACGGTGAAGCTGATGAAGCCGATGCCGATGCCGTTCGTGATCGAGTACGTGAACGGCATCATCGTCATCGTCAGGAACGCCGGGATCGCGATGGTGTAGTCGCTCCAGTCGATCTGTGTGATCGAGCCGGACATGATCAGGAAGCCGACCGCGAGCAGCGCGGGCGTGGCCGCCTGGGACGGCACCATCGTCGCGATGGGCGTGAGGAAGAGCGCGACCGTGAAGAGGCCGCCGGTGACGATGTTGGCGAAGCCCGTACGCGCGCCCTCGCCGACGCCCGCGGTGGACTCCACGAAGCACGTGGTGGCCGATGAGGACGAGGCGCCGCCGGCGGCGACGGCGATGCCGTCGACGAACAGGATCTTGTTCATGCCGGGCACATTGCCCTTGGAGTCGGTCAGCTTGGCCTCGTCGCTGACGCCCATGATCGTGCCCATGGCGTCGAAGAAGCACGAGAGCAGCACGGTGAAGACGAAGAGGATGCCGGTCAGCATGCCGACCTTGCCGAAGCCGCCGAACAGGCTGATCTGACCGATGAGCCCGAAGTCCGGTGACGCGACCGGGTTGCCGGGCCACTCGGGCGTCGTCAGGCCCCAGGAGGGGACCGTCGCGACGGCTTCGATGATCATCGCGACGATCGTCATGACGACGATGCTGATGAGGATCGCGCCCGGCACCTTGCGGACGAGCAGCGAGAGCGTGAGCAGCGCGCCGAGGATGAAGACGAGAACCGGCCAGCCGGTGAGGTGGCCGTCGCCGCCGAGCTGCAGCGGGACCGTGGTGTGCGCGGCGTCCGGGATGCGGGAGACGAAGCCGGAGTCGACGAGGCCGATCAACATGATGAAGAGGCCGATACCGATCGCGATGCCCTTGCGCAGGCCCAGCGGCACGGCGTTCATCACGCGCTCGCGCAGGCCGGTCGCGACGAGCAGCATCACGACGAAGCCCGCGAGGACGACCATGCCCATCGCGTCGGGCCACGACATGCGGGGCGCGAGCTGGAGGGCGACGACGGTGTTCACGCCGAGGCCGGCGGCGAGCGCGATCGGGACATTGCCGATGACGCCCATGAGCAGCGTGGTGAAGGCGGCGACCAGGGCCGTCGCGGTGACCAGTTGGCCGTTGTCGAGCTGGTTGCCGTACATGTCCTTCGCGCTGCCCAGGATGATCGGGTTCAGCACGATGATGTAGGCCATCGCGAAGAAGGTGGCGAAGCCGCCGCGGACTTCCCTGGCCAGCGTGGAGCCCCGCTCCGTGATCTTGAAGTAGCCGTCGAGGCCGCCTTGCGGGGGCTTCGGCGGCTCATTGCTGGCGTCGACCGGGGAGGTGGCCGAGGAAGGCATGCGGGACCTCATGAGCTCAGGGAAGGGGAAAGATCGTTAAGCCGTGACCTTAAGATCGAATTGTTTCTTCGTACGAAAGCAATCGGCCATTAACGAACCGTTTCAGTATGAATACATGAGACCGAATTCGCTATCTCCGCGCGTAGACCCTTGAGCCACAAGACCTGTGCGCCCCGGGGCGGGGGGCGGCCGGCCCTCTCGTAAGCTGTGCACATGGCGAAGTGGACCCCCAAGCACGAGGCGCCGGAGCCCCTGGAGGGCCCCGTCGTCGCCACCATCACGGGCGGCACGATCCTCTGGTTCGTCCTCTTCCTGGTCCAGCTGCCGTTCTATGGCTGGTTCGACGACCGCGACGCCACCTGGTGGGTGTGGACCTGCCTCGCCGGGGCCGGTCTCGGCCTGATCGGCATCTGGTACGTCCGTGGGCGCGACGCCGCGCTCAAGCGAGCCGCCGAAGATTCGGCGCACGGGGCCGCGGAGTAGCCCGTACGACCACGGGACGGTTCGCGTCCTACCGTGGTCGGATCTTTCCGGCACTCAAGGGGTGAACGCCCCTTCCCGCCCTTACCGTCGAGGGCATGACGCATATCGACGCGGGCGCCGAGCTCGACCCGGTCCACCCGGTGGCACCGGTCACCGGACGCGCGACGGGTCTTACGGCCGCCGAGGTCGCCGAGCGGGTCGCACGCGGCGAGGTCAACGACGTACCCGTACGCAGTTCGCGCTCGACCACCGAGATCATCCGGGCGAACGTCTTCACCCGGTTCAACGCGATCATCGGCGTGCTCTGGGTGATCATGCTCGGCGTCGCGCCGATCCAGGACAGCCTCTTCGGCTTCGTGATCATCGCCAACACCGGCATCGGCATCATCCAGGAGCTGCGCGCCAAGAAGACCCTGGACGGGCTCGCGGTCATCGGCGAGGCCAAGCCGACCGTGCGGCGCGGCGGCGTGGCCGCCGAGATCTCCACCTCCCAGATCGTCCTCGGCGACCTGGTCGAGCTGGGCCCCGGCGACAAGATCGTGGTGGACGGCGAGGCGGTCGAGACCGACAGCCTGGAGGTCGACGAGTCGCTCCTGACCGGTGAGGCCGACCCGGTCATCAAGAAGCCCGGCGACCGCATGATGTCGGGTTCCTTCGTCGTCGCGGGCGGCGGCGCGTTCACCGCGACGAAGGTCGGCCGCGAGGCGTACGCGGCGCAGCTCGCCGAGGAGGCATCGCGCTTCACGCTCGTCCACTCCGAGCTGCGCAGCGGTATCTCCACGATCCTCAAGTACGTGACGTGGCTGATGGTCCCGACCTCGATCGGCCTGGTCATCAGCCAGCTCGTCGTCAAGGACGACAACTTCAAGGAGTCCATCGCCTACACGGTGGGCGGCATCGTCCCGATGATCCCCGAGGGGCTCGTGCTCCTCACCTCGGTGGCCTTCGCGATCGGCGTGATCCGCCTCGGCCGCAAGCAGTGCCTGGTGCAGGAGCTGCCCGCCATCGAGGGCCTGGCCCGCGTCGACACGGTCTGCCTGGACAAGACCGGCACCCTCACCGAGGGCGGCATGGACGTCACCGAGCTGCGCCCGCTCAACGGCTCGGACGAGGCGTACGTACGAAAAGTCCTCGGCGCCCTCGGCGAATCCGACCCGCGCCCCAACGCATCGCTCCAGGCGATCATCGACGCCTACCCCGACGCCGTGGAGTGGCGCTGCACCGAGTCGCTGCCCTTCTCCTCGGCCCGCAAGTACAGCGGCGCCTCCTTCAGCGAGGGCGACGGCGACAACTCGACGTGGCTGCTCGGCGCCCCCGATGTGCTGCTGCCCGCCGACGACTCGTCCCTCGCGGAGATCGAGGATCTCAACCAGCAGGGCCTGCGCGTGCTGCTGCTCGCCCGCGCCGCCGGTGAGCTGGACGACCCGGACGTCGCCGCCGGAGCCCGCGCCACCGCCCTGGTCGTCCTGGAGCAGCGGCTTCGCCCGGACGCCGCCGACACCCTGCGCTACTTCGAGGAGCAGGACGTCGCCGCCAAGGTCATCTCCGGCGACAACGCGGTCTCGGTGAGCGCGGTCGCCGGCAAGCTGGGCCTGCCCGGCGCGGAGAACACGGTGGACGCCCGCCGGCTGCCCACGGAGCAGGGCGAGATGGCCGAGGCCCTGGACGCCAACTCCGTCTTCGGGCGGGTCACCCCGCAACAGAAGCGCGACATGGTGGGCGCCCTCCAGTCGCGCGGCCACACGGTCGCGATGACGGGCGACGGCGTCAACGACGTACTCGCCCTGAAGGACGCCGACATCGGTGTGAGCATGGGCTCGGGCTCGGAGGCGACGCGGGCGGTCGCCCAGATCGTGCTCCTCAACAACAGCTTCGCGACGCTGCCCTCAGTGGTCGCGGAGGGCCGCCGGGTCATCGGCAACATCACGCGGGTCGCGACGCTGTTCCTGGTCAAGACCGTCTACTCGGTGATCATCGCGCTGCTTGTGGTCTGCTCGCAGGTGGAATACCTCTTCCTGCCCCGCCACCTCACCCTGCTCTCGACCCTCACCATCGGCGTCCCGGCGTTCTTCCTGGCACTGGCCCCCAACAAGGAGCGGGCCAAGCCCCACTTCGTACGCAGGGTCATGCGGTACGCGATCCCGGGCGGTGTCGTCGCGGGCGTCGCCACCTTCGCGACGTACCTCCTGGCCCGGCACCACTACGAGGGCGCGGGCGCACGGGAAGCCGAGACCAGCGCGGCCACGCTGGCGCTGTTCCTGATCGCCATGTGGGTGCTCGCGATCATCGCCCGCCCCTACACGTGGTGGCGCATCGGGCTCATCGCCACGATGGGTCTCGGCTTCCTGCTGGTGCTCACCGTCCCCTGGCTCCAGGACTTCTTCCAACTGAAGCTGGTGGGTACGACGATGCCGTGGGCGGCGGTCGCGATCGCGGCGGCGGCCTCACTGATCATCGAGGTCGTCTACCGGTGGGTCGGCCGCCGCTTTCCGGCGTGACGGTACTGCGGTCAACGGCAGTCGGTGTCCTTGGGGTGTCGCGGCGACTGGTGCCTGGCCACGCTTCGGCGTCATCCGGTGATCTGCACAGGCCCGAAGTCACCCTCAGTGGGCTCCTTGGCCTCGCGGTACTCGGCGGGGTCGGCCTTGATGCGGGCCGTGGCGCGCCAGCCCGCGATGACCTCGGCGGCGTTGCGGTCGAGGTCCAGTTCGGCCGCGTCCGACAACGCTTCGACCAGCTCGACCGTGAATTCCCGGACCTCCCGGTCCGCGAGATGCCGCGCCCAAGGGAAGACTTCCGGTATGGCGACGAGCAGCGCTCGGAGGCTCGCGTCGTCGCGCATCAGGGCGACGAACACCCGGGAGGCCGAGGTCAGGGACTGGTCGCGCTGGTCCTCACGGTCGGCATCGGTCAGGTAGAAGTCCCGCGCGTCCCGGTGGGTGATGCGCAGCCTGCCCAGCCGTGCCGCCCGCTCGGCAACAGCCTTCGGATTGCGGGAGAGGTCCGAGAACGTCACGGCTTCACTCTGGCTGAGGCTCATCCCCCAACAACACTCAGAACGTAATCTGAAGTCGAGCCTGGGGGTTCGCGGCAGCCGCGCGGCCCCTCAGTCGAACCAGCGGTCCCGCTCCAGCTCCTCCGTCCGGGACGGATCCTCAAGCAGCGCCGCCACCTCGAAACGCCGCGGCCACTGCCCCGCCGCCCAGGCGAGCCCCGCGGCCACGCCCTCCAGCGTCGCCGCGTGGATCGTGCCGTCCGGCATCCGGCGCCAGTCCAGCTCCACGCCGCCCGCGATCAGCTCGTCGTGCTCGATGTACGTCTCCGGGGTCGCGGGACCGAGCAGGATCCGTACCGAATCCGGCACCGGGTGCTCCGCGCCCTCCCCGGCCGGCTCCACCGCCGCCGTCTCGCTCAGCCTGCGCACCTGGAACAGCTCGGCCAGGTCCGCCGCCTTGCGGGGCTGCACCGGCAGCAGTGCCACGCCGTCGGCCACCGGCAGCAGGTCGGGGGCGTCCGCGACCACCGCGTCCGTCACGTCCACCACGACGACCTCGCCGTCCACCACGGCCCGCACCTCGTCCGGCAGCGTGACCTGCTCCGGGTCCAGGTCGGCCAAGGCGCCGTACAGGGCGTGCAGTTGGGCCGCCGAAACGGTCCGCTCCGGGTCCGCGAGCCGGTCGAGCAGCTCGGCGGCGCCGCCCGGCTCCTCCAGGAGGGCGGCGACGGACGTGCGTACGCCGAGGGCGCGAAGGACCTGCTCGTCGTCGAAACCGGAGGCGTCGGCGGCGTCGTAGAGACCTTCGAGCAGCGGGTCGCCGCCCGAGGCCCGCAGACCCGCGGGACGACGGCCGCCGAGGACCGGGTTACCGCGCAGCCACCACGCCGTGTACGACCGGACGGTCTCCGTCGTGCCGTCCGGGAGCAGGATCCGCAGCGGCTGCGTCAGCGCGTCCCGCAGCGGCGGGCGCGAGAGCAGGGCCAGCGCCTGCGGCCAGCGGTCCTCGTCGACCAGATCGAGATCCCGTACGGCGACGATCTCGGTCGCGACCGGCGGTACGGGCGTGTCCGGAAGCCGGTCGAGCACGTCCTCGCACCACACGTCGACCGCGTCGAGCAGCCCCGCGTCGTCGGGCTCGGCGAAGTCCCCTTCGCGCGGCTCCAGTTCGTCGGGGTCGAGTACGACATCCGTGGCGCGGACCAGGGCGAAGGTCGCCAGGACGCCGCACGCGGCCAGCGGCTGCTCGCCCCAGCGGTCGGCGAGATCGGCGTCCACCATGGCGAGTTCGTCCTCGCGCATGACCTCGGCGAACGGGCTGCCGGGCAGCACGAGTTCACCGGCGGGTGCCGGTTCGCCGTCCTCGTCGGGCAGCGCGAGCGCGCCGAGCCAGGGCTCGTCGCCGGGCGCGAGGTTCGCCCCACGGACGAGTCCGAGGACAAGATCCGCCAGCTCCTCGGCATCGAGGGCGTCCTCGTCCCAGGTGTCGTCGTCGAGGGAGGCCGCGACGGCGGCACGGACCTGCGGGGTCGTCAGGACGGCGCGGGGCGTGGCGGGCAGTGCGCCGAGCTTCTCCAGGAGGGGGTGGACGGCGTCGGGGTGCGCGACCTTCAGGCCGAGCCGGGCGAGGGCCGCGGGGTCGCCGTCCTCGCTGTCCGCGCCCGTGAGGGGCAGCAGGACCTGACGGGGCCCGATCGTCGTACGCCCGTCGGCGAGCGGGACAGGCAGGCCCGTCAGCCGGTCCGGATCGACACCGGCGAGGGCGTCGTACAACTGCCGCCACCAGTCAGGGTCCTTCTCCAGACCGGCAAGGCGGTCGATCGCCTCGGTCAGCGGGACCCGGGCGACGCCGAGGGTGCGCAGCTCGGCGCGGCGCTCGAGCCCGGCGGGCAGCAGGCTGGGAAGAACGTCGGCGAGGACGCGTACGGTCTCGGCGCCCGCGCCCTCCACGACCTCCGCGTCACGGGGCCGCAGCGCGACGGGAACCTCCCAGTCGGGGACGTCCGACGCGTCGTCCTTCGGGGCGGCGGGCTCGACGGCGGGCGGCAGGAAGGCGGTGCGGGGCAGCCGGTCGAGGATGGCCTGGCGCAGCGCACCGTCGAGTTCGCTCTTGCCGAGCGGCCCGGGGACGAGACCGATGATCCCCTCCCCCACGGGCCGCCAGCCGGCGAGGAGTTCGGCGTATGCGTCGGCCGCCCGCTGCACGAGGAAGTCGGTCAGCGGACCCGGCGCGGCATGCCGCCGGGTCGTGTCGAGCGGGAACGAGGCGATGAGCAGCGCGGGCACGCCGAGCGGCTCGTCGCTCGGCGTCGGCGCGTGCAGCACGGGGGCGCCGCGGGGCGGCCGCGGGGCGCCGTCGTGGTCGGTGGGAACGGCCCAGGTCACGGACCAGTGGGGCCGCAGCCGCTCCTCGACGGGGCGGCCGGCGAGCAGCTCCTGCTCCAGGGGGCCTTGTCGGCTGACGGTACGCCAGCGGGTCGTACGGCCTTCCGGGTCCTCACGGCTGTCGGATACGTCGACGAATCCGTCCCCGGCGGTGCGGCGAAGGACGCGCGGCTCGGCGTCCGCGACCTGCACGACGACTTCTTCAAGTCCGGGGAGGGCGAGGAGCAGCGCATCGTCGATCCCCTCAAGGAGCCGGGTGACGAGATCCTCGGCGGCGGCGTCGCGCAGCGGCAGGATGACGACGGTGTCGTACCCGTCCGGGGCGGTGCCTTCGGCGGCGAGCGGCAGCCGCAGCAGCGGCACATGCCCGTCACGGCGCCGGATCTCGTCGCCGAGGCCGGGGCTGAACCGGGCGGTTTCGGCGGCGAGTTCGCGTGCCTCGCCGAGGGACCAGCGGACTCCGCCGGTACGCCCGACGACGGCGGGCTCGTCGGAGACGGCGAGCACGGCGGCGAAGCCGACGCCGAACCGCCCGACGGCGGTCTCCTCGTGCCCCTCCCGCTTGGCGGAGGCGCGGAGGGTGGAGAGGGACTCGACGCCGGCGGCGTCGAGGGGGGCGCCGTTGTTGGCGGCGGCGAGGACTCCGTCCCGGAGGGTGAGGGCGAGGCGGCCCCGTGCCCCGGCGCGGGCCGCGGCGTCGGCGGCGTTCTGCGCCAGCTCGACGACGAGGCGGTCACGGTAGCCGCCGAGGGCGAGGTCCTCCTCGGCGTTGGCGTCCTCGCGGAACCTCGCCGGGCTTGCCGCCCAGGAATCGAGGACTCCCCGTCGGAGCCGAGCCGTGCCGAACGGGTCAGTCCCCTCGGCCGCCGGCCGCACGGTCTTGCTCACGGTGTCGTCTCCCTCGCTTGGTTCGCGGGGCGAACGGTATCGCGTGGCCGGGGGGCCTCGGGCAGTGCGGCTGCCTCCGGCGGGGTGGGCCGGTCCTTCGGCTGTCGGCCGGTGGGTGACTTTCCCGCGCTCCGCGCGGGCTTGTCCCGCCCACCCACCCGATTACTCCGCAGTCGACAGGGACGGGGCGGTTCCGGCGGTCGGGAGTGCGGCCGACAGCGGACATTCCCGCGCTCCGCGCGGGATTTCCCCACCCAGCCCACCCGATCACCCGGCAGCCACGGACCGCGGTACGTCTCTCGGCTGCGAGCCGCCCGTGACCTCCCGCGCTCCGCGCGGGTTCTTCCCGCCCACCCACCCGATTGCCCTGCGGGGTGATCGGGTGGGTGGGCGGGAAAAGATCCGCGCGGAGCGCGGGAAGGAACCCCGACTCGCCGCAGACAAAAACCCACAGCCACACGGAGCCCCGGGCCGAGGGCGAACCGCAGGGCAATCGGGTGGGTGGGCGGGAAAGAATCCGCGCGGAGCGCGAAGGGACCGCGGGCCCGCCCAGGAGTCGGCTGCCCCCAGCGGGAGCTCAGGAGTGGCCGAGGTCCTCGCTCGGGCCCTCCGGCAGGACCGAGCCCGAGTCGGGGGACGGACGCAGGGGGAGGACGTCGACGCGGGTCTCGTCGAGGACCGGTTCCGCGGGGCGCGAGGGCCGCGGCATGACGGCGGCCTCCGAGTGCCCACCGCAGCCGTACGCGAGAGACACCACCTGGCCGTCCGCAGGACCGAACTCGTTCGCGCACACCCCGAACGCCTGGCCGAGCGACCCGCCGATCGGGGCGAGGAAGCCGCAGCTGACACAGGTCGCAGGCGCCGCCTGCGCCATCGCGGTCTTCGCGCCGTGCGTCTCCTCCCAGCGATCGGCCGCGGCATGCAGGCCGTACCGGGAAAGGACACGGGCCCTGCGCATGCCGAGCTCGTCGGCGATCGCGGCGATGGAGCCGCGCGCGGGGGCCATCGGGAGCTCGGCCGGCGGCCCCGACGTCACCTCGGCGTCCTCCGCCTCGACCAGCTCCGCCATCTCCTCGGAGACCGCGGAATTCGGCGGCGGCTCCTCCTCGCCGGAGAAGCCGGGCTCCAGGCGGAGGTCCTCGGCGTCCGTCGGGAGGAGGTCGCCCGGGCCCATGTCGCCGGGGCGCAGACGCTCGCTCCACGGCACCCACTCGGGGGCCAGCAAGGCGTCGGGGCCCGGAAGAAGCACCGTCTCGTCGAGCGTGACGAACTTGGCCCGCGAGGCGCGCGCCACCGTCACCGCCCAGCGCCAGCCCCGGTAGCCGAACTCCTTGCATTCGAACAGGTGCGTGACCACGCGGTCGCCCTCGACCACGACATCGACGTGCTCACCGACGACACCCGGTGCGGCGGCCTCCTCGGCCGCCTCACGGGCCATTCCCACCGCCTCGGCGCACAGGCGGTCGGGAGTACGCGGGGTACGCGGGGTACGGCTTCGCGTTGTCGCTGCGCTCACAGGTATCGCTTCTCTCCTACGCCGTCTCACGAGTGCGCCACCCATACGCGGGAGTGCGGACGGAGCGGACCAAAGGGCCGCGTCGACGTCCGCGCCCGAACGTCCTCGGGCGCACCCCTACGTCATCCATTCTGCGGGATGAGCGAGAGGCGCGCGGCCAAGAACTACCGCCGCAGGCGCGCTACGCACGCTACCTTCTCCTGGCCCCTGGGCCTACACCGGCGTGCCCGGCCCCCGTGGCGGGGGCCGCCCGCGCCCGCCGCTTCGCGGGGGATTTTCCCGCCCACCCACCTGATTACCCCGCGTACCCGGCTGTCGATGCGCACTAGCGCGGCCCGATAGAGGGCACTATGACGAGGTGGCCGCCGCAAGGTCCTCTCAGGGAAACAGCGGAGCGGGCTCGGCGCTGAGCAGGGCCGTCCGTTCCGTCGGGCGTGCCCTGCATCTGCCCTTCACCGGTACCGCCCGCGGCATCAGGAAGGCCACGCACGCGCACGGCGCGGGCGAGTCCGGGCTCGGCAAGCTCATCGAGCTGCACGCCGTGAACGGCGCGGGCGACGTCATGATCACCGTCGCGCTCGCGTCGACCGTGTTCTTCTCCGTGCCGACGGACGAGGCCCGCGGCCGTGTCGCCCTCTATCTCGCCATCACCATGGCGCCCTTCACCCTCCTGGCCCCCGTCATCGGCCCGCTTCTGGACCGCCTCCCGCACGGCCGCCGCTACGCGATGGCCGCCGCGATGCTGGCCCGTGCGCTGCTCGCCCTGCTCCTGTCGGAAGCGGTGATCACGGGGAGCATCCAGCTCTATCCCGCCGCACTCGGGGTGCTCGTCGCCTCCAAGGCCTACGGGGTCGTCCGCAGCGCTGTCGTGCCCAGACTCCTGCCCGCCGGGTTCTCGCTGGTCAAGGCCAACTCCAGAGTCACCCTGGGTGGGCTGCTCGCCACCGGTATCGCCGCGCCCATCGGGGCGGGGCTGCAGGCGCTCGGGCCGCGCTGGCCGCTCTACGGCGCCTTTGTGATCTTCGTCGTCGGGATGTTCCTGTCCCTCTCGCTGCCGCCCAAGGTCGACTCCGCGAAGGGCGAGAGCAAGGCGCTGCTCGCCGCCGACGAGGAACATCTGCATCTGCACGCGCGGGCCGAAGCCGCGGCGGACACCAGCAAGAAGCGGAAACTGGGGCTGCGTACCGTCGGACCCGCCGTCACCCACGCCCTCGCCGTCAACGCCTCACTGCGCTGTCTCTCCGGGTTTCTGATCTTCTTCCTCGCCTTCCTTCTGCGCGAGGAGCCGCTCGCCGGGCAGAGCGCGGCGGTGTCCCTGGGGATAGTGGGGATCGCGGCCGGCGTGGGGAACGCGCTCGGCACAGCCGTCGGTGCCGGGCTGAAGTCGCGGGCGCCGGAGATCATCATCGTGACCGTCGTCGCCTTCGTCCTCGCCGTCGCGATCACCGCCGCGCTGTTCTTCTCGGCGGTCGGCGTCGCCTGCCTGGGCGCCGTCGCGGGCTTCGCGCAGGCCATGTCGAAGCTGTCCCTGGACGCGCTGATCCAGCGGGACGTCCCGGAAGAGGTGCGGACCTCCGCCTTCGCCCGCTCGGAGACGACGCTTCAGGTGGCCTGGGTGATCGGCGGCGGCATCGGCATGGCGCTGCCGCTGAACGGGTCGCTCGGCCTCTCGGTGGCCGCCGCGATCGTCGCCATCGGCTGGCTGTCGACCGTGCGGGGCCTCCTCGCGGCGGCCCGGCACGGCGGCCCGCAGCGGCGCCGGGTGGCGTGAGCCCGTCACATCGCGGGTGCGGCACGCCGCGACCCCCACGTGGCAGGACGGCACGAGGTGCCCGATAGCCTTCGCCCATGACCTCCCTGCTCCGCGGCGGAGCCGCACACGTTCACAGCTCGGCGCGCCGCCGCCGTTCCGTGGCTGCCATTGGCGCTGTCTCCGCCGGACTCCTCGTCCTGTCCGCCTGCGACAAGCCGACGCCGCTCGCCACCGTCACGGTCGGCAGCAACTCGGTGAACACCGAGGCCTCCTGCTACAACGACGGCGAGGAGCTCAAGCAGTCTCAGCTGCAGGGCTGCCTGAAGGACAAGGACGTCAAGTCCATCAAGGTCGATCCCGACGAGAAGGTCCGCTTCGGCGTCGACCCGGAGATCGCCGAGAAGGGCTGGACGCTCCTGATGAACGGTCAGCCGCTCACCGAGTCCAGCGACAAGACGTACGTCGTCATCCCGGGCAGCGTCTTCTTCAACCAGCAGTACGGCGGCGGCACCAACGCCACCACCGTCAGCCTGCTCGAGGGCGGCAAGGGCTCCGGCTCCAAGGCGACGGGCCTGTGGTCGTTCAAGCTCGAGAAGGACTCCTGACCACGGCTTCGGTACGTGTTCTGGTGGCCACCGCCGTCCCGGCCGAACGGGACGCGGTGGCCAAGGGCCTGCCTTCTGAGTACGGCGATGTCGTCGCCGCCGGGGTGGGCCCCGCCGCCGCTGCCGCGCACACCGCGGCCGCCATCGCGCGCGGCACGTACGACCTCGTCGTCTCCGCCGGAATCGGCGGCGGCTTCCAGCCCGGCGCGCCCGTCGGCTCCCTCGTCGTCGCCGACGAGATCACCGCGGCCGATCTGGGCGCCCAGACGCCCGACGGGTTCCTGCCGGTCACCGAACTAGGGTTCGGTGCCGTCACGCACCTCCCGCCGCCGTCCCTCGTACGCGACGTGGCCGCGGCGACCGGCGGCCGGGCCGGCGGTGTCCTCACCGTCTCCACCGTGACCGGCTCCGCCGAGCGCGCCGCCGAGCTGCGGCGGCGCCACCCCGGTGCGCTCGCCGAGGCGATGGAGGGGTTCGGGGTCGCCGAGGCGGCCGCCGCGTACGGACTGCCCGTCCTGGAGATCCGCGCGGTCTCCAACGCCGTCGGGCCGCGGGACCGCGGCGCCTGGCGGATCGGCGACGCGCTCGCCGCGCTGACTGACGCGTTCGGGAAGTTCGCGCCCGTACTGGAGAGTTGGAAGAGGCATGACTGAGACCCAGGCCCAGGTGGACCGGCCGCTGCAGATCGCGTACTCGCCCTGCCCCAACGACACGTTCGTCTTCGACGCCTGGGCGCACGGCCGGGTGCCCGGCGCGCCCGAGCTCGACGTCACCTTCGCGGACATCGACATCACCAACGGCATGGCGGAGCGCGGCGAGTTCGACGTCCTGAAGGTGTCGTACGCCGTGCTGCCCTGGGTCCTCGACGAGTACGCGCTGCTGCCGTGCGGCGGGGCGCTCGGGCGGGGCTGCGGACCGCTGGTGCTCACCCGGGAGGCCGGGGTCGATCTCACCGGCAAGACGGTGGCGGTGCCGAGCGAGAAGTCGACGGCGTATCTGCTGTTCCGGCTCTGGGCCGCGGACACCCTGACCGGTGGTGGCGTCGGCGAGATCGTGGTGCTGCCCTTCGACCAGATCATGCCCGCGGTGCGGGACGGAAAGGTCGACGCGGGGCTCGTCATCCACGAGGCGCGCTTCACCTACCAGAACTACGGCCTGCACTGCCTCGCCGACATGGGCGAGCACTGGGAGCAGACGACACGCCTGCCGATCCCGCTGGGCGCGATCATCGCCAAGCGGTCGCTCGGCGCCGAGCGGCTGCGGCAGCTCGCCGACGCGGCGCGGACCTCCGTGCGCATGGCCTGGGACGACCCCGAGGCATCCCGGCCCTACGTCCTTGAGCACGCGCAGGAGATGGACCCGGCGGTCGCCGACCAGCACATCGGTCTGTACGTGAACGAGTTCACCGCGGATCTCGGCGAGAGCGGATATGCGGCGGTCCGGGGGCTGCTGACACGGGCCGCCGCGGAGGGTCTTGTCCCGGCGCTGCCGCCCGGTGCGCTGAACTTCGGCTAGATCTCGTACGCAAGGCGGGCCGAAAAGCCTCGGCCCGCCCCGCGTGCGTACGGAAAGAACAGCTCGGTCAGACGTCCAGCTGGTCCGCCACCGCACGGAGCAGGCCGGCGATCTTCGCGCCGGATGCCTTGTCCGGGTAACGGCCCTTCTCCAGCATCGGCGTGATGTTCTCCAGGAGCGTCGTCAAGTCCTGCACGATGGAGGCCAGTTCGTCCGGCTTACGGCGCTGGGCCGCCGCGACCGACGGCGTCGGGTCGAGGATCGTGACCGAAAGGGCCTGGTCACCGCGCTGGCCCGCGACGACGCCGAACTCGACGCGCTGTCCGGGCTTGAGTGTGTCGACGCCGGCGGGCAGTACGGAGGAATGCACGAAGACGTCGCCGCCGTCATCGCGGGAGAGAAAGCCGAAGCCCTTCTCGCTGTTGAACCACTTGACCTTGCCGGTAGGCACGTGAAGTCCTCGTCCTCGTACTTGTCGTCGTACTCGTCTATGCCGCGGAAAAACGGCTCTGGATAGCACTACAGCGGGTCGCCCGACCCGCCAGGACCAAGACTATTGGTCCGGGAGCCGGTGACAAGACGTCCCCGGATTCTTCCTTCGCGCTGGGAACTACCCTGGTGGGGTGCGTGACAAAACCCAAGCGAATTCAGCCGGACCGGGCGATGGCCTGGTCCGTGCCGGCGCGATCGTCTTCTTCGTCGGAGCCGTGGCCACTCTCGTCACAGTGGCCCCGCTTTTCCTCGGCACGGATCCCTTCCCGTCCATCGCGTACGCGGTGTGCATGCTGATGGGGGTCGGATTCCTCGTCGCCGGGGCGGGAGTGCTGCGCGGTATCGCCGTCCAGCGCCGCCAGGCCAGGTCCGCCGCTACTTAGCGGCGGCGTCGGCGGCGTACGACGCGAGCCAGGCGGGGAATTCCGTCAGGTCGGTGAGCACGACGTCCGCGCCCGCCGCGCGCAGTTCGGCTGCGTCGCACGGCCCGGTCGGCACCGCGACGGACAGCGCGCCGGCCGTACGCGCGCCGCGTACATCACCGGTGTGATCGCCGACGTACACCGCCGCGTCGTGCTCGCGCAGCGCCTCCGCCTTCGCCTCGGCCCACAGCCAGCCGATCACCGCGTCCGCCTCGATGCCGAGGTGCGCCAGGTGCAGCTTGGCGTTGGGCTCGTGCTTGGCGGTCACCACGATCGCGCGGCCGCCGTGCTCGCGGACCGCGGCGACGGCCTCCCGGGCGCCGGGCATCGCGAGCGCCGGCGCGATGGCGTATGTGGGATAGATCTCACGGTAACGGTCGCCCATCTCCTGGATCTTGTCCTCGGGGAACCAGTGGCGCAGCTCCTCATCAAGGGGCGGGCCGAGGCGGGTGATGGCCAAGTCGGCGTCTATGTACGTCCCCGTCTCCGCGGACAGTGCCTCGTAGGCCGCCTTGATGCCCGGGCGGGAGTCGATCAGGGTCATGTCGAGGTCGAAACCGACCGTCGGAGCGCGAGAGGTCATGGGGCCATTGTGCAGAGGCCCGACGGCCGGGGGACGGGGGCTGAGGTCCCCCTTAGGCTTAGCCAAGCCTTACCTCTGCTTTGCCCCTGATGTACCGCCGTACCTCCACCCTGCCGATTCTTCCGAAACGAGCTCAGCCGATGCGTGTGCCAGCCAGACGCGCTGTCGCGATGACGGCGGCCGTGCTGGCCCTGCTGCTCGCGGTCCTGCTCAGCCTCTCCGTCGGCGCCCGCGCGATCGCGCCGTCCGCCGTCTTCGACGCCCTGCTGCACGGCGGGCACAGCGACGCCGCCGAGGTCGTCCGCGAGATGCGGGTGCCGCGTACGGTCATCGGCCTGATGGTGGGCGCCGCGCTCGCCCTGGCGGGCACCGTCCTGCAGGGCATCACCCGCAACCCCATCGCCGACCCCGGCATCCTCGGCGTCAGCCAGGGCGCGTCGGTGGGCGTCGTCATGGCGATCGCCTTCGCCGGGGTCCACACGCTGACCGGGTACGTCTGGTACGCCTTCGTCGGCGCGGGCATCGCGTCCGTCGCGGTGTACGCGATCGCCGCGAGCGGACGGGGCGGGGCGACCCCCGTGAAGCTCGCGCTCGGCGGCGCCGCGATCAACGCGCTCCTCGTCTCCCTGACCACCGCCGTCCTCACCACCAAGGCCTCCGCCCTGGACGAGTTCCGCTTCTGGCAGGTGGGTTCGCTCTCCGGTCGTGACACGGAGGTCGTCGGGCAGATCTGGCCGTTCCTGCTCGTGGGGCTGCTGCTCGTGCTGTCCGTGGCGCGCGGGCTCGATGCGCTCGCCCTCGGGGAGGACGTGGCCAAGGGGCTCGGGCAGAAGGTCGCGACGGTGCGGATCGTCGGCGGACTTGGCGCCACCGTGCTCACCGGCGCCGGGGTCGCGGCCGCCGGGCCCATCGCCTTCATCGGGCTCGCCGTACCGCACATCGCTCGCGCGATCGTGGGCAGCGGGCATCGCTGGGTGCTTCCTATGGCCGCTGTCCTGGGGCCGGTGATGCTCCTCGTCTCCGACACGGTGGGGCGGGTGATCTTTCCGCCGAGCGAGGTACCGGCCGGGGTGATGACCGCGCTGATCGGGGTGCCGTTCCTGGTGACGCTCGTGCGCCGGAAGGTGGTGGCGGCATGACAGACCGCCCTCGTTGTGGGCAGGCGTTCCGCACGGCGGAACGGGTGGGCACAACGCCCACTGCCGGGCCACCGAAAAAGCTGCGTCCGGCTGGGTATTCGGTGCTCCGGGTCCGCAAAGCAGCCTTCCTGGTGCACCGCCGGGCAGCCTCAGTAACCCTCGCCCTAAGCGCCCTGCTGGCAGCCAGCTGTCTCGCGTACCTCTGCATAGGCGAGTCCTTCGTCCAGCCCGCCGAAGCCCTGAAGGTCGTCTTCGGGCAGCCGTCCCCCGACGAGCTGGTCGTGGGCACGCTGCGCGAACCCCGCATGGTCGTCGGCCTCCTCGTCGGCGCCGCGTTCGGCGTCGCCGGCGGGCTGATCCAGACCGTCGCCCGCAACCCCCTCGCGAGCCCCGACATCATCGGCATCAGCCAGGGCGCGAGCGCCGTCACGGTGGGTGCGATGACCCTCGGGGTCACCTCGTACACCGTCCTTCCGTATCTCTCGGTGCTCGGCGGAGTCGCCGCCGCCGCTCTCGTGTACGTCTTCGCCTGGCGCGGCGGCCTGCACGCCACCCGCTTCGTGCTCATCGGCATCGGCTTCGCCATCGCCCTGCGGTCCATCACCACGCTCTTCATGACCAAGGGCGACTATCTCGTCGCCCAGCAGGCGCAGATCTGGATGACGGGCTCGCTCAACGGCCGCGGCTGGGCGGAGGCGGAGCCGCTCGGCCTGACCCTGCTCGTGCTGCTCCCGTTCATCGCGTGGGCGGCCCGCGCCCAGCGCTCCGTGACCATGGACGACGACACGGCGACCGCGCTCGGGGTGCGCCTGGGACACGTACGCCTCGGTCTCGTGCTGCTCGGCGTCGTCCTCGCCTCCGTGGCGACCGGCGCCGCGGGGCCCGTCGACTTCGTGGCGCTGCTGGCCCCGCAGATCGCCCGCAGGATGACCCGCACCGCGCAGATCCCGCTGCTCTGCTCGGCGCTGCTCGGCGCGCTGATCATGGTCATCGCCGACCTCCTCGCCCGCCGGCTCTTCTCGCCCACGGAACTCCCGGTGGGTGTGCTGACCGCGGCCGTCGGAGCCCCGTACCTGATCTGGCTCATCGTCCGCAGCCGTTCCGTCCGCACTGGAGGCACCTCGTGACCGGCG